>JAHHTS010000002.1 GCA_020024475.1 Oscillospiraceae bacterium
TTTCTTCTATCCATTCAATGCCATTTTCACTAAGACTAAAAACAATGGCAGAACCGGTAGGAGAAAGATTGCTTTTGACCTGTACTAAAATGCGTTCATTTGGTCGTTCTTTATCGGTGCGAGCCACCATTAAAACACTTCTAGCAGCACCGACAATATCAACAGATCCAACGGCTCTATTTACGGCTTTTTGACCCATTGCTTTATTCATATGATGAACAATCACAATGGCACAGCCTTGTTCTTTGGCAATGTCAATAAGTGGTCTAAACTGACTTCTTACTCCGTTGGCAGAGTTAATAGAAGTTGATTCACCAATATAAGCAGACAATGGATCAAGGATGATAAGTTTTGCTTTAGTTGCTCTTATAGCTTCTAACAATCGTTCATCAGAAAAGCTAAGATAATGCTCTTTTTCGTTGATGAATAATAGCTTTTCGGTATTACCACCAGCTGAAATAAAACGAGGAACTATCGTATCATCTGCATCATCTTCGGTTGACTGATAAATCACATTCATTGGTTCAAGGTTGTTTCCGTCGGTAAAGGGCATTGGTTCACCATTTGTAAGCATTGCTGCAAGTTTTAGAATGAACGTACTTTTACCATCACCTGCGTCCCCTTGAATGACTGTAACCTTGCCAAAAGGGATAAATGGATACCATAACCATTCCACTTTGCGTACTTTGACTTCGCTTGCTTTTGTAATTTCAAAGTTCATTTGTTTCGCTCCTTTCTTTGTGTTGTTTGAAGAGAATATATTTGCGAATGAAATGTCCCTTCACTTGTTTGGGATTGGGAGAGGTGTTTTGTTCACCCTAAATGCAAAAATATTTATTATTTTTTAAATTTGAGATGAAATAGCTTTGCGTGATACGAAAATATACCCCTTCACTTGTTTGGACTGAGAGTGGGTAATCGTACGGGTGAAATTACAAAAATAATTTAAAAAGTGTTAATTTCTCATTAGAAAAATAAAAACATCCTATTCTTCAAATAATGAAAAATAAGATGTTTCGTTGAGAAATTAAATATCGGATTGTAATATATGAAATAAAATTGAAAAATAAAGAAAATAGTGGTATAATGAGTAAAATTGTTATAAAAGAACGGAGGCATATGATGACTATTTCGTATAACAAACTTTGGAAACTAATGATAGATAAGAATATAAATAAAACTAAACTGCGTGAAGAAGCAGGTATTTCTTCAAATGCAATGGCTAAACTCGGTAAGAATGAGTCCGTTCAATTAGAAGTCCTTGCAAAGATTTGTAAAACACTGGATTGCAATATTGAAGATGTATGCGAAATATTATTTGAAGAATAATTGGAGGATAAAATAATGGCTGAAAAAAATAATGCAAACATAGGGTTTGAAAAACAAATATGGGATGCTGCTTGTGTTCTTTGGGGGCATATTCCAGCAGCTGAATACAGAAAGGTTATAGTTGGTTTAATTTTCCTTCGCTATATATCTAATGCCTTTGAAAAAAGATATAACGAATTGGTAGCTGATGGCGACGGATTTGAGGATGACAGAGATGCATATGCAATGGAAAATGTTTTTTTCGTGCCAGAAGAAGCTCGTTGGAGCAAAATAGCATCTTCTGCTCATACTCCTGAAATTGGAACAACGATCGATAACGCAATGAGAGCTATTGAAAAAGAAAATACTGCTCTTAAAAATGTTTTACCTAAGAACTACGCAAGTCCGGATTTGGACAAGCGAGTTTTAGGGGATGTAGTAGATATCTTTACTAATCATATACATATGAATGATGATGAAAATGATAAGGATTTACTAGGTAGAACTTATGAATATTGTATACAGCAATTTGCAGCGTATGAAGGTGTAAAAGGTGGTGAATTCTATACACCATCAAGTATTGTTAAGACAATTGTTGCTATTTTAAAACCTTTTGCAAATTGTCGTGTTTATGACCCTTGTTGTGGATCAGGTGGTATGTTCGTACAAAGTGCTAAATTTATTCAGGCTCATAGTGGAAAGCGTGGAGATATTGCTGTCTACGGACAAGAATCAAACGCTGATACTTGGAAAATGGCAAAAATGAATATGGCAATTCGAGGAATTGATGCAGACTTTGGTCCATATCAAGCAGATACATTCTTTAATGATTTGCATAAAACATTAAAAGCAGATTTTATTATGGCAAATGAGCGTGAGTTATTAGGACTAATCGCATAAATGCCCATTTTAAGCGGTTTTCAGGATTTTTAAGGAATTTAAGAAGATAAAAACATAATAGAAATAGTAGAATGGAAGCTTTTCGCTGGAAGTAAGGCGGAGAGTTATTTTTTTACCCAAAATTAAATATTACATTTACATAGGACGTTTGCTTATATCCAAGTTGGATAAGTGAGTGTCCTATTTTTATTTCCACAAAACGATAAGAGAAGAAGATTGGAGGTTAAAAAATGTATGGAACAAAATTTTCGGAGTACAAACCGAAAGAGTGTCGTTATTGCTATTTCTGGTGTGGAAAAAATAAGTGTTGTTTCTTAGGTAAAGAAAACTGCTATTACGAAACGGTAGAAGAAGCTACGGAAAAAAGTGAATGTGATGACTGTCCTTATGGTAGGCACTCGCCTTGTATTGGTTGGTGTATGAAAAAGGTCTTACGCAAAGGCGGTGATGACAGCAATGGCATTTGATTATTTCTACGGGCAACAAGCAGATCAATTTGCTTTTTACAGAGTTCCTAAAATCTTATTCATAGAGGATAAGTTTTGGAACGTATCAGCAGAAGCGAAACTTTTGTATGGAATTCTGCTTGACCGTATGAATCTATCAGCGAAGAATGGTTGGATTGATGAAAAAGGAAGAGTGTTTGTTATCTGCACTATTGAGAACATCATGGAAGATTTAGGGTGTGGCAATAAGAAAGCTGGTCAACTTCTATCAGAACTTGAAAATAAAGCAGAATTGATAGAACGAGTAAGGCAAGGTCTTGGGAAACCGAATTTAATCTATGTGAAGAACTTCATTTCAGGTGTCCCAAATTCTGTGGAAAGACATTTCTTGAAATGTCAAAACGACACTTCTGGAGATGTTAAAAATGCTTCTCTTGAAATGTTAAAACGACATGGTAATAATACTGAGCTTAATAATATTGAAATAAATAATACTGACAATCTTATCTATCTGGAAAATCTGAAAAAGACATTCGAAGAGATAGGAATGGATAATCCTTATGAAATTTATCTCAAAGAAAAATTAGAATATGATTCCTTAGCAATTCAGTATAAACATCATGTACAGATGTTAGATGAAATCTTTGAAATTATGGCAGACACATTGTGCAGTCATCGAAAAACAATTCGTATTGGTGGAGATGATAAGCCAGCGGAAATTGTCAAAAGCAGATTGATGAAATTAGAACATGAGCATATGCAGTTTGTAATGGATTGTATTTTAGAAAACACTACAAAGATTAAAAATATCAGACAGTATATTCTTACAACCATTTACAATGCAACGCAGACCATCGACAGCTATTATACAACGCTTGTTAATCACGATTTATATGGAGATTAGGAAGGAGTGAAAAATTGAATGACAAGTAAACCGACAGTCATTGCTGTAGTCAATCAAAAAGGCGGTACGGGTAAAACCACAACTTGTGAGAATCTTGGAGTTGGGATTGCTAATACAGGTAAAAGGGTGTTGCTTATAGACACAGACCCACAAGCAAGTCTTACTATCAGTCTTGGCTACCCAAAACCGGATGACCTTTACCCTACACTTTCTACTTTGATGACGAAAGTAATGCAAGATGAGGATTTAAAACCCAAGGAAGGAGTATTACACCACAAAGAAGGTGTAGATTTGATTCCGTCCAATATTGAATTATCAGGACTTGAAGTATCGCTTGTAAATGCCATGAGCAGAGAAACGATATTAAAACAATATCTTGATACGGTAAAGAAAGAATATGATTATGTGCTTCTTGATTGTATGCCAAGCTTAGGAATGCTTACCATCAATGCTCTTGCAGCAGCCGATAATGTTCTGATTCCTGTTCAGGCACAATATCTTCCGGCAAAGGGATTGGAGCAGCTACTTCAAACCATCAATAAAGTTCGTAAGCAAATCAATCCCAAATTAAAGATTGAGGGTATTTTGCTCACTATGGTAGACAGCAGAACCAATTATGCAAAGGACATTAGCAATCTCATACGAGAAACCTATGGAGGAAAGCTCAAAGTATTTAATGCAGATATTCCCCGTTCGGTTCGTGCAGAGGAAATCAGTGCTGAGGGCAAAAGTATTTTCGAGCATGATCCAAAAGGAAAAGTTGCAGAAGCATATAGAAAATTGACGAAGGAGGTGTTAGACAGTGGCGAGAAAAAACGCAAACATCAGCTTGACCAGTTACGATGATATTTTTTCAACAGAAGAAACCCGTACTGATAAAAAGCTTGAAAAGGTACAGAACATTCCGCTTAATGAATTGCACCCATTTAAGAATCACCCGTTTAGAGTGGTTGATGATGAATCAATGCTTAGAACTGTAGAAAGTGTAGCTCAGTATGGTGTACTTGCTCCGGCAATCGCAAGACCAAGAGAAGAAGGTGGGTATGAATTGGTATCAGGACACAGAAGACACCATGCTTCAGAGCTTGCAGGACTTGAAACAATACCTGTTATCGTTAGAAATCTTAATGATGATGAAGCGATTATTTTAATGGTGGATTCCAATCTTCAAAGAGAAACGATATTGCCAAGTGAGAGAGCTTATGCTTACAAGATGAAATATGACGCAGTTAAAAGACAAGGACATCGTTCTGATTTAACTTTGGGACAAGTTGTCCCAAAGTTCGCTCGTTCAATGGAAGAAGTAGCAGAGGGTACAGGAGAAAGCTATAAACAAGTTCAACGATATATTCGATTAACAGAACTTATCCCCGAACTTCTAACAATGGTTGATGAAAAGAAAATCTCATTCAATCCGGCAGTTGAATTATCTTTCTTAAAACCAGAAGAACAAAGAGATTTTCTTGAAGCGATGGATATGGAGCAGAATGTTCCATCACTTTCACAGGCACAGCGTATTAAGAAGTTAAGCCAAGATGGAAACTGCACCATAGAAACCATGCAAGAGATTATGGCTGAGGTAAAGAAATCAGAGCTTGATAAGGTAACACTTAAAAACGATGTGCTTAAAAAATATTTTCCAAAGTCCTATACTCCAAAGCAAATGCAAGATACAATCATTAAGCTTTTGGAGGCATGGCAGAAAAAACGACAACATCAGATGGAGAGGTAAAAAGAAATGTTTAAAGAAGATAAAATGATTGAAGCGATTCGATGGATTTTTAATCTATATGAGCCAAGTGATTATGACGCTTTTGATGAAGAAGAACTCGGTGGAGATTATGGATTATGTCTGCACGATGTAGTTATGGCTTTAAGAGATAAAGCGGAAACCGTATATCAATTTAAGGTGGACTCCAGCTTTGAAATGGGATTTAAGTACAGAAGTCCTGAATTATTTAACCAAAGATCGATTCGTATTTATAAAGAAATCGAAAGTTCAACATTAGATAATGAAACGATTGCAAACTACAGTACGGAGCTATGGCTTTTGGAAGATATGAGCTTTGCAGTTGTCCATTGCGTATCCGTATCACATGATGATGGTGCAACTTATGATAGCGAATATCGAACAATCGTTAAGAAATTAGAAAAAAGAGAGGACTTATTCTTCCCACCGGAAGAACTTATTGATGAACTTGAAGAAACCTGTATTCCAATATGGGAGAGTGAATCGATTATTTATGAACTTTAGAGTTTGTAAGTGGTCGCTTTTGTTATTTCAAAGAAATGGAGGTTGAATAACTTGAAAGAATATGATGTGAAGATTACTGAAATATTAGAAAAAACAGTAACGGTACAGGCTTCCTCAAGAGAAGAAGCCGAAGAAAAAGTAAATGTAGCTTGGAGCAATTCAGAATATATCTTAGACAGCGAAGATTTTGTCGGTGTTGATTTTAAGACAGAACACGAACACTCCTTAAATCTTAATAAGATTGATGTACTTCTTGTAGAACCGGGACAGTATCCAAAAACTACTCAGATTGGTACAGACCTTGAAGATTTACAAGAAGCTGTCGGTGGCAGTATTGAAGTCACTTATCCATTTGATGAAGAAGTTGGAATTATCTTAAACGAAGAAGGAAAGCTGTTGGGACTTCCACTTAACAGGGCTATGCGTAGCGATGATGGCGAGGTGTATGACATTTATGCCGGACCGTTTATTGTAGCAGGACTTACAGAAGATAGTTTTGGATCACTGACACCGGAACAGATGAAGAAGTTCTCCGAGATGTTTCATCAGCCGGAAATGTTTGTGAAGATGGGAAAAGGACTGATGGTACTGCCAATTCCAAAAGAATCCATCAAGTCAAAAGAAACGGAAAAAGGGATTGAGCCGAAAATAAAGAAATCACCGGAACTTGGTGATATGTGAGGAGGAAAAAATTATGGTTAGACCTTTAGCATTTATTACTGCTTCATGGAGTGATAACGCATACGAAGCAAAGGAAGAAGCTACAAAATATTCAAGACAGATTTATGACGCCGGCTTTTCCCCTATCTGTCCGAAGCTTATCTACAACGATTTTCTAAAAGACAGTGTTCCACAGGAATACAAAGATAAGCGAGATATGGCTTTGGAGCTTTTAAGAAGATGTAGGTTGGTGGTTGTATGCGGAAGCGAAGTAGATGAACAGGTAAAAACAGATATTGCAATGGCAAAAAGATACCACATTGTTACAACTACTTTAGATGGCATTATGAAAATTGAAGGTAAATGCAAAAAGAAAGAGTAGTCCTTCCTCCTCTTTGAAAGGGGTGATGAATCATGCAGGAAGAAGTTGAAAACAGGTCGGTCAATCTAGCGGTAAGCACAAGTAAGCTTACAGCAAGAACATTGGCACGAGCATTTAATGCCTATCTACGACATCGAAAGGAGGTTAAATATCGTAAGGGCGTAAAAACACAAACAGAAAAAAAGACAGTCGCAAGTTTGATGAAAGAAAGCAATCAGTTATCTAATATTGAAATATCGGATACAGATATTGCAGGATTTGAGAAATTTGCAAAGAAGCACCGTATTGATTATCAGATAAAGATGGACGATTCGGTAACTCCACCTAAGTATTTGGTTTTCTTTAAAGCTGAAAACGGTAAGGACATGACAAAGGCATTTAAGGAATATCTTTATTCTGTAATGCAGAAAGAAAAGAAGCCGAGTGTCCTAAAACAGTTAAATCAGATGAAAGAAAAGGTAAAGAGTATACCGAAAAAGGTCAGAAACAAAGATAAGGAGCAGAGCCTATGAAAATGACAGGAAAAGATGTAAAAAGACTGTTCCTACTCAATGTGCCATATATTTTAATCGCTTTATTGGCAACTAATCTTGGTGAAGCTTGGAGAATAGCGGAAGGAGTAAATAGCTCGAAAAAGATGTTGTCTTTTCTAACAGTATCGCTTGCTTTTTCATTTGAAAATCCACTTCCAAGTCTTTATCCATTTGATTTGCTAGTGGGAATCGGTATCGGTGCTGCCATTCACCTTGCGGTATATCTCAAAGGTAAAAATGCAAAAAAGTATCGTCATAAAGTGGAGTATGGTTCAGCTCGCTGGGGTAATGCAAAAGATATTGAGCCTTTTACAGCTCCAAAATTTGAAGATAACATTATACTCACGAAAACAGAAAGACTTATGATGAGTAACAGACCGAAAGACCCGAAGAATGCGAGGAATAAAAATGTATTGATTGTAGGTGGTTCCGGTTCCGGTAAGACAAGATTCTGGATTAAACCGAATCTGCTTCAAATGCACAGTTCATATGTGGTAACCGATCCGAAAGGAAGTATTGTAGTCGAATGTGGCAATGCTCTTCTTAAAAACAATTACCGTATTAAAATCTTCAATACTATCAATTTTAAGAAGTCCATGCACTACAATCCATTCGCATATATCCACTCTGAAAAGGATATTCTCAAATTGGTAACTACACTGATTACCAATACAAAAGGCGATGGAAAAGCAGGAGATGAATTTTGGACGAAAGCAGAAACGCTTCTCTATTGTGCTTTGATTGGATATATCCATTATGAAGCACCTGTGGAAGAACAGAACTTCTCAACGCTGATTGAATTTATCAATGCGATGGAAGTCAGAGAAGATGATGAAGATTTCCAAAATCCTGTGGACTTGATGTTTGAGGCATTGGAAAAAGCGAAGCCAAACCATTTTGCAGTACGCCAATACAAAAAATTTAAGTTAGCGGCGGGCAAAACTTCCAAGTCGATTTTAATTTCATGTGGTGCAAGACTTGCTCCGTTTGATATTGAAGAATTAAGAGATATTACCGCATATGATGAACTTGAGTTAGATACGCTCGGAGATAAGAAAGCAGCGTTGTTCTTAATCATGTCAGATACAGACGGAACATTTAATTTCTTAATTTCTATGGTATACACGCAACTTTTTAATCTGCTTTGTGAAAAGGCAGACGATGAATATGGTGGCAGACTTCCAGTTCATGTACGCTGTCTGATTGACGAAGCTGCAAATATCGGTCAGATTCCAAACCTTGAAAAGTTGGTTGCTACAATCCGAAGTCGTGAAATCTCAGCTTGTTTAGTGCTACAGGCACAAAGCCAATTAAAGGCAATCTACAAAGACAATGCAGATACGATTATCGGGAATATGGATTCAAGAGTGTTCCTTGGCGGTTCAGAGCCAACTACCTTAAAGGAACTCAATCAAGCTCTTGGAAAAGAAACGATTGATATGTATAACACATCAGATACAAGAGGAAACAGTCCTTCCTCTGGTACGAACTATCAAAAATTAGGAAAAGATTTGATGAGTGTCGATGAGTTAGCGGTTCTTGATGGAGCAAAATGTATTTTACAACTAAGAGGTGTTCGCCCATTTCTATCAGATAAATATGATTTGACGCAGCACCCGAACTACAAACTCACATCTGATTATGACAAGAAAAACACATTTCAGATTGAGGAGTATCTAAACAGAAAATTAAAACTGAATAAAGATGATGTCTATGAAGTCATAGACGCAGACAAAGAACTTTAAACCTATCGCCTGAGAAAAGTCAGGAAAAAACGATAGGTTTATTTTTATGCCCAAAAGCAGACGGCACAGACAAACTAATATGGTTAATGAAGAAAAATGAGAGGTCAAAGCGCCGAAGCGAGAGGCAAACACAAAAAAGAAAATTTCAAAATTATGGAGGAAAAAACTATGGGATTTTTTACAAGTGCAGTAGGTGTATTACAAACATTGGTTATCGCATTGGGATCAGGACTTGGTATTTGGGGAGCAATCAACTTGCTTGAAGGATACGGAAATGACAATCCGGGTGCAAAGTCACAGGGTATGAAACAGCTTATGGCTGGCGGTGGTGTAGCTCTTATCGGTACAACCTTAGTACCTTTACTTGCAGGATTGTTCTAATTTTAAGAAATGGAGGTATAGCATTTGGATGGCATACTCGAACAGATAACGAATTGGCTCAAAGAAATGCTTGTGGGCGGAATCATGGATAATCTGTCGGGGATGTTTGATTCAGTCAACCAACAGGTTGGCGATATTGCGGAACAAGTGGGAATGACTCCGGAAAGCTTTTCACCCGGAGTCTTTTCCATGATTAGAAATGTATCGGAAACAGTCATTATCCCCATTGCTGGATTGATCCTCACATTCATCGCCTGTTATGAGCTGATACAGATGATTATAGACCACAATAATCTCGCCAATTTTGAAACTTGGATATTTTTTAAGTGGATATTTAAAACATTCGTGGCGGTTATGTTGATAACCAACACATTCAATATTACGATGGCAATCTTTGATGTAGCACAGCACGTCATCAATGCCAGCGGAAGTCTAATATCGGGAGATACGGCAATAGATGCAAGTACCCTCGAAGCATTGGAAGAAACGCTGATGGAAATGGATTTAGGACCGCTTCTTGGATTATATCTACAGTCCTTTATCGTACAGATAACCATGTCGATTCTATCAGTCCTTATTTTCGTCATTGTCTATGGAAGAATGATTGAAATCTATTTAATGACAAGCCTTGCTCCGATTCCACTTTCAACATTTGGAAACAAAGAGCAAAGTCAGACAGGACAGAATTATTTAAGGTCGCTGTTTGCATTAGGCTTTCAAGGTTTCCTCATTATGATATGCGTTGGAATTTATGCAGTGCTTATCAATGAGATGGCACTTTCAGACGATGTGATTATGGCGATATGGGGCATTATGGGTTACACCGTACTTCTTTGCTTCACATTGTTTAAGACAGGAACACTGGCAAAAAGCATATTCCATGCTCACTAAAACAGGAGGTGAAGAAACTTGGCAGCATATATTCCGGTTCCTCGTGATTTGACACGAGTGAAATCAAAAGTATTTTTTAACTTAACAAAGAGGCAGTTGCTTTGTTTTGGGGCGGCAGCACTTATCGGAGTGCCTGTGTTCTTTCTTTTAAAGACAGGAGGTAATGTCAGTTTGGCGGTACTTGGCATGATGATTGTTATGCTCCCGTTATTCTTTCTTGCTATGTATGAAAAAGACGGTCTGCCCCTTGAAGTGATTGCAAAGCACTTTATTGAAAGTAAGTTTATTCGTCCAAAGGAAAGACCTTATCAGACGAATAACTACTATGCGTTGCTGATGAGACAAAATCAGCTAGAAAAGGAGGTCAACGAAATTGTTTTCAATTCTGAAAAAGAAAAAGCCAGAGGAAATCGTACTACCAAACACTCTGAGCAAAAAAGAACAAAAACAAATTAAAGAACTGATAAAGAAAGAAAAAAAAGATGATGGGATTCCTCGAACTGCTCAACAGTCTATTCCCTATCAGCGAATGTTTCCCGATGGGATTTGCAGAGTAAGGGATAACTATTACACGAAAACGGTGCAGTTTCAGGACATCAATTATCAGCTTGCTCAAAAGGAAGATAAGACAGCCATCTTTGAGGAATGGTGCAGCTTCTTAAACTTCTTTGACAGTTCGGTTCACTTTGAAATCTCTTTTATGAATATGAGTACGGATGCAGAGGACTTTGAGAAAAATGTCCGTATTCCGCTTCAAAAAGATGAATTTAATCCGGTAAGAAATGAGTACAGTCAAATGCTGAAATCACAGCTTGCCCAAGGCAATAACGGACTTACCAAAACAAAATATCTTACCTTTGGTATTGAAGCTGAATCTATGCGACAGGCCAAGCCGAGGCTTGAGCATATTCAGACGGATTTGCTAAATAATTTTAGAAGACTTGGTGTAGCTGCAAAACTTCTTAATGGTAAAGAAAGATTACAGCTTATGCATTCCATCTTCCACATGGGAGATTTAGAAAAGTTTCAGTTTGATTGGAACTATCTTGCACCGTCAGGCTTATCGACAAAGGATTTTATTGCACCGACTTCATTCTCTTTTCATGGAAACAGAATCTTTCAGATTGGAGAGCTTTATGGTGCAATGTCTTATTTATTCATTACAGCACCGGAGCTTAGTGACCAGCTTTTAAAGGATTTTCTTGATATGGAGTCTTCGCAGATTGTAACTATGCACATTCAGTCAGTAGATCAGACTTCGGCAATCAAGAAAGTAAAGAGAACGATCACAGAACTTGACCGTTCTAAGATTGAGGAGCAGAAAAAGGCAGTACGCTCAGGATATGATATGGACATCATTCCATCAGACCTTGCCACTTATGGTAAAGACGCAAAGAAGCTTTTAACGGAGCTTCAAAGCCAAAATGAGCGTATGTTTTTGGTGACATTTCTTGTAATGAATACAGGAAAAACAAAACAGGAACTTGAAAACAATGTATTTCAGGCAAGTTCTATCGCTCAAAAGCATAGCTGCAATTTACGAAGATTAGACTACCAACAGGAAAATGCACTGATGAGCAGTCTGCCACTTGCCAATAATCTAATTGAGATTGAAAGAGCATTAACTACTTCAAGCACAGCTATCTTTGTTCCGTTTACCACACAGGAACTTTTCCAGAATGGAAAAGAAGCTCTGTACTATGGACTGAACGCTCTTTCTAATAACCTCATCATGGTGGATAGAAAAAAATTAAAGAATCCGAATGGACTTATTTTAGGTACACCGGGTTCAGGTAAATCCTTTAGTGCAAAACGAGAAATTGCAAATGCTTTTCTTGTTACAGATGATGATATTATCGTCTGCGATCCAGAATCAGAGTACAGTGCGTTGGTGCATAAATTTAAAGGACAGGTAGTAAAAATCAGTCCTTCAAGCACTCATTTCATCAATCCAATGGACATCAATGCCAACTATTCGGAGGAAGATAATCCTGTTGCATTAAAGGCAGACTTTATTCTTTCTCTTTGTGAACTGATTGTAGGTGGCAAAGATGGATTACAGCCGATTGAAAAGACGGTAATAGATAGATGTGTTCATCATATCTATCAAAAGTATTTTGAAAATCCTGCTCCTGAGAATATGCCTTTACTAGAGGATTTATACAATGCACTACTCGAACAGGAAGAAAGGGAAGCACATCATGTTGCGACTGCTCTTGAAATCTATGTCAAAGGTTCACTGAATCTCTTTAATCACAGAACTAATATCGACATCAATAACCGTCTAGTCTGTTATGACATCAAGGAGCTTGGAAAACAGCTAAAGAAAATCGGAATGCTTGTTGTTCAAGACCAAGTTTGGGGACGAGTTACCACAAACCGTAATGCAGGAAAAGCAACACGCTACTATATGGACGAGTTCCATCTGCTTTTAAAAGAAGAACAGACAGCAGCTTATTCCGTAGAGATTTGGAAAAGATTCCGTAAATGGGGCGGTATTCCGACAGGTATCACGCAGAATGTAAAGGATCTGCTTTCCAGCCGAGAAGTTGAGAATATCTTTGAAAACTCTGATTTCATCTATATGCTCAATCAGGCTTCAGGCGATAGACAGATTTTAGCAAGCCAGCTTAACATTTCTCCACATCAGCTTTCTTATGTTACTCATTCCGGTGAGGGTGAAGGACTATTGTTTTATGGAAATGTTATCTTGCCGTTTGTTGACAGGTTCCCAACAGACCTTGAACTGTACCGTATCATGACAACAAAATTATCTGAGGTATCGGAGGTGTCTGCTGATGAAGAAAAAGACAACAAGGCTTAGATTCACAGAAGAACTATCCGATGATAAAGTCAGTAAATCGCATAATAAGGCTGAAAAGTATGCGAATAAGTCGGATAAGGTGAAACGAAAGCTTCTTAGCGAAGAAGATAAGGTTACTACCCGTACTGAAAAACTTCGTTTTGGAAAGGCAGAAGTAGCAACCGAGGATATTAAAACTCATTCAAAGATAAATCGAGCTGTAAAGGGCGGTGCTGTTAATGCAGCAACTGCCACAGTTCGTAAAACGCTGGCTCAAAATGAAGATGAAAATACAGGTGTGGAATCTATCAGACAAGGTGAACTTCTAACGGAATCTTCAGGCAGATATTTGGAACATTCTCATTATAGCAAGAAGATGAAAACTCAAAGTAAAGCACAGAAATTAGAAAGCAAAGCAGACAAAGCCAATATTGAAACACTTTATCAAAGGCAGAAAGCAGAAAATCCAAATACAGCTACGAATCCTTTTTCAAGATGGAAGCAAAAGCAGAACATCAAGAAAGAGTATGCAGCCGCAAAAGCCGGAAAGAATACTGCTTCGAGTTCAAAAGCTACAGCTGACGGAGCAAAAAAAGCAGGAAGCACCTCAAAGAAGATGGCAGATAAGGTGATTGATTTTGCAAAAAGTCATTCTCATGCGATTCTGTTTATCTTAGCCGGAGGACTACTGCTAATGATTCTAACCAGTGCTTTATCGTCATGCTCTGTTATGTTTCAAGGTGGTTCTAATGTAATTCTCGGTACTTCCTACACTGCAACAGATGAGGATATTATCGGTGCAAACGATGATTACAAAGCTCTTGAAGCATCACTTCAAAGAAAAATCAATAACACCGAAAGCACGAATTCCGGATATGATGAATACAAGTACCACCTTGATGAAATCAATCATAACCCCTATGAGCTGACCTCTTATCTAACAGTAAAATTTGAGGATTATACAAGAGCAGAAGTTCAAAGCACGATTAGAGAGCTGTTTGACAGACAATATGATTTGAGCTTGCGAGAAGAAATTCAGATTAAAACCCGAACAGAAACAAGGACAGGCACAAGAACAGTTACAGATCCGGATACAGGCAAAACTACAACAGAAACCTATGAGTATGAGGTGGAAGTGGAATACGAGTATCGTATTCTTCATGTAACCTTAAAAAATAAAGGACTTGGAGTGGTTATTTCCGGTATGGGAATGAGTGAAGATGAAATGGAGCGATATGCGGTGTTATTACAGACACAAGGCAATCGCTCTTATTTATTTGAAGATGACATCTATGCCAATCCGGGCGGTGAATACACCGACTATGATATTCCGGGGGAAGCTTTAACCGATGAACGATTTGCAAGAATGATTCGTGAAGCTGAAAAGTATCTTGGTTATCCCTATGTTTGGGGTGGCTTTTCACCATCAACAAGTTTTGACTGTTCAGGATTTGTTTCGTGGGTTATCAATAACTGTGGAAATGGGTGGAGTGTTGGACGATTAACAGCAAATGGACTAATGAATATATGCGACATCATTCCAAAGAGTGAAGCGAAACCGGGAGATTTAATCTTCTTTCAAGGCACTTATGACACAAGTGGTGCAAGTCATGTAGGAATCTATGTAGGAAACAGTATGATGATCCATTGCGGAAATCCAATTTCTTACGCTTCTATAGATGTACCTTATTGGCAACAGCACTTCTACTGCTTTGGAAGACTTTAGAAAGGAGCATTTTATGGCAAGTAAATTGGATAAAATCGGAGCAGACCTTAAGAAAGCTTTACAAAAGCGAGATGAATGGGATGCTCGTGCAAAAGAATTAGAAAAGAAATATCGTGAAACCGAAAATGCCATGATTCATGACATGGTTCACGCAGCAAACATTACACCGGAACAGCTTGCAGAACTTATTAAGAAATCTTCTGTATCTGTACCGAATCCTAAGAATGAATTTAATGGAAACGATGAGGAGGAAATGAAAGATGAAGATTAAAAAAAGATGGGTTCTGCCATGCCTTACAGTAGCATTATGTACGCTGTTTATGATGCCAACTACAGTTTTTGCAAGTGGTGGCGAAGAAGCGCCAAAGGCAACTGTAACAGAAGAAAAGTCAAAGGAAGAAGAAGTCGAAAAAGACACAACGGGTCCAGCACTTACACCAGAAGGAAATCTTACTTTGGTTGATGATGTGGGTCATACTTCTACCAAAGGTAAGCAGTTTGTAACGCTGGTATCTAAAAACGGGAACTATTTCTATCTGATTATTGATAGAGATGATAAAGGAAACAATACTGTTCATTTCTTAAATCAAGTTGATGAAATGGACTTGATGGCGCTGATGAATGAAGAAGATGCTGAAAAGTTAAAAGCAGAACTCGCTCAAAAAGAAGAAGCAAGTAAACCGAAAGAAGAACCACCTGTAAAAGAAGAAGTGGAGATTGTAGAGGAAAAAGAAGAAAAACCTGTGAATTTGCTTCCATTTGTGGTGCTTGTAATTGTAATTGCTAGTGGTGGAATCTTTGCCTTTATCAAGTTTAAGGACAAGAAAAAGAAAGAAGAAACCAAGCCTGATCCAGACGCTAATTATAACGAAGATGATTATGATGAGGATTATGACATCTTTGAACTTGAAGATGATGAAGAAGTAACTGAGGACGAGGAAGAACAGCAGTAATAAAAAGGCAGTCGAAAGGCTGCCGATACATAGTTAGGTATAGAAATGTTTACAAATTTGCTGTATAATTAATGTAAATTTATATAAGGAAATATTTCTTTATTAGAGTGTATTGGCTTGCAGAGCAAGGGTTAGCGCCAAAGAGAGCATTTCTTGTTGTAATACCACTTATTATAATTTTTTTAATCGAACTATTAAAATATGTTTGTGATAGAAGAGGAGATAAGAATATGGGAAAAACGAAAAAGAAAGCTTTTGATGCACTAAATGTAACCTTGAATTGTATTATGAATTTAAGTGGGAATATAGCAGGAGGTGCTCTGCTAACCAATGCACTTTAGTAATTGTTTCATTAAAAACTAGTCTTAATCAGTGGAATTACATAGCAGTCTTGTACAAAGCGTATGAGGCTGCTTTTATATTTTCACCTAAAATGAAAGGAGACGAGGACAATGAAATTAGTATTAGCGGAAAAACCTTCGGTTGCCCAGAGTATCGCAAAAGTTATCGGTGCAACAAAACGCTGTGACGGTTATCTTGAAGGTAATGGTTATGTGGTAAGCTGGTGCGTTGGTCATCTTGTAGAACTTGCAAATCCTGAAGGATACGATGAAAAGTATGGCAAATGGAAATATGAAGATTTACCGATTATTCCCGAAAGATGGAAGTATGAAGTATCAGCTTCAACAAGAAAACAATTTGGTATCTTAAAGAAACTGATGAAACGAGATGATGTAGAAAGTCTTGTCTGCGCAACAGACTCAGGACGTGAAGGGGAGCTTATTTTTCGTCTTGTGTATCATCAATGCGGTTGTAGAAAGCCATTTGAGAGACTTTGGATTTCATCAATGGAAGACAGTGTTATTAAGAAAGGATTTGATAACTTAGAACCATCAATTAAATATGATTCGTTATACGAAGCTGCCTTATGTCGAGAGCGAGCCGATTGGATTGTCGGTATCAATGCTACTCGACTTTTTTCTTGCCTGTATAATCAAACATTAAATGTCGGTAGAGTAATGACACCTACGCTTGCAATGGCAGTTATGCGAGAAGCTTCTATCTCAGCTTTTAAACAGGAGCCATTCTATACAGTTGTATTGGACTTTGAAGATTTCAACGCACAAAGCCAGCGCTTTAAAGGACTCCCAGAAGCAAAAGCGTTACAAAGTGCCTGTGAGAAAAACATTAACTGTCGTGTTACAAAAGCAGAAAAGAAAGAGAAAAAGGAAAACGCACCGGCACTTTATGATTTGACGAGTTTACAGAGAGATTCTAATAGAATCTTAGGCTTCACTGCACAGCAGACACTTGATTATACCCAAAGTCTTTATGAAAAGAAGCTTGTCACCTATCCCCGTACTGACAGTCGATATTTAACGGAAGATATGGCAGAAATGATACCGGATTTAATTGATGAGATTGAATCAGTATTTCAAAAGAAAGTGCCAAGTAATGTAAATATCATGCAAGTCATAGACGGTAAAAAAGTATCCGATCATCATGCAATTATCCCAACAAAAGAAGTTAAAAGGTATAACTTAGAAGAACTTCCTCAAGGTGAAAAGGCTGTACTTGAACTGATTTATACAAGGCTGTTTGTAAGTGTCAGTGAAGCTTATCGTTATGAAGAAACAGCTATTGAGCTTGAGTGTGGCGATTCAGTATTTAAGACGAAAGGAAAAACAGTGCTTGAAAATGGTTTTAAATCACTTATAGCAAATGATAAAGAGTCTAAAGAAGAAAACAGTAAATTTCCTATTCTTTCTGTAGGTGATGAATTAACAGTCGGTAGTGTTTCTATCAAAGAAGGTAAGACCTCTCCCCCACGCTCATTTACGGAAGATACGCTGCTTCAAGCGATGGAAAATGCTACAGCAGAAGAGTTGCCAAAAGAAGCTGAGCGAAAAGGGATTGGTACACCTGCTACTCGTGCGGGAATTATTGAAAAGCTGGTACAAAAAGGATATTTGAAACGAAGCGGTAATACTAAGGCGAAAAACCTAATCCCAACAGACAAAGGAGTTGCCTTAATAACTGTTATGCCGGAACAGATTCAATCTCCGACTATGACAGCTGATTGGGAAGAAAAACTATTAAAGATTGAGCATAAGGAATATCCATCGCAGTATTTTATGAATGAGATTGAAACGATGGTACAGGAATTAGTAAAGACTTATGAAGTCGTGAAAGGAGCAGAAGTAATTATGCCTAAGAATTATAAAGTCATTGGACATTGCCCTCATTGTGGCAATGAAGTAGTAGAAAGAGAAAAAGGTTGGTTTTGCAGTAATAGACAGTGCCGATTTGTACTTTGGAAAGATAATGCATTCTTTAATCATATCGGTAAAAAGCTTACAGGATATATTATAGATAAGCTTCTGCGAGATGGCAGAGCAAAGCTAAAAGATTGTAAATCCAAGAAAACCGGAAAGAGCTATAACGCAGATGTAGTTCTTGGTACGGAAATAGATGGAAAAGCAAAATTCCATTTGGAGTTTGATACAGGAGGTAAGAGATAAGCTATGAGTAAAGAGATTCGTTTTATTAACAGCACTTATGATGATCTGTTTCGTATTCCTGACGGTGGAACAATTCAGATTGAGTTTCCAAAAGAAACGGTCATCAAGCCATGCAAATATGTAGATGATTATCATACAAAAATCGGCAGTGAAATCTTTCATATCTGTCAGTTTGCAGAAATGATGGAGCGTGTGGGGGCAAAGTATTCAAAAGAGCCTGAGATTATGGAAGAACAGATGGCTTGGCAAGTAGGAAGAAACCATTTTCTTACGTTACAGACCTGTGATGATGGTTGGGATTACACCCTATATGATAAAAACTTTAATGAAATTGATGGCGGTCAGCTTGATATGCCTGAGCTTTCAATGAATGAAGCAAGAAAAGAGATACTTTCAGATTTTAAGCTTGAAAAGAAAGATTTGATTGAGGTCGATTATGATGAGATTTTGGAAAAAGTAGATTTAATCGAAGAAAAGAGAATTCCATCGGTACTTGAAAAATTAAATAGCCACAAGATGAATCTATCCGACAGTAAGAAAACGCTGCCGGATATTTTTGAAGAAAGATAGGTGAATGTAAATGAAAATCGAAAAATGGGATGAAATCAATGGAAGAGGAGCACATGAGGATAGATTAGAAGCCTTCTTGGAATCAGCCAATGACAGCTATGCTATTTTACAGCTTAAAAGAACCGATGAAACGGTAGCGGAGAGATTTGCTTCAAGGAAAGAGCTTGATAGCCTTGGCATTGAGCCATGCTTTGACCATTATGAAGTGGTATATATTGCTCCACTTGAAAATGCAGACAATCAGGCAGTTTTGCTTGAAAGTTTATATGAGAAATTCAATCTATATCACCCGGAAGATTTTAGAGGACACAGTTTATCAGTCAGCGACATCGTGGCGTTAAAGCAGCATGATGTAGTAACTTGCCATTATGTAGATTCAGTAGGCTTTATGGAACTTCCAAAGTTTCTAAAACCGGAAAACTATTTAAAAAATGCAGAGATGGAAATGGAAGATGATTATGGAATGATTGACGGTGTTATCAACAACGGAAAAGCTTCAGTGCTTGAAAAGTTGAAAGAACCACCCGTTGTAGGTGCAATCGCAAAATCAACCAAGTGCCACTCGGAAAGAGAGTTGGAGTAATGGATTTCACACATGATGAAAAAATGTTATTGATGATTTACGGGCATGTCACCAAAGAAAAAACGATTGAAGAATTAAATACGATGAAAGCACAGCTTACTTCTGATGAAAAGGAATTAAAGATAATGACAGAAACTTTAATCAAAAAACTTCAAAAGATTTCTGAAACGCAGTACAGTAAGCTTTGCTTTTATCCTCAAATTTAACGAATTGGAGGTTAGAAAATGAACGAAAAAGAAAAATATTATGCCCATGTCGCAACCAAGACGATCCATGAGATTACAAAGTCTATGGATTCATGGACATCATTTCTTTCTACTATGGGAAGAAACTATGATTTTTCTTATCCTGAGCAGGTTATGATCCATGCACAAAGACCGAATGCAACGCTCTGTAAAGAATTTGACGCTTGGAAAGATGAGAAGCTTCGCTATGTTAAGCGAGGTTCAAAAGGTATTGCCCTTTTTGTAACGAATAAGGAAAAGCCTTATCTACGTTATGTGTTTGATGTGGCTGATACAGGTGAAAGAAGAAATTCTTTAGAGCTTGATGAGCTTTGGAAAATCGAAGACAGGCACAGAAAACCGATACAGTCTGCCTTTGAAAAAGCGTTTGGAGTAGAAGCCAAAGGCACAATGGAAATGCAGTTTGAAGAAGTTGCACAGACTCTTGCAAAAGATTATTGGGATGATAAAAAATCAGACTTCATAGACATCGTTGCGGATTCATTTCTTGAAGAGTATGATGAACTTAACATCGAAGTGGCATTTAAAAAGGCGGTATCAATAAGTGCTACTTACGCATTATATTCCAGATGTGTAGATGTTCCCGAAGTGTATTTTGAACAAGATGATTTCTTAAATATTTTTGAGTTTAACACAAGGAAAACTATCAATGCCCTTGGTACAGCAGTCAACAACGTAACAAAAGAGATATTTAAAGAAATTGAGAGAACGGTATTTGAAGTAGAAAAAAGCATAGAGAACGAAAGGAGCAATAGTTATGATGACAGAGATGAATTATTTGAAAGCAGGAGAATATTTGATTCCGGACATTCAGCTTCAGAACAACGAAGCGAAACCTCTAGGGAAGTATGGGAACATGAGGAGAACATTCCTCAAGGAACACAAGCCAATGGCTTACGACGATATGATTCTGAGCGAGACATTGTTTTCACACCTTTGGGAAGTACAGGAGACAGCGACAAAGCGAATCGAACTGTTGATGGAAGAGCTTTTGGAGAAGAATCAGGCACCGGACAAGAAAACACAGCAGATGTTGTGGGTGCAGCACATGAACAGTCTAAAAGCACAGGCAGAAGAAATCGTACTGACGGAGCTGGTGTACAATTAACCTTAGACTTATTCCTTAGTGAAGAAGAACAAATTAAATTCATAGATGAAGCGGAGAACAAAGCAAAAACATTCTTCGCTTTTTCTTTTGCCCAAGATGAAACAGATTTGTTCTTACAGCTTGGAAGTAATACCGACAATGCCCGAATGATAGTTGCTACAGAATTTATGAAGCAGAAATCAGTGGAAGAGATCATTCCTACCTTAAAAGAAGTTTATCATGGCGGTTATGGTATTCAGACTGATAAAAGAAGTATTTCTGCATGGTATGGTGATGAGGGTATATCTTTTGCAAAAGGTAATACAGCAAGAGATAACGCTCATGCTCAGTTTATGTCGTGGGAAGATGTAGCAAAGCGAATCGGTGAGCTTTTAGACGAAGGAAAATTTGCAACTAATGTAGAGCTTATGGAAGCACCAACGCATGAAAGAAAAGAGCTTTCTGCGAAGCTTTGGTATCTCTATCACGATTTAAGTGATGAGATTAAACGAGAAGATGTATTCCCTTCTTTAGCAGATATTAAAGGCAATGGTTTTCCAAGTGAAACACAGGCACTTGCTGAAAAACTTAAAAATACAGATTTTTGCTCACATTTAGAAAAAGAATTTCAAGGCTTTAAGATGATGTATGAGGTGGATAGAAATGTTCTTCGTTTCCACTATCATAAGATAGATAAAATCGAGAAAGCACTTACTGAACTGAATCTTCCACGAAAAGAGTTTTATACAGAAATGTTTGACTTGCCGGAAGTAAAATCCTTTATTACTGATGATGAAATCAATCAGGATCTTGCAAGAGGAAGTAGTTTCTCTGAGGGAAAGAAAAGAATCTTTAATTACTTTGAGCAGCATCAAACAACAAAAGAAAGAGCAGAGTTCCTTAAAGGCGAATACGGTACAGGTGGTCATTCTCATGCACTTTCCGGTGCAACAGCAAGCGGTCAAAATCACGACGCAAAAGGAATTGTCTATGATAAAGCTGGCTGTGAAAAGGTCAAATTAAATTGGACACAGGTTGCGAATCGTATTGATAGGCTAATTGATAAGGGACTGTATTATACAGCTCCAGAACCGAAAAAAGAGGAAGAAATCGCCCCTAAAATTGACAGTTTAGAAAGTGATGTTCATACTGAGCAAGAAGAAGTTGTTGAAGCTATCTCCGATGTAGAAGCAGAAGAAATCATCGAAACAGATGAGAGCGAAGATGTTGTAGAAGTTGAAGAAACAGAAATCACTGATGAATTTATTCCTATTACTGAACCGACAGTCTTTAATGTTCCAACAGAAGATGAAAAAGTTACAGAATTAGCACCAAAATATCAAGCCGGACAAAAGGTATATCTTGAAGGAACTGAATTTGAGATTACAGAAGTCAGAGAACATGAAGTGCAGCTTCTTGATCCAACGCTTTATTATCCAATCTTCAGAGTGGAAAGCATGGCAAACTTTGAAAGACTTCTTTCAGAGGATTCTCGTTATACTAAGCTTCAAGAAGAAAAAGAGATTCCGGCGGTTAATTTTACGATTACCGATGAACATCTTGGCGAAGGCGGTGCGAAACAAAAATATGCAAACAATGTAGCGGCTATCCGTATGCTTTTTACTTTGGAAGAAGAAAATCGTAATGCTACTTCCAAAGAACAAGAAATTTTGTCGAAATATGTCGGTTGGGGTGGACTTTCAGAAGCCTTTGATGTGAATAAACAAAATTGGTCAAAGGAATACTTGGAGTTGAAATCTTTACTTCCTGAGCGTGAGTATGAAAGGGCAAGAGCGTCTACCTTAAATGCCCACTATACAAGTCCTACTGTGATTCGTGCTATGTATGACGCAGTTACTAATATGGGATTTAAGACAGGAAATATCTTAGAACCGTCAATGGGTGTAGGAAACTTCTTTGGACTTATGCCCGAAGAAATGCGTAATAGTAAGCTTTATGGAATTGAGCTTGATTCCATTAGCGGAAGAATCGCTAAAAAGCTTTATCCCAATGCGGATATTACCGTAGCAGGATTTGAAACAACAGACAGACGAGATTTCTTCGATTTGTCAGTCGGCAACGTGCCATTTGGAAATTACAAAGTCAGCGATAAACCGTATGATAAACTCGGTTTTTCCATTCATAACTATTTCTTTGCCAAAGCCTTAGACCAAGTGCGTCCCGGTGGTGTAGTTGCTTTTGTTACAAGCAGATACACGATGGATCAGCAGACGCCTGATGTTAGAAAGTATCTTGCACAAAGAGCAGAGCTTTTGGGAGCTATCAGACTTCCGAACAATGCTTTTAAAGCCAATGCCGGAACAGATGTTGTGTCTGATATTATTTTCTTGCAGAAACGAGAACATCCCATTGATATTGAACCTGATTGGGTGCATTTAGGACAGACTGAGGACGGATTTACTATTAACAGTTACTTTATAGACAATCCTCAAATGGTTCTTGGAGAGCTTACAAGCCATTCCACACAGTATGGTAAGGAAGAATGTACTGTCATTCCAAAAGAAGGTGCAGACCTTTCTGAGCAGCTACAGGAAGCGATTAAAAATATCAAAGGTGAATATGTAGAAGCTGAAATTGCAGAGCAGAACATTGTGGGAGAGCTTAAGACAATACCGGCAAATCCTGATGTAAAGAACTTTTCTTTTGCGGTGGTTGATGATGAAGTCTATTTTAGAGAAAACTCGATTATGAGACTTTGTGACCACAATGAAACCGCCAAAGGTAGAATCAAAGGTATGGTAGAGCTTCGTCAGACGGTAAATGAGCTGATTGACTATCAATTAAATGATTATCCTGATGAAAGTATCAAAGAAAAGCAAAAGGAATTAAATGAGCTTTATGATGAGTTTACTGCAAAATATGGACTTCTTAATTCAAGAGCCAACTCATTAGCGTTCTCGGAAGATTCTTCTTATTATCTGCTATGCTCTCTTGAAAATATTGATGAAAACGGAGAGCTTGAAAGTAAAGCGGATATGTTTACAAAACGAACAATCCGACCGGAAGTAACTATCACAAGTGTTGATACACCAAGTGAAGCACTTGCAATTTCTATTGGTGAGCGTGGTATGGTGGATTTACCATATATGGCAGAGCTTTTAGGTACTCCTAATGACTTTGATACGATTATAGAAGAACTTCATGGCATTATCTTCAAAGACCCAATGGGTCCTGATGAAACAGATAAAGGCTGGCATACAGCAGATGATTATTTATCCGGCAATGTACGAGATAAGCTTAGAATTGCCCGTTTAGCTGTACAAAGTGATGAAAGATACCGTATCAATGTTGAGGCTCTTGAAAAGGCACAGCCGAAGGATTTGGACGCTTCTGAAATTGATGTGCGTATTGGTGCAACATGGATTGATCCAAGATATATTCAGCAATTTATGGAAGAAACCTTTGAAACACCGTTTTATCTTCGCAGAAGCATTGAAGTAAAATATTCTCCACTTACAGCAGAATGGCAGATTAAAGGAAAGAGTGCTCCGGGCAGACACGATGTAAATGCTTATGTCACCTATGGAACAGACAGAGCCAATGCGTATCGTATTTTGGAAGATTCTTTGAATTTAAAGGATATTCGTATTTATGACACCATTGAAGAACCGGACGGAAAGCAAAAGCGAGTTTTGAATAAAAAAGAAACAACGCTGGCACAGCAGAAACAACAGGCAATCAAAGACGCATTTGCTGATTGGATTTGGAAAGAACCGAATCGCAGACAGACCTTAGTAGAAAAATACAATGAAATGTTTAACTCTACCCGCCCTCGTGAATTTGACGGAAGTCATATCCTTTTTGGTGGTATGAATCCTGATATTAAGCTAAGGGAACATCAAAAGAACGCTATTGCTCATGTGCTTTATGGTGGCAATACTCTCTTAGCACACGAAGTTGGTGCGGGAAAAACTTTTGAAATGGCTGCTTCTGCAATGGAAGCAAAAAGACTTGGTTTATGTCAGAAATCACTCTTTGTAGTGCCAAACCATTTGACTTTACAATGGGCGAATGAATTTTTGAGACTGTATCCAAGTGCAAAACTTTTGGTAGCAAGCAAGAAAGATTTTGAAACAGCTAACCGTAAGAAGTTCTGTGCAAGAATTGCCACAGGAGATTATGATGCAGTTATTATCGGTCATTCTCAGTTTGAGCGTATCTCTATTTCAGCAGAAAGACAGGAAAAACTTTTAAGAGAACAGATTGATGATATTGAAAATGCTCTCAATGAAATGAAGTACCAAAGAGGTGAAAACTTCTCTATCAAACAGATGGAGAAAACAAGAAAATCCTTGCAGACAAGACTTGATAAGCTACTTGCAAGCGATAGAAAAGATGATGTTATTACCTTTGAACAGCTTGGTGTAGATCGTCTGTTTGTAGATGAGAGTCATGGTTTTAAAAACTTGTTCCTTTATACGAAAATGAGAAATGTTGCAGGACTATCCACTTCGGAAGCTCAGAAATCTTCGGATATGTTTATGAAGTGCCGATATATGGACGAGCTTACAGGTGGAAAAGGTGTAATCTTTGCAACAGGAACTCCCGTAAGTAACTCAATGACGGAGCTTTATACGGTAATGCGATATTTGCAGTATGGCACTTTGCAGCAGAAGAATTTAACCCACTTCGACTGTTGGGCTTCCACATTTGGTGAGACAGCTACAGCCATAGAATTAGCTCCTGAAGGCACAGGGTATCGTGCGAGAACGAGATTTGCCAAGTTCTTTAATCTTCCGGAACTTATGAATATGTTTAAGGAAGTGGCGGATATTAAAACATCTGACCAATTAAACCTTCCTGTACCGGAAGCAAAATTTGAAACAGTTGTTGTACAGCCATCGGAGATTCAAAAAGAAATGGTGGCTTCATTATCAGAAAGAGCTGCGGAAGTGCATAGCGGTTCAGTTGACCCATCGGTAGATAATATGCTCAAGATAACCTCAGACGGTAGAAAAATCGGTTTAGATCAAAGACTAATGAATCCTTTACTTCCTGATGATGAAAACAGTAAGCTTAATGCCTGTGTAAATAATGTTTTTGATATATGGGATAAAGGAACAGACAAAAAGCTCACACAGCTCGTTTTTTGCGACTTATCGACACCGAAAAAGGACAGTACCTTTAATGTCTATGACGATATTAAAGCAAAGCTTATTACAAGAGGTGTTCCTGAAAATGAGATTGCTTTTATCCATGACGCAGATTCCGAAGCAAAGAAAAAAGAGCTATTTTCAAAAGTTCGTACAGGACAAGTGAGAGTGCTTCTTGGAAGTACGCAGAAGATGGGTGCAGGGACAAACGTGCAAGACAAACTTGTTGCAGTTCATCATCTTGATGTTGGTTGGCGTCCGTCAGATATGACACAAAGAAACGGTCGTATCATTCGTCAAGGCAATCAAAATAAAGAAGTACAGGTATATCAGTATGTAACAGAAGGAACATTCGACGCATATTTGTATCAGACTTTGGAGAATAAGCAAAAGTTTATTTCACAGATTATGACCAGCAAATCACCTGTTCGCTCTTGTGATGATGTTGATGAGCAAGCACTCTCTTATGCAGAAATCAAAGCTTTGTGTGCCGGTAATCCGATGATAAAAGAAAAGATGGATTTAGATATTGATGTGGCAAGACTGAAAGTATTAAAGGCAGACCATCAAAGTAAAGTGTATCGCTTAGAAGACCAGCTTCTAAAATATTTTCCGGCTGAGATTGAAAAGTATCAAAGTTTCATCAAAGGTTTTGAAAAAGATATTGAAGTAGTAGAACAGCATCCACTACCAAAAGAAGATTTTGTTGGTATCACAGTCGGTACAAAACGCTTTATGGATAAGGAACTTGCCGGAGAAGCGATTCTTGCAACTTGTAAGAATTTCAAAGGTACAGAGCCGATGAATATCGGAGAATATCGAGGATTCAAGATGGAGCTTGATTATGACAGCTTCAATCAAGAATATCAGCTTACTCTCAAAGGAAATATGAGCCACAGGTTGACACTTGGAACAGATCCACGAGGAAATCTTATCAGAATGGATAATGCACTTTCCGGTATTTCAAACCGATTAGAGAAATCAAAAACTCAGCTTGATAATCTTTATAATCAACAGGAAGCTGCAAAAGTGGAAGTGAAAAAAACTTTCCCATTAGAAAGTGAGCTTTCACAGAAAAGTGCAAGACTTGCTGAACTTGATGCAGCACTTAATATGGATGAGCACAGTGAGGTTAAGCCTGAAAAAGAAGAACGTCCATCAGTGCTGGCAGAACTGAAAAGACATTCTGATGGTATTCCCCATGAAAGAAGTAAATCGGATATGGAGGTGGTACTGTGATTGAAAAACGTGATAAGCAAATGAATGTGCTTGTATCAGAAAGTGAAATGAAGCGTATCCGTATGAAGATGGAGGAAGTTGAAATCACTTGCTTAAATGCTTATATACGCAAAATGGCATTAGATGGTTATTGCGTAAAGCTTGATTTGAAAGATGTAAAAGAAATGGTTTCACTTCTTCGCAGATGCAGTAACAACTTAAATCAATATGCAAAACGAGCCAATGAAACAGGAAGTATCTATAAAGAAGATATTCAGGACTTACAGATTCGCTTAGACGAGATTTGGGAAACTTCAAAAGAGATACTTGCAAGACTTTCTTCTATTTGAAGAAAAGGTACAGCCTTGTGCTGTACTTACATAAAAATATATTTAAAGAAAAGGGATTAGAATATGAGAATTGATGATATTGATATTTATCACTTACCAAAATGGTTAGAAGGAATTTTTGAAGATATTGAGAGTTTATGTAATAAAACTTTGAAAAAAG
The DNA here is from genome assembly GCA_020024475.1 of Oscillospiraceae bacterium. Lineage (GTDB taxonomy): Bacteria > Bacillota > Clostridia > Oscillospirales > Ruminococcaceae > RGIG3102. The sequence goes on from JAHHTS010000002.1 coordinate 27,736, forward strand.
AGTCAGAAGCCTATCGAAAAATTTTAAATGAAACATATGTGGGAGTTGATGGAATTATTAAAACTCGCAAAATAAAAAATGTATCTAAGATGTTGACATCCTTGTGAGTTACATACAGATGTTTTAAAATGTAATCAGAAAAAGACGAGGAGGCATGAACGATGAAATTAATAAAATTACCATTTAAACTAATAGCATATTTATTGATAGCGATTGTATGTGTACTTACATTGGTTGTAAAAGTATTAGTAAACTTGTCAACCTATGTACTCGGACCGTTTATGCTCTTCCTAATCGGATGTTTCGTATTTGTAATTGTAAAAGGATTCTGGAGCCAGCTTTTGATACTTGGAACATTATTGATACTTTGTGTTTTATCACTGTTCTGTGCAGCATGGGTATTGATTTTTCTTGAATCAGCAAATGACAATCTCAAAGGATTTGTAAGAAGTTAAAAATAGAATAAATATTATTTTGAAGAAAGCTGTGATGAACGGCTTTTTTCTTTTGTCTAAAATGATGGAGGTGGAGTGATGGCAGCTACAAAACTGATTGCATTACACATAAACAAAGGTAAAACATTAGCAAAGACACTCGAAGATAGAATTGATTATGCTCATAACCCTGAGAAAACCGAAAACGGAAATTATATCAGTAGCTATGAATGTGATCCAAAAACAGTTCTTGAAGAATTTCTTTTAACAAAACGAGCATACCAACAGTCCACAGGCAGACAACAAAAAAATGATGTGATTGCATATATGATTCGCCAATCTTTTAATCCGGGAGAAGTTACACCGGAAGAAGCAAATAGATTAGGTTATGAATTGGGTATGCGATTTACAAAAGGTAAACACGCTTTTATCGTGGACACTCATACTGATAAGCCACATATCCATAATCACATTATTTTTAATTCCACTATGCTGGACGCTTCAAAAAAATTCAACAACTTTTGGTTCTCTGGTCTTGCAATTCAAAGACTTAGTGATTTAGTCTGTTTAGAAAATGGATTGTCTGTTATTGAAAGAAAATCAAAAAATGAAAGACAGCAGCAACCAAAGTATGAGAAAAAAGATACTTTCAGAGATGGTATCAGGCTTGCCATTGATGAAGCTTTAGATAAGAAGCCTAAAGATTTTAATCAGTTTCTTCTGTTTATGGAAGATGTAGGATTTGAAGTGAAACGAGGAAAGCATATAGCTTTTCGTACTAAAGGACAGAAGAGATTTATTCGTTCGCGTTCACTTGGTGAGGGATATTCAGAAGAAGAAATTCGTGATGTAATTGCCGGCGCAAAAGCAAAAACTAAAGAACTTCCAAAGAAACAAAAACTTAATTTGCTTATTGATATTGAACAGAAGATTATTGGAAAAGGTAAAGGCTATGAGCGATGGGTAACGAATTTTAACTTGAAGTCCATGTCAAAGACTTTACTATTTTTAAGAGATAACAAAATCGAAAGTATTGAAGATTTAAAAATGAAATCAGATGAAGCTACAGAAAAATTTAATATTCTATCATCAGGCATTAAAGAAAAAGAAACTCGTATGGCAGAACTACTCGCACTTAAAAAGCATATTTTCAATTACCACGATACAAGAGAAATTTATATTCAGTACAGGAAGTCCGGATACAGTAAAGATTTTTTTGAGAAGCACCGAGAACAGATTACGCTTCATAAAGTAGCTAAGAAAGCTTTTGATGAATTTGGATTACAGAAGCTCCCAACAACAAAAGACTTAAATAAAGAATACTATGAGCTGATGAATGAGAAAAAGCAGATGTATTCACAATATCATAATCTGAAAAATGAAATGCAAGAGCTTATGAAAGCAAAGAAAAATGTGGAAAGGTTCTTGTCAGAAGAAGAAAAAACAGAAGAGAGAGAAAGAACTTCTAGATAAAAAATGGCGGGATTCATTAGCGTGGGTCCTGCCAAATTTCTTTTTGTAGGAAAGTAAAAGCGTTCAGAATGAATGCGTAGCCACCGACTGAAAGTTGGTGTTTCAAGGGGATTGGGGTATTCCCCAACAAGCAATTTTGAAAGTTTCTGCGGAAGCGGAAAGTTGAAAAATAGTAAACCACTATTGGTTTACACTGCTTGCCAGTTTGTATAGAAGGAAGAAATACTTGATTTTGTGTCCACAAAAGTGTAATATAGATATATTCTTTTTTCGAGGTGAAGTATGAGTTCAACAAAAGTAGGTCGTCCAACAGAGAGCGTTAAAGAAGAGTTGATTAAAGCTAGAGTAGATAGTGATTTAAAAGAAAAGTTGGAATTTTGTGCGGCAAAACGAGGCTGCTCCAAGTCGGAAATTGTTCGTCTTGGCATAGAGAATGTATTTAAACAATTGAATGGAGAGATGGACAAATGAGGTTTATAGGTTGTAAAACGTTGTTACTAGACAATATAAAAGAGGTAATCGATGAAAAGGCACCGGATGCAAAAGTGTTTTGTGATATTTTTTCCGGAACGGCAACTGTAGCTAGATACTTCAAAAAGTGGTACGAAGTATATTCGAATGATTTATTGTATTTTTCTTATGTCCTTCAGAGAGGTACGGTGCAAAATGATGACATACCATTGTTTAAGAAACTTAGAAATGAAAAAGGAATAGAAGACCCGATTGATTATTTTAACAATCTTTCAGATATTGAAATGCAAGTGATTCCACAAGAAAAACGTTTCTTTCAGAACACTTATGCACCTACTGGAGGAAGAATGTATTTGAAAGATGATAACGCTTTACGTATTGATTTTGCACGAATTACTGTTGAAGAATGGTATCAAAATGAATTGATAAACGACGATGAGTATTATTATCTAATAGCATGTATTGTTGAGGGAATACCTTTTGTTTCCAACATTTCTGGAACTTATGGAGCATTTCATAAGGAGTGGGAAAGAAGATCTCATAAGAAATATGAAGTCTATAGATTGGAAGTTTACCATAATGGAAAAAATAATAAATGTTTCAATGAAGATGGAGTGGAACTTTTAAAAAGAGTCAATGGGGATATTTTATACATAGACCCACCTTATAATGGTAGACAATATCTACCGAACTATCATGTTTTAGAAACAGCGGCTAAATATGATTATCCAGAAGTTCGTGGTGTAACCGCACAAAGACCTTATGAGAATAATAAGTCTGACTTTTGTCTAAAAACAAAAGTTATCAATGCATTCGATGAATTAATAAACAATGCGTCTTTTAAACATATTATATTAAGTTATAGCACTGATGGATTGATGAGTGTTGAAGATATCGAACATATAATGAAAAAATATGGAAAACCAGATACATTTAAAATATATTGGATTCCTTACAGAAGATATAAAAGCCGTGCTCAAGGAGATAAAGAACAACTAAAAGAAATGCTTGTGTACATTGAAAAATAGGAGGATTAAAATGAAATATATAAAAAGTCCGCTTAATTATACGGGCGGAAAATATAAATTATTAGATTCTCTCTTTGAAATCTTCCCTAAAAATATTAATACATTTGTAGATTTGTTTGCCGGAGGTTTTAATGTAGGAATTAATGTGTCTGCAAAAACCATAATATGTAATGATCAAATTAGTTATTTAATTGATTTGTATAAATTCTTAGAATTGACTCCTACTGAAGAAGTAATCGAACAAATTAAAAATAGGATTGAGGAGTTTCAACTAACAAAACAAAATGCAGAAGGATACAATTTGTTGCGTGATAGATATAATATGAATAAAAATATTGTTGATTTTTTTGTTCTTACATTTTATGCGTTTAATCATCAGATAAGGTTTAATAATAGTCAGAAATTTAATACACCTTTTGGAAAAGATAGAAGTAGTTATAATGATTCAATTGAAAAGAATCTTGTTCTTTTTTGTGAAGCTTTAAAGAATAAAAACATAAATTTTTACAATAATGATTTTTTGAGTGTTGATTTGAACTCATTGGATAAAAATGATTTGGTTTATTGCGATCCACCGTATTTAATTTCAACCGGTTCATATAACGATGGAAAGCGAGGATTTAAAGATTGGACAGAATTAGAAGAATACCAGTTACTCAATTTGTTGGATGATTTGAATAACCGAGGTGTCAAATTCGCATTGTCTAATGTTTTATATCACAAAGGTCTTTCTAATGAATTATTGATTGAATGGAGTAAAAAGTATACAGTTTATTATTTAGATAAATCTTATTCGAATTGTAGCTACCATTTTAAAGAAAGAGATGCTAAGACCGTTGAAGTGGTAATTACAAATTTTGAAAGCGAGGATTATATCCAATGTCAACAAATAAGTCTGTTTTAAATATGGAGGTTATCTCAAAAAAATTATCTGAGGCGGGTATTGTAAATTATGAATCTAACGTTAAAGAGATAGAGGCACAGGTGAATAAAATAATTAAGCAAAAAATAAAAGACACTCAGCCTTATGTGAACGAAGATTATGAAAATGGTGAAGCCTTTGCTTCAGCATACCCTGATTACGATTTAAATAAATTGCCAAGTTGGGTTGTTGAAAATATTGATAAAGCAAAGATTATTGGAAATTCTAAAAAGACTGTCATATTGGCAGATGGAAGAAAATATCAACTCAATAATACGTTGAATCATATGTCTGGAGGAGAATGGACTTATTTTATTAATTCGGTAATTAATACTGCATATAAAACCTCTGGCGAAGATTCGTTTGCTCATAAAATTCGAAAAATTCACCCAACGCCTAAACCTCCACAGCTTATGAGAGATATTATTCAATTTTTTACAAAAGAAAATGAATTGGTTTTTGATTACTTTATGGGTGTTGGCGGAACTCTTCTGGGTGCAGGAGTTTGCGGCAGAAGAGCAATCGGAATTGATTTGAATCCTAAATATATTGAGGCTTATAAATTGGCTGCTAAAGAAACAAATGTTCCAGAATTTAAATGTATTGAAGGAGATTGTCTAGAAATATTATCCGACAGAAATAAAATGAACAATCTTCTTAATGGAGAAGACATTAGTTTGGTACTGCTTGATCCGCCATATGGCAATATGATGAGCCGAGAAAAAACTGGGGCAGATATTAAGGTATATGGTAATGTTGCAACACCATTTACTAATAGCAATAAAGATTTTGGTAATTTAGAACTTGATTGCTTCTTCGACAATTTGAAAAAATCGGTAGAAAAAGTCCTTCCATATGTTAAGAAAAAGGGACATGTTGTAATCTTTATTAAGGATTTACAACCGAATGGTAAGAATACTAATTTGCTTCATGCAGAGATTGTTAATAAAATGAATGAAATAGAAAATTTAAATTATAAGGGATTAAAAATATGGGCAGATCAAACAGCTAAATTGTTCCCATATGGATATCCTTTCTCGTTTGTTGCAAATCAGATTCATCAGTATATATTAATTTTTAGAAAAGAGAAGTGACTAATTTGCCACTTCTCTTTTTTTGTTTTATCGTGAATTAACAATAATTATCCGTATATTAGATACAATTTACCAAAAGAATATCGTACAAACTTTCCATTGGGCGAAGATCTGAGTCATACATTACGTAATTATCAAGATAACCATTATTTTCTATTCTGTTAATATTTATCATATCTTCAAAAGTGTACCAACCTAATAATTTAACTGTGTTTCGCTCAGGAAATAAACGAACAGAAATAAAAATATCTTTAGGATGGGATTTAGCTTGTTCAACCATCTCCAATGTACGAGTATGGAAAGGTTTTGTACGAGTTTTTACATCTAATAAAAAATTTTTGTATGTTGTTCTCAATAAAAAATCATATTCATCTCTTTCTTGTGGTGAAGAATGATCTTCGATAAAAGGAATATTATTTTCAATCAAGAACATTTTAAATCCTTTTTCACCAAGTTTTCCTTCAAGCATTTTTTGTTGCTTATTGTCTAAACCACCAGCATGAAAGTCGTGTCTATTAGAAGTAAATGCACGAGATTGTTGTGCGTAATTTAATGCTTCTTGATATAATTCAGGTGTAATAGTATATTCTTCTTTTAATATCATATTGATTTCTCCTATAATACTGATTTTATATTGTCACTCCAACATTCTTAAACATAGACTTTACACATTCTGGAGCATTAGGATTGATAAATATTTTCCCAGAAAGATTCATATAAATAAGGACATCTTTATGTAAATATCCAGAATTATTTCCACCGAAAATGCTGATGCAGCGAAGTATATCTACTCCTTTATAAGCGGGTTTTATATATTCGTTTTCAATACTGTCGTAATACTGAATTTCTTCAATACCATTTGATAAGGTTGAAAGTTTTTTTCCTTCGACTAAGAGGATAATATTTGAAGGTTCATCATATAAAACAACATCAGGTAGATATAGATTAATTCCTTGTTTATCTTTCTTTGGAAGAGTAATTAGTTTGCCAGATTTTGTTCTGAAATATCCTCGTTCACAGCCAGCGTGATTTTCATATACGCCATACATACCGTTATACATTCCAAGAACATGTAATAGAATTGATGTCATTTTTTCAGAACTCATTTCATAATGCCAATATAGTTCAGGTAGTGAAACGCTTTTAGGCATTACGATGCCATCAAGTTTAAGTCCAAGAATGTTACAAATATATAAGAACTTATTCTTCCCTTTTGTTTTATTTATATACGCTTGCGTTACCCCATGCATTGTAATGACAATATCTTTGGTCCACCCGAGAGTCCTAATACATTTAGAAATCATTGATAAAGCACCTATGTTGGGATCGTGACCAATATTACCGGCATCAGCTGGCTTTGATAATCTTCCAGATATTTCAATTCTATCTTGGAATTTCCTGATTTCAATCGGTACATTTCCAGCGGGTGGTTTTCTCATACTGGCTTTGAATCTTATAAGTTCATCTAATGATTCGAATGGTTTAAACCATTTTGAAGTATCTTTTCCTACTATGGTAACACCTAAAGTAAGCAATATATTTGTTCCAAATATGCTTGTATCCGAAGGTTTTTTATCTTCTCGAGCCTCAAGTTCTTCATTATATAACATATATAACTTAACTTTGTCGTAATATGGAGAGATATATACAAATTTTGAACCTCTTTGATATACGCCGGTATTACGAGATTCATCGTCGCTAGTTTTAGTTTCTTCAATTGCCATAATCAAGTTGTCAGTGGAGCAACCTTCTTTAGGAGCATATTCTTGCTTAAATAAGAGAAAATCAAGAAAACTAGAACTTCCGCTAACTGTTTTGATGTAGATGTTATTTGCTCCATCTACTTTTAGACCTTCGATTACATATACGAATTTGAAAATTCCATTCTCAATGATTGGCTTGATTCTTATTTCTTCCTTTAAGGTGATTTTGTCGTCAAAATCATTACAGTACATTTCTACAATCTGTAATATTACTGATGGTTTAGGTCTTTCCTCAGTTAATAGCCATAAATTTTCCATAAAATCCTCCTTTGTATTTTGAGTTATTCTTCCTTGGGATTGATTTAAGTTTAAAATAAATGTATAATTTAAAGTACCGCATATATACAGTTGACAAAGGTTGTGAAATTATGAATATAGGCAATAAGCTAAAAGCATATCGTTTATCTTTTAACTTGACGCAGGAAGAATTAGCTTATAAAGCAGGGATTAACGAAAAATATTATGGAAGGCTTGAGAGAAATGAAAGTTGTCCGACAATAGAAAAATTAGAAAAAATTTGTACTGCATTGAATACGGATATTGTTTCTTTTTTTCTTTATGATGTTACAAATGATAATTGGTTTCTTAATCAAGAAGTAACAAATATCATTATCTCAGGACTACGAAATAATCTTGATATTCACTTTAATAGGGATAATTTGATTAAAGACTGTAATAGTTGTATTTGGTATCATGGATATATTGGGTCTGCTAGTTTTGATGAATTTGAGCTTAAATTATTTGCAGTTGGTAATGTGAAAGGAACTTTATATAAGAACTTTGATGAATTGCTAGAGCTGAACAATGAAGATATTGCAAGCGATTTATTAAGATATGTAAAAAATGATATTGAATTAAACGATCTTATTGAATTTATGCCTTATGATGAAGAAATCTTGAAAGAAAAGAACGGGAATGCATTATTTATACAAGAAAGTAATTGGCTGATAGCAAAATTAGTTGATAACAAAAATGAGATAGTAATAACGGAAGAGATTATTCTCGATGAAGATAATATATTGAATGCTTTTACGAATAAAGAGGCATTGATTAACTATATCTTTGATAATTATGATTAGGTGGTGTTGTTTATGTATATTTCAGATATTTCGATTGAAGGATATAAGAATTGCAATAATAAATCGACTATAAAATTTAATCCGGGATTAAACATTGTAGTTGGTGAGAATGCTTCTGGGAAAACAACAATAATTGATGCAATAAGAATGGTATTGAGGGAACCAGAAGTAAAATATATAACTGAAGATGACTTTTTTAAATCATTTGAAAGAGAAGAAGAAAAGAAAAATATTTGTATAGATATTAATTTAAAAAAACTTACACCAGAAGAAAAGATAACTTTTTTATCATGGTGTAACGCAGATTTTGATGCAGAATTGCATTTGGAAGTTGAGAAAAATCCTAATTTTAAAGGATATTATAAAAAAACTATTTGGGGTGGTAAATCAAAATCAAGTGCATTTGAAGAAGATACTTTTAATTTTATTGATACTATTTATTTACCAGCACTTAGAAATGCAGAAGAAAAACTGACAAATGGAAAAAAATCTCGTTTAGCACTTCTTTTAAAACATCAATATGATGAAAAAGAGAGAGAAGAAGAATTGGTCAAAGCATTTTCTGATTTTAATGAAGCAGTTATTTCAAATAAAGAAGGAAAATATGAGGAATTATCTAAAACAAAAAAAGACATTAATGCTGCTATGCGTGATTCAATGGGAAGTGTTTTCGGTCAAAGTATTAATTTGCAATTTTCAGAATCAACGTTTTCTTCTATTTTACAAAATATAAAGATGGTGTTTTTCCCTCATATAGGAGATGTTGACAATAAAAAGTTTCGTGATATAGCCATTAATAGTTTGGGATATAATAACCTTTTATATATTGCAACAGTATTTGCTGAATTAGAAATTGTAAATAAAAATAATAGTTTGTTTACTGTTTTGCTTATAGAGGAACCAGAAGCTCATCTGCACCCACAAATACAGTCAAAATTAATTAAGTATTTGAAACAAATGACTGATGATAAGAAAAATCTTCAAATTATCGTAACCACTCATTCTTCAGTCATAGCATCTTCGGTTAGTATTGATTCGATAATTCATATAGTCGGATCTAATGAAGGTATTGAATCTACAAAAATATCTGATTTTGGTTTAAGTGATTCAGAGAAAAACTATTTAAATCGTTGGATGGATATAACTAAATCGACAATGCTTTTTTCAAAAGGAATTATTCTGGTTGAAGGAATATGCGAAGCAATGATTTTGCCAGCTTTGGCACCTAAAGTATTAAAATCTTATAATGAAAAAAGTGAAATAAAATTACCTTCTACGTTAGAAGAAGCTGGTGTAACAGTTGTTAATATAAATGGAATAAATTTCAAATACTTTTATCCGCTTTTTGCTGATTTAGAAGGTCGAGGTAAAGATAGACTGCCAATACGCTGCAGTGGAATTACTGATAAAGATCCACTACCAGAAACAATCAAAGATGAAAATGGGAAAGATAAGAGTATAGAGGTCTTTCCTATTGAGAGTGATTCAATAGAGAGTGGTAACGAAGCTGCGAAACTATGTGATGTCATAAACGAAACCAATTATAGTCGTTTATTTGTTTCACCATTAAAAACATTTGAGTATGATTTGGCAATGAATAATAATTTTTCATTAATGGCAGAAACTATAAAAGATAATTGGAGTAAGGGTGATGAAAAAAAGGAAGGGGTAAAGAAAGAATGTCTTAGAATTAAAGATAAAGGAAATAAATATGAAAACGATGATGAACGAAGTGGTGATGCAAAATATATTTTGAAGCATATTGACAGCAATGATTTGGGAAAGGGAGTTTTTTCTCAATTTTTATTAGAAAAAATAGAAGCAGGAAATGATATAAATGTTCCTGAATACATACAGGAAGCAATTATTTGGGCATGTGGAGGTAATTGCGATGAAGTATGAAATTCATGAGCGTGTAGCTGAAATAGTATGTAACAAACCGCAAGAGTTGACATGTGAAGAATGTTTTCAAAAATCCACCATAGGACATATTTGTAATGGATTCTCACAATGTAGAATTACGGAAAAAACAAATGAACAAATGGAATATGTTTTTTCATCTATTAAAAGGGATGCTTTCCTAAAGGCGTGTGCAGGAAGCGGAAAAACAGAAGTTGTAGGAATGAAAGCAGCATTTGAGATAAAACAATGGAACAAAAAAAATAGTGGCATTGCTGTTTTATCTTTTACAAACGATGCAACAGATGTTATAAAAGAACGAGTAAAAACGTTTTCTGGCAGCGAAGGAACATATCCACATTTTATTGGTACTCTTAGTAGTTTTATTCATAGTTATGTTGTTCAACCATTTGCGTACAAATATGTAAATTATGTAGGGAATGAATCTGATTATTCTATAAAGGTAATAGATGAAAATGTGCCGATATATAAAAATCATTGGATAGTAAATTATAAATGCAAGATTCCATATATAAATTCCAAAAAGATCTCTGAAGATATCTACGCTCATCAGATAGGTTATGACTTTAATAAAAAAGATTTTTATATAAAAATGAAGTATAAATCCATTTGGTTGAAAGATTATTACAAAAGTGAGAATATGCAATCTTATATATCTGAAAAAAGAAAAACAAGTTGGACAGAAAAATATGTTAGAGACATGTTTAAAAATTGTAAAAAAAATTTTTGGAAACACGGATTTGCCAATTTCGATGATATGAATTTTTTAGCAGTCTCTATTCTTAAAGGAGGAATTGCAGAAAAAATTGTAAAGAGATTTCCTGTAATTATTATTGATGAATGTCAAGATTTGTCTGAAAATGAATTACATGTAATCAATGTATTACGAGATAATGGTTGTTGTGTTCATTTTATTGGAGATTTAAACCAAAGCATCTATGATTTCAAACGAGTTAATCCAGATAAAATTTACGAACATACAAAAGATTTAAAAACATACTCATTGAATACAAATTTTAGGAGTTGTAAAGAAATTGTAGAATTTTCAAATCAAATAATTGATGAAGTAAACCATAGCGAGAATGTCGATAATAAATACGGAAAGAAATCATTGATTTATATAGAGTATGACAAACCAGAACAAGCTATTGAAAAATACGTAGAGCTTCTAAATAAATTAAAATGTGGAAATAATGTAAATAGAATAATAGTAAAACAGAACTCGCTTCGAAAGCAATTGGAGAATTCGTCACAAGGTGATTATGATGAAAAAGAATCTCTTATTGTTGCTCTACAATTATGGAAGGAGAAAAGTCCGAACAATATGTCGACTGCTTTAGAACTTGCGGGTAAGCAAATTGCTAAATGGTTTGGAGGTGGCACTTCTAAGAAAAACTATTATTGTCCAAATGAAATAACATCTGTATTTGCATGGAGAAATTTTCTTATGAAGATTTTAAATGCTATGGAACATAATCCATTTCTCGCTGATTTTAATGTGACATATGGTAAATGGCATGAGTTTGCAAGAAAAGAATTAAATAGAATAATAGAGACACATTATATTTCAATAGTGGCAGTTGATATGAACAAAGAAAGAAATGTGAATGAATTAGTTAATGGAAGGAACTATAAGGTAAGCTCCAAGAATGGGAATATTCAAATTGTTCCATTTGAGAAGAAATTTGTTACAAATATCCCAATTATGACAATACATTCAAGCAAAGGTTGTACATTTGATACTACACTTGTCATATCAAGCCCCAAAGAGACAAGCGAAGGTGGTCATTGGAAAAAGCATTGGATTCAAGGTGTTGGAGAGGAAAAAAGAATTGGATATGTTGCTTGTACAAGAGCTAAATATTTATTAGTTTTAGGTGTTCCTGAGCTTAATGATGCTGATAGAAATCTGCTCGAAAGTTATGGATTTGTTTCAAATATGAAAATTTAAAAAAATAATTTTCTGATGAAAAATCAAAGTGTTACAAAGAATATCACACAGTTGGTTTGTTCTAATCATCTAAGCGAGATAGAAAATAGAGGAATTCAATACTTTGATTTAAATAAAAAGAAGCTCAGCGTTTGATGTTAAATACATCACTGTCTGAGCTTCTTATCATTCGTACTGTATATCATCATATTCCCCTAAGTTATCTTTCAGGAATCCGGATTTCCGAATGTACATAGGATTAACCAGTTCTCCTTTTTCGTGAAGTAAGCTAAATTTATAATCCAGTAATGCTGCCGGTACATAAAGTATCTTGGCAGTTTCAAAAAATGAGTATTCGGAAAGACACTCCAAAACTTTCTCATCTTCGAGCAGAAGTTCAGCCGCAAAGAAGTTGGCTTCATCTTCTTCTTGCGAGCTACCGTCCAGAACCTCCATTTCTTGAAAGCCTTTCATCATTGCAATTTTTGTATGCAGTATTGCATGACCTAATTCGTGAGCAATCAGAATACGTTCAAGAACTTCGTTTACATTGCTGTCTATAACTATATTCTTTTGTCTGGATTGGTAAAAAAAGAATCCTTTTAATTTCTTTTCCATGTCGTAGTAGTGAATCTTAATTCCTAGTAGTTTACAAAGTTCGTAAGGATCTCTGGAGTGGTGTTTTTTAACCAATTTTTCTACTGTATCTATAATATATGTTGCCGCTCTCACTTGTGTCACCTCCCAATCGAACACAGAAAACGAAACTCTGTGAATGAGGAATTAGCACAGTTTATTCCTTATCTTTGTGTTTTCTGTATTTTTTAGGTATGAATTTATCACGTGCATTTTTCTTGGAATCCATATAAACTGCCATGACTGCTTGGAAAAATACATCTTTTGCTTCTTCATCTAAATCACCACCGGCAAACAGAGAATTTACTCGTCCTAAAACATCTTCTGCTTCTTTGGCACCTTTAGAGCCAAACTTTTCCCGTGCTTCCATAATGAACAAATCATTATCTATCTGGTTTTGCGTATCAGTTTCATCTTCATCAAGCAAATAGGATACAGAAATGTGCAGAGCTTCTGCAAGTTTTCTAATATTATTCTTTCTAGGGAGAGTTCCCAGCTGTTCGTATGTGTAAAGAGATCTTTCGGAAATGCCAGTTATCTGGGCAAGCTCCGTCTGTGATAGGTTCATAGCTAAACGAGCTTCTTTTATTTTTTCACCAAAAGTCATAATCGTTCCGCCCTTTCTAAAAAATATTTTCATAACTTCCGATTAATTGTTGACAAACTTCTGAAAATAGATATAATAATATTGAAACAGAAGTTTAACTTCGTTTATATTATATATCGGAAGTTTTATGATGTCAAGAACTTCCGATTGCAAACTTCTGATTTTGTTTCGAATATGAAAATAAACTTATTGAAAAGATCAATTTGTCTGTTGCCCAGTATTTGTTTCCCTTTAGCTGGCTACAGGCTTAGAAAGGAATTTGAAATTATGTGATTGACATCTGAAAGGAGTCTTTTATGAGTAGAAACAATACACAGGCATTAAACAGTATCCGTATGCTGTGCAGAATGCAACAGGTAGATGAAAAAGTTCTATATGAACGCTCCAAGCTGATTTTATCAATTTATAGAGATGTCTGCTGGTCAACAGTTGGTCGTGCAGACGAGGTACGTGAAGATTTGATTTGTTACTGTGGTTCTAATCTGGACAGTGCTTTAATTTATTTGGAAACCTTTGCTCCAGATGAAGCAAGAGAGCGTTTTGAGGAACGCATTCGTAGTTTGTTTGAAACCAAGTGGTTGATCGAGCTTGTAGATAGTACCATGCTTCGAGTAAGGGAATATCCATGCAGAGGAGATTTGTACTGTGAGATTTTATCGAAGTGTTACCTTACTCGTTTCAAATATAGAGAATCTGAATTGCTGGAAGTTTTGGATATGGAACGCAGCAGCTTTTATGACCGTAAGAAGGAAGCTATTATGTTATTTGGCTTATCTCTTTGGGGAAGCAGCTTGCCCAAATTGAAAAATTTCATCATTGATATGAAGGAAGAATGTGATGAATGGTATTGCAGTTAGTCCGACTAAAATCCGACGAAAGTCCGATAGTTTTCCTACTGAAAGTCCGACTTGCAAAGTGTTAAGCTTGATATGCTGGGAGATAGTAGCATATCAAGAAAATTACATATATCTTATTGCCTCGTGCCAATAGCGGTGCGGGGCATTTTTTATGCCCTCTTCCAGACATTGCATAAACGGGAACCTTAACTTATTGGTTTCTGATTTATGCCGTTAAGGAGGAAACGGTATGTATTACGATCAAAAAGAAAGTGGAAAAAGAATCGCAGAGCTTAGAAGAGTAAAGGGATATACGCAAGAAGAACTGGCAGAGCAGCTAAATATAGCTACAAATTCCATCGGTAATATTGAACGAGGTATCAGAGGAATTTCTATTGATTTATTAGTAGAGATTGCTTGCTTATTTAATGTTTCAACAGATTATATTTTGCTTGGTAAGGATTTAAGAAACGATGAAGCAAAAAAAGACTTGCAAAAAGCAATCACATTGATGATGAGTTTAGAAAAAAAGCTATAACCCATTCTCAGAGAATGGGTAATCCATTCTCCGAGGGCATAAAAAAGTCAAATAGAATCAGTTAAACTTTAGATGTACTCAAGAAAAGTACAAAAAACTTGGATCTTTGAAAATTGAATATCATTCATCAGGTACGTTCCTGTTGCCGGTGTGAAAACATCAGCCACATCAGTGATACGCCATAACTGTACGAAGTAAATAAGCAAATCAAAAATATTATTTACAGGATTACACGAGCGAGTCTTATCAGCTAGTAAATATTGAGCAGCACTCAATAAGGCAATGAAAGCAACAGGTATAATGATACTTCTCTAAGGAGCTGGCGGAGAACCCGGCGGAGGGCAGAAACCCTATGGAACTGTTTCGCTAACAGTCGCCTGATGATTTCCCAATAAGATACTTTATCTCTCCCTAGGGGCGTTTAGAACAAATGTAGGGTTCACATATACGCATGGAAAAGCTGTAATTGCTTATTTTGTTGTTCCAGCTTTTCGGTACATACCCAAGAAAAAAGGAGGTCATTTTTATGATGAAGAAAGATTGGGCGTATCGTAGAGGCGATATATATTATGCTGATTTGAACCCTGTATGCGGCTCTGAACAAGGAGGAATGCGACCGGTGGTAGTCATTCAGAATAATACCGGTAATAAACACGCACCGACTTTAATCGTAGCTATGGTAACCACAAAAGTAGGAAATAAACCAAGTTTGCCAACACATTATTTAATTAGAAATAATGACGCATTAGCAGAGCCATCTATTGTTTTACTTGAACAAATTAGAACGATAGATAAAAAGCGTATTAAATCATACTTAGGAAAGACAACAAAAAAAGAATTATTGGGAATTGATAAAGCACTTCTTAGAAGTCTATCGTTAAATTATTTGATTTCTGTCAAAGAACCAAGAATGGGGTGATAACGGATGAATGCAGAACAAATGAAAAATATAGATATTCGCACCGTTGATCCCAAAGACCTTGTGGAGCGACAATCGGTAAAGGTTGATATGAGCCTTCCACGAGAAGAAAGAATTAAAGAATATATTAAACAAATCAAAAATCCATATTGTTATCTTGATGGTGATGTAGTTGTAAAAGTCAGTTTTCAAGAGGAAGGAGTGACATTGGAACAGCGTTTGGAAGCATATATACGCAGTTTGTAAATTTGTCAAGGGTGTCGGGAGCAATCTCGACATCCTAAACAAATTACCGTAGAAGGGGTACTCTGCTGGTGAAAGGAGATGACTCATTATGGCAGATAAAATTTGGAATGTCGGAGCATATACGAGACTTTCTCGTGATGATGGCGATAAAGCTGAAAGTGAATCTATCGGAAGCCAAAAAGAGATTATCCGAGATTTTATTCAAAGTAAGAAAGATATGGTCATCATTAAAGAATATGTTGATGACGGTTATTCGGGAGTAAGTTTTGAAAGACCCGGATTTAAACAGATGATGGAAGATGTTAAGGCAAAGAAAATCGACTGTATCATCTGTAAAGACTTATCCCGTTTTGCAAGAAACTACATAGACTCAGGTCGTTATCTTGAAAAGATATTCCCTTTTATGGGAGTAAGATTTATTGCAATCAATGATAACTATGATAGTGCCGGAGAAAAATCACAGTCAGATTCCCTGATTGTACCATTTAAGAATTTAATCAATGACGCTTATTGTAAGGATATTTCCATGAAAATTCGCAGTCAGCTTGATATTAAAAGAAAGATGGGGGATTTCATCGGCGCATTTGCAGTCTATGGATATAAGAAAGACCCTGAAAACAAGAATAAGCTTCTTGTTGATGAACAAGCAGCACAAGTTGTGGAACTCATTTTCCGTTTAAGACTTCAAGGTATGAGTAATTCCGGTATCGCAGAAAAGCTTAATGATATGGGAGTACTTAGTCCTATGGAATATAAACGATCTAATGGAATGAGATATGAATCAGGATTTAGAGCTAATGAAAGAGCGTTATGGACACCTGTTGCAGTTCTTAGGATTCTAACCAATGAAGTTTATCTTGGAACGCTAATCCAGCACAAGCGAGGAACACCGAACTACAAGGTGAAAAAGGAAATTCAGTATAACCGAGAAGATTGGATTGTGATAGAAGAAAATCACGAAGCGATTGTTACAAAAATTGATTTTGACACAGTGCAGTCATTACTTCAACGAGATGTGCGAGTAGCACCGCAAGAAGAATCTGTACATCTATTTTCCGGTTATGTTCATTGTGGAGATTGCGAACATACAATGGTTCGCAAAGCTGTTCCAAGCAGAAATAAAAAGTATTATTACTATGTTTGTTCCACTCACAAAGCAAAGTTTGGTTGCAGTTCTCACAGTTTCAGCGAAAGTAAGCTTAATAAGATTGTGTTGTCACTTGTACAAGACCATATTCAGCAGATATGCAGACTTGATGAGGTATTGGATTACATAGCATCACTTCCGGAAAGTCAAAGAGAGATATTCAATTACGATGCTCAACTGACAAAGCTAAATGAAGAAATTCAAAGGTTTCAAGATTTGAAGCTTAATCTTTACAGTGACATGGCAGATGGTGTCATAAGTAAGGAAGAATATATGGAGTTTCGTGCCGGCTATGATAGGAAAATTCAAGCAAGGCAACAATCCCTTGTTCAATTAAAAGAAGAACGAGAACAGGCTGTGGAAAGCAATCAAAGAAGTGTTACTTGGATAGAGCTTTTCAAACAGTACGAAAACATTACGGAACTTCAAAGGTCAGTAATTGTAAATCTGATTGAACGAATTATTATCTATGACTCAAAGCATATTGAAGTTGTTTTTCGTTATGAAGACCAGCTTCATAGTGCAATGCAGTATGTAGAAAGATTTTCAGAAATAATTGAGGAGGTTGTTTGATTATGGCAAGAAGAGCAAGAAGAACATATAAAGAAGCTGTCGAATCCATAAAGCCTGTGGCACCTGAACAAGTTTTGGAATGGCAGACTGCGATTTATGCAAGACTTTCCATTGAAAACAGTGGTAAAGATGATAAAGGTGAATCTATCGAGGGACAGATTGAAATCTGCAAGGAATATGTGGAAGAACACCCGTATCTCCATTTAGTTGATGTTTACTGTGATAATGGCTGGACAGGAACGAATACCAATCGTCCTGAGTTTCAAAGGTTATTAAACGACATCAATAACGGAAAGATAAAAGCACTTGTTATCAAAGATTTTTCGAGGTTTTCTCGTGATTATATTGAAGCCGGAAATTTGCTTGAAAATGTATTCCCGTTTATGGGAGTAAGATTTATTTCTGTAGCTGATAATTACGATAGCTTTGAAACAGACGGTTCGGCAGAAAGTTTGTTGATTCCATTAAAGAATCTAATTAACAGCTACTATTCAAAGGATATTTCAAAGAAAGTATCTACTGCGGTACATACGAAACAACTTGCAGGAGAACATATCCCAAGTATGATTCCGTATGGATATATAAAATCAACCACAAGAGAGTATCGTTTTGAGCCAGACCCTGAAACAGCAGCTAATGTAACACGAATCTTTCAGATGAGGATTGATAAAGTACCACTTAATCATATTGCAAATACTTTTACTGATGAAGGTATTCCTTCTCCGGGGAAGCTTCGCTATCTCAGAGGACAGACAAGTGATAAGCGATATGAAACTTCAAAGTGGTCGGCACAACTTATAAAGCAGATTTTAAGAAATCCTACCTATTTAGGTCATCTTGTATTTGGAAGAATGCCAACAGCTTTGTATTTAGGAAAGCCTAATTATCAATATGAGCCTGATGAAAGCAAATGGCGTGTGCTTGAAAATATGCACGAACCACTTGTTACAAAAGAAGTGTTTGATAAAGCGAAAGCAATGGAAATTGAGGGACGAAAAGCTTGGGAAGAAAGACTTGAAAAAAGTAAGGAATACCGAGAAAGCAATCTACCAATTTTGAAAGGCTTTGTTTACTGTGGTGAGTGTAGAAGCAAAATGCGATACCATCGTTATCGACCAGACCAAAAGCTATCCGGCACTTATGAATGTCCGAACTACAGATATAAGAAATGTGGTGGTACTCATTCTATTTCACAAGATAAACTCAAAGAGGTTGTATGGAATGTATTATCAGATCAGCTTCATATCTTTTGTGATTTTGAAGAATTGATTCAGAAGTTAAATCATTCCGATAGTGCGACAAAACAACAGGCTGTCTATAAGGAAGAAATGCAAAGCATTTTAGTTAAAATCAAGAACAGACAAGGTAAACGAGAAAGACTGTATGAAGATTTCACAGAAGGTATTTTGACGCCAGAAGAATACCAATATATGAAGCAACAGTTTGATAATGAGTATCAAGAACTCAATGCTCAATATAACTCCTTACAGATGAAGCAGCAGAAACTAAAAAAGGCTTTGTCAGATAAAAACGAATGGTACTTACATATGCAGATGATTCAGCAGTCAAAGGAAGTTGAAGAAAGTGTTCTAAAAGCGATGGTGGATAAGATTATTATTCATCAGCCAGCTTTAAAGGAACGAAGAATTGAAGTAAAGCTAAAGTATCAGGACGCATTAGCTGTTCTGCTATCTGCATATGAAGAATTGATGGGAGGCAAAGCAAAGTGAAACTATATTTGTATATCAGATTATCAAGTGCTGATAGAGATATGAAGCATAAAACTGAAAGTGATAGTATAGCGAATCAGCGTTCACTTCTTCATCAATATTTGAATAGCCATAAGGAATTTCAATCTTATGAGGTACAAGAGTTTGTAGATGACGGTTATACAGGTACAAATGATCATCGTCCGTCTTTTGAAAGTATGATTGAACATTTGAAAAATGGTGATTCAAAGATAGTTATCTGTAAGGACTTTAGCCGTTTCTTTCGTGATTATATTGAGCTTGGTGATTATTTAGAGCGTATATTCCCTTTCTTGGGAGTACGCTTTATCTCCGTTAACGACAATTACGACAGCAACAACTATATCGGAACTACAGGCGGTATAGATGTGGTTATGCAATCTATTGTCTATTCTTTTTATAGTAAAGACTTGTCGCAAAAGATTAAAACAGTAATGAGAGCTAAAGCAAAGAAGGGACAATATATTGGTGCTTTTGCTCCTTATGGGTATATGAAAGACCCAGAGAATAAAAACCATTTACTCGTTGACCCTGAAACAGCTCCTGTTGTGCGAAGAATCTTCGATATGGCATTAGATGGGAAAATCGTAAGCGAAATTGCAACAGTATTGAATCGAGAAAAGGTTGAAACTCCGGCACAGTATTTTAGAAGAATGTTTCCCGAAAAAAAGAAACATCGTAAAGTTTCAAAAGGAAACAGTTGGGACAGTTCTAATATCCGAAGAATCATACAACACAAGATTTATACAGGTGCTATAGTAAGCCAAACGAGGCAATGGAAAAACATTGATGTAGAACACACCTTTATGCGTGATGAATCCGAATGGATTGTTGTTCCTAACTGTCATGAAGCAATAGTAAATAATGTGGAGTATGAAAAAGCTCAAGCTGCAATCAGAAAGATTGGACATTATGAGCGTGATAACAAAGACTATCTGCTTCGCTCACTTATTCGATGTGGAATATGTGGAAGAGTAATGACAAGAAATCCAAGAGGAAAAGGAGTTGCTTATTATTGTGATAAGTCAAGATTTGTAGAAGATACAAAGTGTCCTATTGGAGAAAGATTTTTGGAAAGTGATTTAGAAAAAGTTGTTATTGATAACTTCATCAGTATGCTAAATCTTATTGTAGACCACGAGAAGAAGCTTAAAGACGCTGTTAGTAAGACTAAAGGTACAGAAGCTAATTTGAGGCAATTTATTCTAAGATTAGAAAAGAATATCAAACAAAATAGTCAGGCAAAAGTAACTGCTTATGAAAGATACTCTGATGGTGCTATTAGTAGAAATGAGTTTATGGCAATTCGTGACCAGCTTGCAATGGAACTTGAACAGTATAACCAAGAAAAGCAAAACACAGAAGAACAATTATCTGAACTACAAAGTGCAATTAATCCTGAGCTTAATCAGTTAAGTGTAACTGCACATGAATTTTTAAATGCGGAGCAGATAACCAATCAAATGCTCCTGTTTTTCATTGACAGGATTTATGTTTATAGTGGTATGCGAATTGAGATTAGATACAAATTTAAAGACACATTAAGAGAAGTTTTAGAACCGTAAAAATGTGTCCTTGTTGGAGCTAAGATTACAATTAAGACAATCATAAAATTAGCTCAGCAAGGGCATATTTTTTTAGTCCTAAGCTAACACGAGCAAATCCTCCATTCAATCTTTCGAACTGGGGACAAGATAAATTAAAAGACGATGTTAGATGGAAGTATGGTACACCTCCTGCAGGGAATGCCAACTATGCTTGGATTCAACATATGATTCATCATTTAGCACCTAATGGAAAAATTGGATTAGTTTTGGCTAATGGTGCGTTATCTTCTCAAAGTAGTGGTGAAGGAGATATTCGAAAAAATATTATTGAAGCCGATTTAGTTGAGGGAATTGTTGCACTTCCTACACAATTATTCTATAGCGTTACAATTCCGGTTACATTATGGTTTATTAGCAAAAATAAAAAACAAAAAGGTAAAACTCTATTTATTGATGCGAGAAAAATGGGCTATATGGTAGATCGTAAACATAGAGACTTTACTGATGAAGATATTCAAAAATTAGCAGATACATTTGAAGAATTCCAAAACGGAACACTTGAAGATATAAAAGGATTCTGTGCTACTTGTGATATACAAGATATAGCAAAACAAGATTATATATTAACACCTGGTCGTTATGTGGGAATTGAAGAACAAGAAGACGATGGAGAACCATTTGAAGAAAAGATGACTCGCCTTACATCTGAATTGTCAGATATGTTTAAGAAATCACACGAGCTTGAAAATGAAATACGTAAGAAATTGGGGGCTATAGGATATGAAATGTAAATTGTCTGATATAGCAATAATTACAATGGGTCAATCCCCTAAATCGATTTTTTATAATACAGAAGGAAATGGTTATCCTTTTTTACAAGGAAACAGAACTTTTGGTTTTAAAAAACCGTATTTTGATACGTATACTACAGTATTAACGAAAATCGGCCTATCAGGTGATGTTATTATGAGTGTTCGAGCACCAGTGGGAGATTTAAATATTACTCCAATAGATATATGCTTAGGACGAGGTGTATGTTCACTTAGAATGAAGAACGGGAATCAAGACTTTCTTTATTATTTAATGAAATATTATAAACCACATTTAATAAATAAAGAAAGTGGTACCGTATTTGGATCGGTTAACAGAAACGATATTGCAAATCTTGAAGTTGATATTACCATTGATGAAAATGAACAGAAAAAAATTGCTCAATATTTGTCAATGATAGATGATAAAATTGAGCTAAATAATAAAATAAACAATAATTTAGAGCAACAAGCTCAAGCTATTTTCAAATCTTGGTTCGTCGATTATGAATATTTTGGAGGTAAGGCTCCGAAAGATTGGACTTCTGGTATTTTGAGTGATTTTGTTGAAATCAAACGAGGCGGGTCTCCTCGTCCCATACAGGAATATCTTTCAAAAGATGGTTTACGTTGGTTGAAAATCTCCGATGCTACAGGAATAACATCGCCTTATATTTTAGATATTAAAGAACACATAAAAGAATCGGGATTGAAAAAAACTGTCTTGCTAAAGGCAGGATCTTTAGTCCTTTCAAATAGTGCCACTCCTGGTATACCTAAAATACTTGATGTTGACTCTTGCATACACGATGGTTGGCTTTACTTTCCAAAGTCACAACTAAGCAACGAATTTTTGTATTTATATTTCAAATATATTAGGAAAGAACTTGTTGCACTCGGAAACGGAAGTGTGTTTACTAATCTGAAAACTGATATTCTAAAAAAATATCCTACTATATTGCCAAGTGAGAAAGTTCTTGCTGACTTCGATAACATTATCCAACCATTCTTTGAACAGATTTTAACGCTTACAAGGGAAAACCATCGTTTAAACTTGATGAGAGATACTCTTTTACCAAAGTTAATGTCCGGAGAAATTGATGTATCCAATATCGACCTTTAAGCCACTAAATTATTGTTTACCAAACAACCCATAACTCTTGTGGGTGGCAAGAGTTGACACCGGGAACTGCCGCCCCGTAGTCGTTCTCTAATAAAGGAGAAAATAGACTATGAAACAAAAAATAATCAATGAAACTGTGCAAGAAATGCTACCATTTCTAAACAATGCACAAACAGAAAAATTACAAGAAGTGTTACTTCATACATTATGGAAATATGAAGTAACAGAATTGGATTCAAACCAAGAGGAAGAACAAGATTTTGTTGAACTTTTTCTTTCGGCAAAGAGAATAGAAGGATGTTCAGAAAAGTCGTTATCTTATTATGAAGCAACGATTAGAACAATGTTAAATTCTGTAGAAAAAGGTGTTAAAGAAATTGGCACTGATGATATAAGATCATATTTAACACAATACCAAACAGAAAAACATTCTAGCAGAGTTACAATAGATAACATTCGTCGAATTTTATCTTCGTTCTTTTCTTGGCTTGAAGATGAAGATTACATATTAAAAAGTCCAGTTAGACGAATACACAAAGTCAAAACAGCAAGTAATATTAAAGAAACTTATTCTGATGAAACGCTTGAATTGATGAGAGATAACTGTTGTGAGATAAGAGATTTAGCACTGATAGATATATTAGCTTCTACTGGTATGCGTGTGGGAGAACTGGTTTTACTAAATCGAAATGATATTAACTTTAATGAACGAGAATGTGTTGTGTTTGGTAAAGGCGACAAAGAGCGAATGGTATACTTCGACGCTAGAACCAAACTACATTTACAAACTTATTTAGATAGTAGGATTGACGGTAATCCAGCATTATTCGTATCTTTGAAAGCACCATATTCTCGTATGTCAATAGGTGGAATTGAATCACGATTAAGAAATATGGGGAAAAACCTAGGAATTAAGAAGGTTCATCCACATAAATTTAGAAGAACACTTGCAACGATGGCGATAGATAAAGGAATGCCCATAGAACAATTACAGCAATTATTAGGGCATAAAAGAATAGATACAACATTGCAATATGCAATGGTTAAGCAGAGCAATGTTAAGATTGCTCATCGAAAATATATAGGATAGTGAGGTAGAAATATGGCTGAGTGGAAAAAATGCACTATATCGGATATAGGAACAGTAGTAGGTGGAGCTACGCCATCTACAAAGAAATCTGAAAATTATGAAAATGGTAATATTGCTTGGATTACCCCAAAAGATTTATCTACGTTTTCCGGAAGGTATATAAAAAATGGAGAACGTTTTATAACTGAGGTTGGCTTAAAAAGTTGTTCAACACAGCTTATGCCCAAAAATACAGTTCTTTTTTCCTCCAGAGCGCCAATTGGTTATGTAGCAATCGCTAATGGAGAAGTATGTACAAATCAAGGTTTTAAAAGTGTAATACCAAATGAAAATACTGATCCTTTGTTTCTTTATTATTTACTTAAATATAATAAGGAAAAAATTGAGAATATGGGAAGTGGAACAACATTCAAGGAAGTTTCGGGCAATACGATGAAAAATATCGAAGTTACGATTCCTGTTAGTAAAGATGAACAAATAGCTATTTCATCGATATTAGGGGCTTTGGACGATAAAATTGAAAAAAATGAAAAGATAAACAATAATTTAGTGGCTTAAATTTCTACATTGGATGCATCCAGCTCTCCAGACACAAGTTTAGGTAAAAGCTCATCTCGTAAATGGGACAGACGAACATTTTCTATTCTATTGGAAATTATCAAGTCATACATCGGTTGTAAAACTGCACCGATGTATCGATAGTCATCTTCGGATGGAATTAGGACTTCGGATTTTGCAAGTTCGCTTCGCTTAATATGCCCCATTGTTGTTGCCATAGCAGAAGCAAGCGCAATAAATTTATTCAAATGGCGTTTTGTCCAAGCATAGTAAAACCACTTATCATACTTTGATGAGGTCACTTTGAATAAATGCTGATTCAGTCCACATTTACCACCGCACCAAAAATCTACAAGTAGGCTACCAGACCAAGAAAAAATGACATCTCCATCTGATACGATATATTCTGGTTTGATGTTTGGCGAACATAATTCACTGCTATCATCACACATTCCTTGACGGAGTTCTTTGATTTTCAGGACAGGAAGACCTTCTTCGGTTTCTGCTGGACGAAATTTTTGCATTGCAAGTCCATTAAGATAATCAGCTATGTCAAGCAAAGAGGCTTTTTGCCATCCTATTGGTAGCGTATCACGGTTAAAGAAGAAATCATCGAACAACATCTGTGCTTGTTGCTCTAAATTATTGTTTATAAATTAAGAAAGGTGGGAATAAATTGTCATTACCTATAGATGAATATTCAGATGGTGCCATTCAAATAGAATGTCTTTCTGATTTTATGAAAGAGATTTTTTATATAAGGGATGCCGCTAATCTGGATGAAAGCGAAGAACCAGAGAACAGAAATTTCTATTTTCGTGGACAAGCAAATTTGAGTTGGGATGTTGCTCCAATTATTTTTAGAAATCAGTATTTAGCAAGTGAAGCCGAAATGGTTCGAAATGCTTATATAAGAAATCCGTCCGAATTTAGATTGTTGTCGACAGATTTTGAACGTTTAGCGAAGTTACAACATTATGGATTACCTACTCGTTTATTGGATGTAACTGCAAATCCACTGGTTGCTTTATATTTTGCTTGTCAGCCACATATCGAAAAAGACTTGGAAACAGGGCAAGATATTGAAACTGATGGTGTGGTCTTTTACCAACAAGCATATGGTAAAAACCATATGGATATGGAAGTGTCTGTAATTTCCTGCTTAGCAATTCTTGGTGTAGGTAGTAATCTAACACTCCAAGAATTTCTTGATTATTTAGAAATGCAACACATATATACAGAAAAAGGTGCTGATGAATGCAGAAAGAACCAATATAAAAGTTTAATTGAAACGTTGCAAAGAAATTATTTTGTATCTTCTAATTTAAATAATGAGCGATTGATTAGACAAAGCGGTTCGTTTATTTTGGCAGGAAAGTACAATATCACAATAAATCCATCGGATATCGGAAAAAGTGTAATTTCAGCTGCAATTAGTAGTACAAGGTCTGAATTTAATAAAAAATACTTCGTTATTCCATCAGATAAAAAGAGCCAAATCCTATCTGAACTTGATTTTTGTAACATTAATGAAGGTTCATTATTTCCTGAGCTAGAACATCAGATGTCATATATAAAGAAAAGCAAATCCAACATAGTTTCATCAACAATTTCTAGCTTTATGGAGGTCGAAATTCCTATTGCTAATGATGTTGTATCAATTGTATCAAATGAGGATATTTCTAATGAGCAGTTATATGAAATTATTCATAAGGTAGTCACAGCGAAAATTAATCCTCTTTTAGTTGATGATTGTACAGCTGCTATTATGGGAAATGTTTCAGTGGATTGGTATAATCGAGAATCTGTATTAAGCAAGATGCGCATTACTATTGCAGATGTTTTACGCAGAAATAATTTGGATCTTGTTAGTGCTAAAAACACAGCAAAATCAATTGTTGATGAAGTTTTGTACAAGATAAAAGAGTTACAGAACGATTATCAAGAATAAGGGGGAGTAAATATGCCAAGTTTATATTCAGAAGCTGATTATGAAAATTCTATAATTGAGCTTTTTAAAAATGATTTGGAATATGAATACATATATGGTCCAGATATAGAAAGAGACTTTTATGTACCATATTATGAAGATGTTTTAATAGATTCTTTATATAAATTGAATAGAGGGCTACCTGATGATGCTATTCAGGATGCTTTATTCAAATTAAAGAATTTTGAGAATGGAGAGTTGATTCGTCAAAATGCAATTTTTATGGATTACTTACAAAATGGTATTCCAGTACGTTATGTAGACAACGGGGAAGAACATTCTTCTATTGTTTATATTGTGGATTATAAAAATGTTGATAATAACTCTTTTATTATTGCTAATCAATGGACTTTTATTGAAAACAGTAATAAAAGACCGGATATAATTCTATTCTTGAATGGACTACCAGTGGTCCTTGTGGAGTTAAAATCACCATCTAGAGAAGAAACAGATGTATCTGAAGCATATAGACAACTTCGTAATTATATGAAAGAAATACCATCGATGTTTATTTATAATGCAATTTGTGTTATGAGTGACCAACTTACTTCTAGAGCCGGTACTATAACTTCAGGTGAAGACCGTTTTATGGAGTGGAAAACAGCTGATGGTAATTATGAAAACACTCAATATGCACAGTTTGATACATTTTTTGTTGGGATGTTCCAAAAGGAAAGATTATTAGATATTATAAAAAACTTTATTTGTTTTTCAAATGAGGGTATTCAATCATATAAAATTTTAGCAGGATACCATCAATACTTTGCTGTTAATAAAGCTATACAATCAACTAAAAAGGCAACTGTTACAGATGGTAAAGGTGGTGTGTTTTGGCACACTCAAGGTAGCGGTAAATCTTTATCAATGGTATTTTATGCTCATTTGTTGCAAGAAGCTTTGGATAGTCGGACTATTGTGGTTATAACTGATAGAAATGATCTTGATGATCAACTTTACGGCCAATTTGCAAAATGCAAAGACTTTCTTAGACAAGAACCAGTTCAAGCTGAAAGCAGAGAACATTTAAAAACTCTTCTTGCAGGCAGGCAAGCCAACGGCATTATTTTTACAACAATGCAAAAATTTGAAGAATCTGAAGATGCACTTTCTGAAAGAAGTAATGTCATTGTGATGGCTGATGAAGCACATAGAGGACAATATGGACTTACCGAAAAAGTTGATGAAAAAACAGGTAAAATTAAGATTGGTACTGCAAGAATTATAAGGAATTCTTTACCAAATGCAACATATATTGGATTTACTGGTACTCCGATTTCATCTAAGGATAGAAGCACTAGAGAAGTTTTTGGTGATTATATTGATGTTTATGATATGACTCAAGCCGTAGAAGATGGTGCAACTCGCCCAGTATATTATGAAAGCAGAGTTATAAAATTAAATCTGGATGAACAAACTCTTAAACTTATTGATACAGAATACGATATTATGGCTGCAAATGCCGATGAGGAAGTCATTCAAAAAAGTAAGCATGAGCTAGGTAAAATGGAAGCGATACTTGGAAATGACAATACAATAAATTCATTAGTTAGTGATATTTTGGATCACTATGAGAACAATCGTGAAAACTTACTAACTGGTAAGGCGATGATAGTTGCATATTCACGTCCAATAGCAATGAAAATTTATAAAAGAATACTTGAATTGCGTCCATCTTGGACTGAAAAAGTTGGAGTAGTTATGACATCTGGAAATAATGATCCAGAAGAATGGCGTGAAATAATCGGTAATAAGCACCATAAAGATGAACTTGCAAGAAAGTTTAAAGATAATAATAGTTCATTTAAAATAGCTATTGTTGTTGATATGTGGCTTACTGGATTTGATGTTCCTTCATTAGCAACAATGTATGTTTATAAGCCTATGAGCGGACATAATCTTATGCAAGCAATTGCACGTGTAAATAGAGTTTTCCAAGATAAGGAAGGTGGACTTGTTGTAGATTATGTGGGTATTGCTACTGCACTTAAACAAGCGATGAACGATTACACTATTCGAGACAAAAAGAATTACGGCGATACTGACGTTGCAAAAGTAGCTTATCCAAAATTCCTTGAAAAGCTTACTATATGTAAAGATATGTTCCACGGATGTAATTACGAGCAATTTATTTCTGGAAGCGATCTTGAAAGAGCAAGAACGATAAGTGGTGCAGTTAACTTCATTATGGATAGAGATAAATTAGAAACAAGAGATTTATTTATTAAAGAAGCATTAATGCTTCATCAAGCGTTATCTTTGTGTTCTTCTCTTGTTTGTGAAGTAGATAGATTTGAAGCAGCATTTTTTGAATCTGTGAGAGTTCTGGTTTTAAGATTAACTAATACAGGCGTAGGCAAAAAGATTTCATTGCCTGAAATGAACGCTAGGATAAATGAGTTATTAAAGCAAAGCATTAAAAGTGATGGTGTTATTAATTTATTTTCTGATGTAAAAGAAGAATTCTCTTTATTCGATCCGAAATTTTTAAATGAAATAGCTAATATGAAAGAAAAAAATTTAGCAGTTGAATTGCTTAAAAAGTTGATTGCTGAACAAGTTTCTGTATATAAAAGAACTAATGTAGTTAAATCTGAAAAGTTTAGCGAATTAATGCAAAGAGCATTAAATGCATATCTTAATGGAATGCTTACAAATGAAGAAGTTATTGAAGAAATGTTGAAACTTGCAAAGCAGATTGCAGAAGCCAATAAGGATGGAGAGCAGCTTGGATTAACTGCAGATGAATTAGCTTTCTATGATGCTTTAACAAAACCTCAGGCAATAAAAGATTTTTACGAGAATGAAGAACTTATAGCTATAACCAAAGAATTAACAGACACACTCAGAAAAAATAAAACAATTGATTGGCAAAAGCGAGAATCAGCAAGAGCTAAAATGCGTATGTTGATCAAAAAGCTATTAAAGAAACATAAGTATCCGCCAGAAGGTATGGAGGATGCAGTACAAACTGTTATGACACAATGTGAGTTATGGACAGATAATGTTATGTAAATTGGTAGCATAAAATATTATATTAATTAGTGAGAAAGTCTTAAAAGATTTTCTACAAGGGATTATTGAGATAACCCATGCTTTACAATTGGAAAAATGTTGTTATTTTTTAAAATAATTTATTAAAACTAGAAAAAATAGAAACGAACAAAATTCTCAGAATACTAATGATATATTGGTTAGAAAATTAAAAGATGATATGTATTTATAAAAAGGTGATTATATGGAAATAGAATTAAAAAAGCTTTCTTCGGATGGTAAAGTCGCATATTTAATAAAACCAATTCTTACTGTATTACAGGATGCTGGCGGTAAATTAGATAGAACTGAAATTAAAAATAGAATATCTGATTTAGACGACCAAATTGCTGAATTTGCAGAAGCAGTAAAAACATCAAAATCAACAGGTAATACATATAAGGAATTCAACTTTAAATTCAATTTTGCGATAAAGGATTTATCATTTACAGAACTTGTAAGCTACACAAAAGGAAATCCTACAATTACATTAACTAAAAAAGGTTTGGAAATAGATGTAGATTCTCTAGATGTAGATAAAGAAATTATGATTCCTTCAAAGAAATTTTGGAATGAGTTAAGTGAGAAAAATAAAACTCAGCATAACATAGACACTAACGTTAGTGAAACTAATGTTGATGAGTCAATGTCAGAAGATCAAATAAAAAATGATTTTAAAGAAAATTTATTGAATGCTATTGCAAGAATGTCTCCTAAAAAATTTGAAGCATTTTCTCGTTCTTTGCTTACAAAAATTGGCGTTGAATTTACTAATAAAGGAGTTCAAATTAGTAATGATGGTGGCATTGATGGATATGGATACCATAAAGATTTAGATGATTTTAGAACAACAAGGGTAGTTATTCAATGTAAAAGATATAATACTGGCCCAGTTACAGAACCGGATATTAATCAGTTTTTAGGTGCTATGAATAAATTTCAAGCAGACTATGGAGTGTTTATTACAAATAGTCGCTTTACCAATAGTGCAAGAGTAGCTAGTAGAGAAGGATCTCCGATTACATTGATTGATGGAAATGATTTAGTTGATTTAGTTATTCGTTATCAATTATACATAACACCTGTGACTACATATATACTAGATGATTTTTATAGTGAATGATAAAAGGATTGTTTATTCTGAAAATAGTATAAAATATATTGTGAAGATATTTTGTTCATATTTAAAGTTTTATATAAAAATATTATTTCATTATTTTTTTACAGAAAGGAGCTGAGAATAAAATGTATGATTTATCTGCAAAATTTAACACGTTTTATACTTCAAAAGTAGTTTTATCACAAGATGAACAAAATAAATTACATCAAAAAGCAAACTTAAATATTCAAAGACTTAAAGACGGGTTAAAAGAATATAACAAAGATAATGATACTAATTATGTAATACAGGAAACTTGTGTTCAAGGTAGTGTTGCTATGTCAACGGTAGTTCAAAATGATGATAATGATTATGATATTGATGTAGCAATTGTTTTTGATAAAGAAGATCTTGGAGATAAAGGTGCATTGGCAACTAGAAATATGGTTGCTGCCGCATTGAAAGATAAAACAAAACAATTTAACACTGCTCCCAAAGTAAAAACGAGTTGTGTAAGAGTTTCATACGCTGAAGGTTATCATATTGATTTTGCAATCTATAGACGAACTTATAACGAATCTCTTGAATGTTGGGAGTATGAGCATTCTGGTTCAGAATGGACCAAACGAGATCTAAGAGGATTAACTGATTGGTTTAAAGAAAAAAATGATTTATCAGATGGTAAGCTTAGGAAAGTAGTTAGACTTTCCAAAATGTTTTGCAAGTCAAGAGAAATATGGAAGAATATGCCAAGTGGGTTACTACAAACAGTTGTTTGAAATGAAGAATTACAAAATGTATATACTCGAATCGATGAGCTTTTCTATTATACAATGGAAGCTATTATAAAAAGATTAGATGTTTATACAAGTGTATCGGCCCCAGTCGACGATGGAAGAGATCTAACTCCTAGAAAAATCGATAAAAAGAAAATGACAAATTGGAAAAATCGATTGAAAAGTAAAATAGAAGATTTGGACGTTTTGTTTAAAGATGATTGTACAGAGGATGAGGCTATTCAAGCGTGGTATGGATTTTTTAATCATGCTTATTGGAATCAAAACACATCATCTTTAGAAAGTACTTCTAATTCAAATTACTATGTAGTAAAAGTTAAATCATTTGCAGAAACGGAACAATTTATAGAAGATTTATATACATATTGTCCGCAATATAAATGTAGAATTTCTTGTCAAGTTAGTGGTAATGGATTTAGACCAAAACCAATTGCTCAATTTATGACGATGTTATCTCGATATTTACCGCATAATTTTGAAATTCGATGTGAAATGGAATACACTGATTGTCCTCCTCCTTATAAAATAATGTGGAAAGTTAAAAACGTTGGTCCAGAGGCAGAAAGAAGAAATATGCTTAGAGGACAAATATTTGAAAAGGGAGATAGAATTATCGAGCATAGTAATTTTTATGGAAACCATTATATAGAATGTTACATTATTAAAGATGAACTATGTGTTGCAAAACAACGCGTCGATATTCCTATTGGAAGGAGATAATCTAATGAAAATTTTGAAGCTTATAGGAATAATTATCTTTTCTATTCTTTGTGTTTGAGCTATGTTTATTTCAGAGCACAAAAAATGGGTAACGATAGGCAGTATTGCTGGTATATTTTTAGGTTTAGCAATACCAAAAATTAAATCTTTGGCAGAAGATTTAACTGACAATACTAATTGGAAGACTTCACAAAGGAAACTACTAAGAGGAGATATTATTAAAAAAGAAAGCATTGTACGAATTTCTTTTGCGTGCCTCTTTAGAATCAAAGTGGGCAATAAATATTTATTAGTAAAAAATGAACGTGACACAGGGAAATATCAACCAGTTGGAGGAGTTTATAAGTTTACGGAAAATGAAAAAATGGAATTAAAAAATAAATTTCATGTAATTGATGATGATAAGATTCCTATTGATGAGTTTTCGAAAGATGATTATCGATTACAATTAGAAAATCGTTATTTAAAAAAATTTATAAAAAGATTTAATAAGAAAGCAAATAGAGAATCTATTGATAATTTAAGTAGGGAATTTAAAGAAGAACTTATTGACAAAGAAATTGTAAATTGGAATCAAATAAACTACAGAGTTTGTGGAAGGCATATTACTGATCTTGAATTTAGTCAACATTTTCAAATATACGAAATTCTTTTAGCTGATATAGTTGAATTATTACCTACAAAAGATCAGGAAATGGATCTGATAAAATTGAAAGAAAATCCATCTGATTTATATAAATTTGCAGATGCAGACGAAATAAATTCTTTAGGTGTTGATCCTAAAAATAAAAATCTGCAAGAAAGTATTGCTACTCATACAAAAAAAATAGTTCAAGAAAACGAAGGAAAGTTATACAAGCTTCCAGAACAAGGAAAATGTTACAAAGTCAACTTAATTGACAGCAATGTAGATTGATTGTTTAATTGTTAAATTACTAACAGGTCTTAGGATGTTCCCTAACGAGGTATTTGTAGACGTGAGGACACAAATACACTGCTCGCTGAGATGCTCAGACGAGGCAGTTTTACCGTTTGGATAGCCTTTGGGTATACAAATGGTCTGCTCGCTAAGATTATACATAAAAACTTGTTCTACATAAGTTATACATTAAACAAGGCACAGCAATGGATTTTGAAGTCCATAAACTGTGCCTTATCTTTTTGTATTATGCGTATCCAATGTATAGATTGTAGTCATTTTCACCGTATTTTTCATACCAAATGCAGACAGATTCAAAGCCTTCTAAATTCTTATATCTGTTTAATCTGCTTTCGATATTTACGATAGTTGATGTGGTTATTGATGTAACAGAAATAGGATTATCCCAACATTCTGTAGCATCAACATCATAAGTTAAGCCGAGATTAAATGCGTAATTTTTTGCGTATTCAATGTAATAATCAATGTCTACTTTCTGCTCTTGAGTGGTTTGTTTTTTAGTCTGAACCATTGTTTCTTCAACTGCTTTAGCAGGTTTAGGAACATTTTTAATCGTAGTTTTATTTTCAGTTGGTTTAGGTTTTGGTGTCGGTTTTACTTCTGTAATTTGTGGTAAAGTCGTTGTAGAAGTTAAAATATTTTCTTTTTGTTCTTCTTTTGGAGCCACAACTTGCGTAGTGCATTTTTCTGTTGTTGCTGGCTCTGATGCAATGATTTGTGTTGAAGGTTCCTTTAATGATTTCTGTTTCTTGCATAGGTAAAACACTACTTGTTTCTGTTGGCATTTCAGCTTTATTACAAGCCGATAATGATAAAGAGAAGAGCAAAATCAATACGATAATAAAATGCTTTCTCATACATAAATCACCTCGCTGTTCACGATTTCCATTACTTTGTTACGGATGTTATTCATCTTTTTTACCCATAGCAACATATCGTTTTCTTTTAGTTGTTCGGTGATATTTTCTTTTTCAGCAAGTAATTTTACAAGCTAATCAAACATATTCTCAGCACGTTTATCAACTTCTGAAAGGTGTTGATATAATGTTCCTTTGGTTAAATAATTGTAGTAGATCACCTTGTGTTGTGTCTTTAAATGCTGACGATAACGTTGTCCCCAGATACCAATATTGTATTTAGGATCTCCGTTTAAATGAAGATTTGGCAATAAATAATCGCCTAGTTGTGTGTACCCTATACTGGTGCTTTCATAAATTGATTTCATATGATTTTCCTCCGTTTCATATTTTGTATCACTATAATAACGGATAATTTTTTATAAAACGAATGTGCCGATTAAAATATTTAAGCAAATAAAAAAGAAGTGTGAGTTGTAAGTTCACACTTCAATTTAGGGTTTAAATATAAGATTTTTCGATGAAGTAACGCTTTGAAATTTTGCCTGTGATAGTAATGTATCCTTTTTCTTCAAGCTCTGCATTTAGGCGTTTGATTACTCTATACGCACTTGTTTTAGATACACCTAGCATAGTAGCGACTTCTTGAGCTGTGTAAAATTTTTGTCCGACTGAAACAGTTTTTGTGTCTTTGTTTTCCATAGTTAGATCTCCTTTATCTTTCATAATTTTATAAACAAGAGATAGTATTCAATATAGTTCAATTTAAGGTGAGGAATTTTTTCTCTTTGTTTATTTGAATACATTGTATAAAATTATTTTAAAGATAACGAATGTGCCAGGATGAAAAATTGAATCAACATTTTTTACGATACATTGTGACTTATTACATCCTTCATACGATGTTTTAATAGCTTTAATTTACTGTGCTGATAAAAAATAATTAAGTACCAGAAGTGTACCAGCATTTTTGAGACACTACTGTAAAATTAAGATTTTGCTATGAAAATCATAAAAAATCCCTATATTTCCATAGTCCTCCGGATTGAATACGGACCTCAAAGCCGAGTGGGAATAATCAAATACACTAAAAATATTTATTCGATTTTGAAAAAAGATTCTTGATTTGACAAGGTCCAGTAAAAATGGACAATAGAAAAAATACACCCCTATGGTAGA
>JAHHTS010000020.1 GCA_020024475.1 Oscillospiraceae bacterium
GAGGTAAAAAAATGAGTAAAAAAGTATTAAAATGTGGTAAATTCTTCGACTCTATGGAAGAATGTGTTAAAGAAAATGTTAATGTGGTAGTAGAAGGTAATAAAATTGTAGAAGTTACTACTAATTCAGTTGATGAAAAAGATGCGGAAGTAATTGATCTTTCTTCAAAATTTGTAATGCCTGGTATGATTGACGCTCATATGCATGTTATGATGAATGGTGAACCAACTGCCATGATGGACATGGTAAAGAAAAGAGATGCTGATTATGCATATGATGCGATGCTTAATGCACAGGCTGACCTTATGGCGGGTTTCACTACAATTCGTGATGAAGGGGCAGTAGGTTTTGTTGACATTTCTTTGAGAAATGCAATCAATGAAGGCAAAGTTGTTGGTCCTAGAATGTTGGTTTCTGGCATGGCAATCGGTTCAACTGGTGGACATGTAGATGACCCATACAGACCAGATAACAAGGTGTCTGGAATGGCAAAAGTTGTTGATAGTCCAGATCAGGCTAGACAGGCAGCTCGTTACACATTTAAATATGGTGCTGATCAGCTTAAAATTATGGCAACAGGTGGTGTAATGTCCACAGGCGATGAACCAGGCGCACCTGATCTTACATATGAAGAAATGAAAGCTGCATTAGAGATTGTAAAACTACATGGAAAACTTTCATCAGCTCACGCACATGGAGCTCTTGGAATTAAATATGCCATTAAAGCTGGTGTTCAATCTATAGAACACGGTATGTTGATGGATGAGGAATGTATGGATATGATGGTTGAAAATGGCGTATATCTTGTTCCAACAATCATAGCTGCATACAGAATAGTAGAGCACGGCAGTTCTTTACCAGCCGAAACAGTAAGAAAAGCTACACAGTGTCTTGAAAATCATGGTAGAAATCTTGAAATGTGTCGTGCAAAAGGAGTTAAAATTGCCTTTGGTACTGATACAGGTACACTCTGTTCACCACATGGTTCTCAGGCATATGAGTTTGAACTTATGCAGAAATATGGTAAATTTACAGTTACAGAATCTTTAGTTGCATGTACAAAAACAAATGCTGAACTCATTCGTTGGAGTGACAAGGTTGGCTCTATAGAACCAGGTAAATTTGCTGATATTGTTGCATTTAATGAAAGTCCATATGACGATATTTCTACAATGTGCCGCTGTACATTTGTTATGAAAGA
Organism: Oscillospiraceae bacterium; assembly: GCA_020024475.1. GTDB lineage: Bacteria > Bacillota > Clostridia > Oscillospirales > Ruminococcaceae > RGIG3102. The sequence goes on from JAHHTS010000020.1 coordinate 1,202, forward strand.
TGGTGTAGTTTATAAAAGATAAAAATTATATGTAATATATATATAAACGATTTTTATTAGATATATTTTGTAATTTGATAAAACCCCTATTGAATTTTTCAATTCAATAGGGGTTTTAATATTATTTTATAATACTATAAAATTCCCTTCGCTAATATATTTATTTAGTTCGCTATCAGAAAATTTACTATGGCAAATTACGTATATATTATCCACATAGAAAGCAGATAGTCCATGTCTATGAATTACATCTTTCATTTCATCAGAAATTTCGTTAACCAAAACTATTGTGTTGTTATCAAGTGTGCCATTATTGATTTCTTCAAATCTAATATCATTTTCTTTAGTTATTTTTTCTTTGTTGACTCTAGCCTCAAAAGCAGTGTTAACCACATGACATTTTTTACCGAATTTCACAGCTAAATCAATACAACTATGGTTAACGTTACTTGAAATCATATGTCCAAATTCGTATTTGTCAGCAGCATCATCCCAAAAACTGTTTTTTATAGTTGAGCTAACTACTTGTCCTTGTAAATCGCCAGCTGAGTGGGTGAAATATGCATGTTTTGTTATTAAAGCGTTTCTCATATCAAAAACTTGTATAAAGATAAGAATAATAAACAAAGCATATGATTTTCTAATACTTATTTTTGATAACATAAATACGATTAAAATTATTAACATATAAACTAGAAGCCATCCAAATCGACCATTAGCTCTAAAAACTCCGCATATGCTATTCATTAAGAATTGAGGAATAGGTAATCTAAATAATCTCAAACCGCCAAAAACAACCCAATCTCCTAATGCAAATATCAGTAAAGACAATGTAGAAAATATTATACCAAAGTAATGTTTTATAAAATAAAATACAGTTTTAGCCAGCTTGTTTTTATAAGTAAATAAACATATAATGCCTGAGACAGGAATAAAACACATAACACCCAGTCCAAGAAAATTAAAGCCTTCAATCTGATATGTTTCTTGTGGCTTAATTTCCAATATGGAAGACCAATTAGAAATTCCTCGACTAATAGGGTTGTGTAGAGCGTTTAGGTTCATACTGAAAAGCCCATAACCAGAAGAAGCCATATCACCACCTATATAAAAAGCGCCTATTGAGTATCCTATAAAAAGAGTTAAAAGAATACTAAAAAAAATATAGCAAATACTTTGAACATATTTTTTTTGAAGTACAAATGATTCTATGCAAAAAGCAAACATTATTCCAAAAGTAAATGGTAAAAAATACGGATGTATTGTAATTGCTAAGCAATTTATAATAATAAAGGGAAGAACTGATTTAAAATTTAAAACGCCTTTATTTTGAAAATAATAATAAAGTGCAGATAATATAAGAAAATGAGCAGATAATGCACAATGACGAAAAGCACGTTCAATCATTATAGGAGAAAAAGTAAATAAAACAGCACACATTAAATTCACAACACAATTTTTGCTAAATAAACTGGAAAGTAATGCTCCGAAAGCGCCTTGCATCATAAAAGAAAGTAAACAAAATAGGCCAAAATACTGAAAAGTAGCTGGTAAAATATCTCTGAATAATTTAAAAAATATTGCAAATAGTGGAATAGAATCAGTATATGAAACAGCAGAACCATAAGGAAAAGCGATATTTTTTCCTACACCCAGAGGAAACTGCCACGGACTATTCCTATAAAGCATCCATCCAGCATAATGTTGGGCTATGTCTTTTTCAATATAACCATTTATTATAAGTGAATCATTTGTAAAATTTAGGATGCTAAAGCCATAAATCAAAAGAAAAATCACAGCACCTATTAACGCACCACATAAAAATATTTTATATTTATATTTAAAATCATAATTTTTTATCATTTTATTTTCCTTTATAATTTATCAAAAAAATTCATAACATAATTGTCATTTAAAATAAAGCTTTTGCCTGAAAGGTATGATATAGATAGATTTTTTGGAATGTTTTTGAAAAACAATTTATATGCACAAAGTAGTTGACTAGCTAGGCCTTTATATGGCTTACCATACTTTTTATCACCTATAATAGGACTTCCTAAAAATGCAAGATGTGCTCTAATTTGATGGGTGCGACCAGTTATTAATGTGCATTCAACAAGACTATAATGTTTTTTTGTTTTAATAGTATTGAATACAGTAATTATTTCTTTACTATCAACTATCTTTTGGGAAGTAATGGTAACTTTTTTTGACTGTAAATCTCTTTTTAAAAAAGCATTGTATTGGCCATTCTTAATTTCTCCCTCAGTAACACATAAATATGATTTTTGCAATAGGTTTTCTCGAATAACCTCATTCATGTCAGCAAGAGCTCGGTAATTTTTAGCAGCGATAACAATACCAGATGTTCCTTGGTCAATTCTGTTGCATAAGGCTGGGGCAAAGCTGTTTTCCTTGTCAGGCGAATATTCATTTTTTGAATATAAATATGATAAAATAATGTCTATTAGGTTGGCTTCATTCTTATTGTCTGAGTGACATAATAATCCAAATGGCTTATTTACAAGAATAATATTATCATCTTCATAGAGTATATCTAAATTATCATATTCGACAGGTATAAAATCAGATTTTTCAATAAAGAATTCATCATTTATATATAGCTCTATTAAATCATATTGTTTAATACGATAATTTTCATCTTGTTTTTTTCCATTTACCTTTATTCTTTTATTACGAAATGCTTTATGCAGCATTCCTTTTGGCATGGAAGGACATATTTTTTCACAAAATTTTAAAAGGCGTACACCATCATCATTCATACTTGCATTGAAACTTCTCATTTTTTATATAACCCACTTTAATTTTTGTTTTATATGTAGTATAATAAATTAGTATATATTATTTTAGAATTTTAGTAAATAATAAATTTAAAAAGGTGGTATATCGTGGGCATTCATGACGGACATAGAAACCGATTAAAAAAACGATTTTTGGAAAATGGTTTAAATGGTTTTGAGGACCATAATATACTTGAGTTATTGCTATTTTTTTCATTGCCAAGAAGTGACACAAATGAAATTGCACACAACTTGTTGAATGAATTTAAAAATATTTCCGGGGTATTTGATGCACCCGTAGAACAGTTGTGTAAAATAAAAGGAGTTAGTTTGCATACAGCTACACTAATAAAACTTATACCTGAACTTTTTTCGGTTTATCATGTAGATAAAACAAAAGATACAAAAATTATTTATTCCACAAATTTAGCTGGGCAATTTTTTGTACCTAAATTCTATGGGAAACTTAATGAAGAAGTTCATATTGCACTTTTAGACGATAAGAAAAAAGTAATCAAAAGCGAAAAAGTTTTCGAAGGAACGGTTAATTCAGCCCCTATAACTGTTAAAAAAGTTGTAGCCGCTGCGGTAAACAGCAATGCAACTGGGGTTATACTAGCGCATAATCATCCAGGTGGAATAGCTCTACCTTCGAGAAGTGATATAAAAGTAACGGAAAAACTTTACAAAGCTTTACAACTTATTAATGTGCAGCTTTGTGATCATATTATTGTTGCTGATGATGATTTTGTATCATTAGCTGACAGCGGTGAATTTGAAAGATTTAATATTAATTATGGATAAATTTGTTTTAAAAAGTGATTATGTACCTTCTGGCGACCAGCCACAAGCTATAGATAAAATTAGTAAAGGTATTGAATCTGGTATGAAAAACCAGATTTTATTAGGTGCTACCGGAACAGGAAAAACATATACAATGGCACAAATAATTCAAAAAGTTAACAGGCCTACACTTGTTTTAGCTCATAATAAAACTCTTGCAGCACAGCTTTATTCAGAATTTAAGGAGTTTTTTCCTGATAATTCTGTTGAATATTTCGTATCTTACTATGATTATTATCAACCAGAAGCGTATATTCCCGCAAAGGATGTTTATATAGAAAAAGATAGCGCCATAAATGATGAAATTGATCGTTTACGCCATAGTGCAACTGCTGCTTTATCCGAAAGAAGAGATGTAATAATAGTAGCTAGTGTGTCATGTATTTATTCTCTCGGTGACCCTATAAATTACCGCGAGATGGTTATTTCTTTAAGACCAGGTAAGCAGATTAGCAGGGATGAACTAATGATGTCATTGGTTCATCTACAATATGAAAGAAATGATATGAATTTTGTTCGTAATAAATTTAGAGTGCGCGGCGATATAGTTGAAGTTTATCCAGCATATTCCAATGAAGTAGCTATACGAGTTGAGTTTTTTGGTGATGAGATAGACAGAATAAGAGAGATAAATGTGCTAACAAGGAATGTTATTTCCACTCTTAACCATATTGCTATTTTCCCAGCTAGCCACTATATTGTTCCTGAAGAAAAGATGAAAGTCGCACTTGAAAACATTCGTAAAGAGATGGATGAGCAAGTAGAAGCATTTACAAAAGAAGGAAAACTTATTGAAGCTCAGCGTATAAGTCAACGCACACAATATGACATGGAAATGCTTATGGAAGTTGGAATGTGCAAGGGAATTGAAAATTACTCAAGCGTTTTTGCTGGAAGAAAGCCAGGCGAAACTGGTACAACTTTGTTAGATTATTTCCCAGATGATTTTGTGATGTTTATAGATGAGAGCCATGTTACAATACCACAAATTAGCGCTATGTATGGTGGCGACTATGCAAGAAAGAAAAATCTTGTAGAATATGGTTTTCGTTTGCCTAGTGCTTTCGATAATCGACCTTTGAAATTCGAGGAATTTGAGCAAAAGGTTAATCAGCTTATTTTTGTTAGTGCTACTCCAGGAAAGTATGAAAAATCCAAATCTAGTCAAACGGCACAGCTTATTATTAGACCTACGGGATTGATTGATCCAGAAATAGTTGTAAAGCCTGTGGAGGGTCAGATTGAAGATTTACTTGGTGAGATTTATAATCGCATAAATATGGAAGAAAGGGTACTTGTAACTACTCTTACTAAAAAGATGGCTGAAGATCTTACAGAATATTTAACTTCTAAAAAAATAAAAGTTAAATATATGCATCATGAAGTTGATACATTTGAGAGAATGGAAATAATTAGAGATTTACGACTAGGAAATATTGATGTACTTGTTGGCATCAATCTTTTAAGAGAAGGGCTTGACCTTCCAGAAGTAAGCCTTATAGCAATTCTTGATGCAGATAAAGAAGGCTTTTTGCGCAGTGAAACTAGCCTTATTCAGACTATTGGGCGTGCTGCTCGTAATGTTAATGGACAAGTTATAATGTATGCTGACACTGTAACTAACTCTATGGAAAGAGCAATTACTGAAACTTATCGCCGTAGAGAAATACAAATAGCTTATAATAAAGAACACGGAATAATCCCTAAAACAATTAAAAAAGATATAAGGGATGTTATTGAAACTATTTCCTCAAAAGAGGATTCCGCCAAAAAACAGCCTAATAAAATGTCTAGAGCCGAGAGAGAACAGCTTATTGAACGTTTGACAAAAGAAATGAAACAGGCTGCTAAAATCCTTGAATTTGAACATGCAGCTTTTCTGCGTGATAGAATTGAAAAATTGCGTAATATGAAATAGGAGAATAATGGATAAAGATTATATTGTAATAAAAGGTGCAAAAGAAAATAACCTTAAAAATGTTGATTTAACAATTCCAAGAGATAAAATGATTGTCATGACAGGGCTTTCTGGCAGTGGTAAATCTAGTCTTGCTTTCGATACTATATATGCTGATGGGCAGAGAAGATACATGGAGAGTCTTTCTTCATACGCAAGAATGTTTTTAGGACAAATGGAAAAACCTAATGTAGAGTCTATTGAAGGTTTGTCGCCAGCAATCTCTATTGATCAAAAAACAACTTCCAAAAATCCTCGTTCGACAGTTGGAACGGTAACAGAAATATATGATTACCTGAGATTACTATATGCAAGAATAGGAATACCTCATTGTCCAGTTTGCGGTGTAGAGATAAAGCAGCAAACAGTTGATCAAATGGTTGATTCAATTTTGGAATTAGAACCAGGTACACGCTTTCAGGTTTTAGCACCTGTTGTAAAAGCCCAAAAAGGCACTCATGTAAAAGAATTTGATGCTGCCAAAAGACAAGGATTTGTGCGTGTAAGAGTTGATGGAAATATATATGATTTAGAAGAAGATATTGTTTTGGAAAAAAACAAAAAACATAATATAGAGATTGTTGTAGACCGTCTTTCTATAAAAGAAGATATATCAAGTAGACTATCACAGAGCTTGGAAACAGCACTTACACTTACAAATGGAACTGTTATTATTGATGTAATTGGGGGAGAAGAAATACTTTTTTCACAAAACTTTGCTTGTCCTGAACATGGCATAGGAATTGATGAACTTTCACCAAGAATGTTTTCGTTTAATAATCCTTTTGGAGCATGTGAAAAATGCACTGGGTTAGGTATTTTTATGCGTGTTGACCCAGAATTAATTATCCCAAACAAAAAGCTTTCAATAGAAGAAGGCGCCATAAAAGCAAGCGGCTGGTACTATGCTGAAACTTCTATTTCGGGAATGTATTATAGAGGACTTGCCGAAAAATATGGGTTCAGTCTGTCAACACCTATCAAAGATTTATCAAAAGAAGCATTTAACGCACTACTTTATGGAACAAATGGAGAAAAATTAAATTTATATCGTGAAACTGATAAGGGTATGAGTAAATATCAATCAGAATTTGAAGGTATCATTCCAAATTTGGAACGCCGTTTTAGAGAAACAAATTCAAATTGGGTTAGAGAAGAAATTTCTGGAGTTATGAGTGGCATAGAATGTCCTGAGTGTCACGGAGATAGATTAAAACCTATTATTCTTGCAGTTACAGTTGGTGGTATAAATATTAGTCAGTTCACAAAGATGTCAGTAAAAGACGCTCTTGTATTTGTTGATAATCTTAAGCTTACTGAAAGAGAAGAAATGATTGCTCACAGCATTCTGAAAGAAATAAAATCAAGACTTAATTTCCTTAAAAGTGTAGGTCTTGAGTATTTAACACTTTCAAGAAGTGCATCATCACTTTCTGGTGGTGAAAGTCAACGAATAAGACTTGCAACGCAAATTGGATCTTCACTTGTTGGTGTTTTATATGTTTTAGATGAGCCAAGTATTGGTTTGCATCAACGTGATAATGAAAAACTTATACAAACATTGCAACATCTTCGTGATTTAGGAAATACTCTTATTGTTGTTGAGCATGATGAAGATACAATACGTGCAGCTGATCATATAGTTGATATTGGACCAGGCGCTGGTGACCATGGTGGCAGAGTTGTAGCTCAAGGCAGTTTACAAGATATTATTGATTGTGAAGAGAGTATAACAGGCCAATATATGAGTGGCAAAAAATTTATTCCTATACCAGAAAAATTGAGAGAAGGTAACGGAAAGTTTATAAAAGTAATTGGAGCATCTCACAATAATCTTAAAAATATAAATGTTGATTTTCCTTTAGGTAAATTTATTTGTGTAACAGGTGTTTCTGGCAGTGGTAAGTCAAGTCTTGTAAATGAAATACTTTATAAAAAGACTGCGTCTGTGCTTAACAAAGCAAAAGCAAAGCCTGGTAAACATGAAGATATTTTAGGATTGGAAAATATTGACAAAGTTATATTTATAGATCAAAATGCTATCGGTCGAACACCTCGTTCAAATCCAGCAACATATACAGGAGTTTTCACTGACATTCGCACACTATTTGCACAAACAAATGACGCAAAAATGCGTGGATATAATGCCGGTAGATTTTCTTTTAATGTTAAAGGTGGACGTTGTGAAGCATGCGAAGGTGATGGAATAATCCAAATAGAGATGCATTTTTTACCTGATATTTATGTTCCATGTGAAGTATGTAAAGGCAAGAGATACAATAGAGAAACACTTGAAGTGAAATATAAAGGCAAAAGTATTGCTGACGTTCTTGAAATGACTGTTGAGCAGGCAATGATTTTTTTTGAAAATCAGCCTAAAATTTACAGAAAAATTAAAACACTATATGATGTTGGGTTAGGGTATATAAGACTTGGCCAGAGTGCTACAACACTTTCTGGTGGTGAAGCACAAAGAGTAAAACTTGCTTTGGAACTTTCAAAAATACAAACAGGTAAAACTTTATATATTCTTGATGAGCCTACTACTGGACTGCATACAGCCGATGTTCATAGGCTTATTGATGTTTTACAGAAACTTGCTAACAATGGAAACACAATAGTTGTTATAGAACATAATTTAGACTTGATAAAAGTATGTGACCATATTATTGATATTGGACCAGAAGGCGGAGACGGTGGTGGCCAAATAGTTGCTGTTGGAACGCCAAGAGAAGTGAGCGAAAATGAAAGCTCATATACAGGTCATTTTTTGAAGAAAATTTTTGAAAAGGAGAAATGAGATTGGATTATATAGAAAATATTCAAAAATTAATTTCTGATAAATTTGAAAATCCACCATTAGCGAATGTAAAAACATTTGGCTGTGCCCAGAATGAAAATGATTCCGAAAAAATCAGAGGGTTATTATATAATTTAGGGTATTCAATGACTGATGAGCTAAGTAAAAGCGATATAGTAATTTTCAACACATGTGCAATTAGAGAAAATGCAGAGCTGAAAATTTTTGGTAATATAGGTGAACTTAAAGCTTTAAAAAAAGAAAATCCTAATATGATTGTGGCTGTTTGTGGTTGCATGGTTATGCAACAACATATAGTTGATAAAATTAAAAAAAGCTATCCGTTTGTAGATATTGTATTTGGTGTCAATAACCTTGAAATTTTACCTCACCTTATATATGATTGTTATATGGAGCATAAGAAACAAATTCTTAATCCAAATGAAAAAATTGATATTGTAGAAAATGTACCAATTCTTAGGGAAAGTAAATCAAAAGCTTCAATATCAATAATGTTCGGCTGCGATAATTTTTGTTCTTATTGCATAGTTCCTTATGTTAGAGGAAGAGAAAGAAGTCGTAAACCACAAGATATTCTTAATGAATTTAAACAGCTTATTTCTGAAGGTTATAAAGATATAACATTATTAGGGCAGAACGTAAACTCTTATGGAAAAAATCTTGAGGAAAAATTCGATTTTGCAGATCTCTTAAAGTTACTTTGCACTACTACAGGTGAATATGTAATTCATTTTATATCAAGTCACCCAAAAGATATAAATAAAAAAGTAATAGATGTTATTCGAGACAATCCGCAGATTTCAAGACAAATACATCTTCCAGTTCAGTGTGGCAATGATAGGATTCTAAAAGAAATGAATAGAAAGTATACAATAAGCCAATATATGGACATTATAAATTATGCTAGAGAACAAATACCAGGTGTTACATTTTCAAGTGATATTATTGTAGGATTTCCTGGTGAAACTTTCGAAGAATACTTAGACACTGAAAAGCTTGTAAAAGATGTAAAATTCACACAACTTTTCACTTATATCTATTCCAAAAGGAATGGTACAAAAGCTGCATTAATGGAAGATAACATATCCCATAAAGAAAAAAGTGAATGGCTAAATCGACTTATTAAAATTCAACAAGATATTGTCTTTGAACACCTTAATTCTTTTATAGGTAAAACTGTTAGAGCATTAGTAGAAGAAAAGCATGGCAAGATGTATACAGCTAGAATGCAAAATACATTTGTGGTAAAATTTGAAAGTGACACAGATTATACAGATAATTTTGTTAATCTTAAAATAACTGGTAAAAAAGGTACAAGTTTAACTGCTGACCTTTTAATATAAATCAAAATAAAGAGGAAACTAAAATGGAAAAATTTGATATTATACACGAATTCAAAGTTCTTGCTACAAAACTTAAAGATGACGATAGACTTGTCTATCTTCGTCAGGCAAAAGCTATGAATGATATGGATCAGGAACTTCAGGAACTTATTGGTAAATTTAATCTTGCCCAATACAATTACCAAATAGAAATTTCTAAAGATGAAATGGATGAAGAAAAACTTAATACTATAAATTCAGAGTTGCAGGATTTATATGCACAGATTATGGAAAACGACAGCATGAAAGAGTACAATGAATGCAAAATGGAAGCTGATAAACTTACCCAGCATTTGCAGGCTATTATCACAGCAGCTATAAATGGTGGTGATCCTATGACTGTTGAAATGCCAACAGGTGGATGTACAGGTAGTTGTTCATCATGCTCAGGTTGTGGTAACTAATAAACTTATTTTAATTATTTTTACAGGACGGTAATATTTTGGCAAAACTTTCACCTATGATGCAGCAATATATGGATATAAAAAACGCACATAAAGATCATATTGTGTTTTTTAGACTTGGTGATTTTTATGAAATGTTTTATGAAGATGCATTGCTTGCCTCAAAAGAATTAGAATTAACATTGACTGGTCGAGATTGTGGTATGGAAGAACGAGCACCTATGTGTGGTATTCCATACCATTCCGCCGAGTCATATATACAACGATTGCTTGAAAAAGGATATAAAGTTGCTATTTGCGAGCAGACAGAACAACCACAGAAGGGGAAAACCTTGGTAAACAGAGATGTTATCAGAGTTGTTACTCCTGGTACTATTATGGAAAATAGTATGTTATCAGAAGATAAAAATAACTACATTGCCAGCTTATATATACATGACAGTCAAGCTGAGATTTGTATGTGTGATATATCTACTGGTTCAATGCAATCAACAACAATAGATAGCGAAAATTTTCAGAATAATCTTAAATCTGAAATTTATAAGTATATGCCAAGAGAAATTATTATCAATTCACGGATACTTGATTTGAAATGGCTGACCGAGTATTTAAAAAATATAATACATTGTTCTGTAGAATTGATTGATAACAAAGATTATAATGATTTGATTGTAGAGGAAACGGTAAAAAAACAATTTTCTGGTAAAATATTCAGTACAGATATGTCTCGTTGTTTATGGCAACTTTTGGACTACTTGTCTAAAACTCAGAAAATGGGTATAGAGAAACTTGAAACTGTTGAAAGCTATTCACGGGATAGTTTTATGAAACTATCCTATACAACTACTTCCAATCTTGAATTATTTGAAACTATTCGTAGTAAAGAAAAGCGAGGAAGTCTTTTGTGGGTGCTAGATGAAACAAAAACTAGTTTTGGCAAGCGAATGTTAAGGAAAGTTATTTCTGCCCCACTTATGAATAAAGATGAGATAGAAAATAGGCTTAACGCTGTAGAATATTTCAATAACAACCCTATGGTGCGTATGGATGCACAGACACAATTAAAAAATATTCAAGATATGGAGCGTCTGTGCACTCGTGCTGGATTTGGTAATGCAGGCCCTAGAGATGTATTCTCAATGGCACAATCTATAAAAGCGTTACAACCCTTAAAAAAAATACTTGATAAATCAGATGATAAGCTGATTAGAAACCTAAATCATGAAATTGACCCTCTCAGCGAATTGGGTGATTTGCTTGACTCAGCTATAATTGAAAATCCACCTGCTACAATTAAAGATGGTGGAATTATAAAACCTGGCTTTGACGAAGAAGTAGACCATAATCGTCATCTTGTAAATGACAGTATGGAGATAATTGCTTCTATCGAAAATCGTTTGAGAAATGAAACCAATATACCTAAATTGAAAATTGGATATAATAGGGTATTTGGTTATTATATAGAGGTGACTAGATCGTATCTTGATTTAGTACCAGATACATTTATTAGAAAACAGACTCTTGCAGGCTCTGAAAGATATATAACTGAAGAACTGAAAGAATTAGAACAAGAAATTCTCTCTGCAAATGAAAAACTCTTAGCAAGAGAAAAATTGCTATATGCTAATCTTTTAAAATCTATTAGCAATGAAACAGAGAAGATTTTAAAAACAACAAAGGCAATATCTTACATAGATATTCTTGCTGGATTTTCAAAAGTAAGCCAAAAATACAACTATGTAAAACCGACAATAACTGACAGCGACAAGTTGTATATTAAAGATGGCAGGCATCCTGTGGTGGAGGCTATGCTAAAAGATGAAATATTTATACCTAACGACACACTATTAGATTGTAATGACAATATGGTTAATATTATAACTGGTCCTAATATGGCTGGTAAATCTACTTTCATGCGACAGGTTGCAATTATTTGTATCATGGCTCAAATAGGCTGTTTTGTACCGGCTAAAAGTGCAGAAATTCCTGTTTGTGATGCTGTTTTTACTCGAGTTGGAGCATCGGACGACCTTTCAAGTGGAAGAAGCACTTTTATGGTAGAGATGAGTGAAGTTAGCGAAATATTACAAAATGCAACTGAAAAAAGTCTTGTAATACTTGATGAAATAGGGCGAGGTACATCTACTTTTGATGGTATGAGTATAGCTAAATCGGTTGTAGAGTATATTTTGGATAAGAAAAACCACTTAGGATGTAAAACGCTTTTTGCTACACATTACCACGAGCTCACTGAGATGGAAAATCAAATGCATGGAATTGTCAACTATAACATCGCAGTTAAGAAGCGTGGAGATGATATAACGTTTTTAAGAAAAATTGTTCGTGGTGGGGCAGACGACAGCTATGGTATACAGGTGGCTAAATTAGCAGGTATACCGGATAAAGTAATAAAGAGAGCAAAAGAAATTCTTGAGGATTTAGTTTTAAATTCTGAAAAAGAAAAAATGGCTGTAAGACAGTTATCTTTCGATGATTCGTATTTTCAAATTCCTGAAAAACAAAATACAAATAAAGAAAATGAAATAGTAGAAGAGCTTAGTAAAGTTGATGTTAATGTGCTTACTCCTCTAGAAGCACTTAATGTTTTAAATAAATTAAAATCTATGCTATAAATTTAGTGAGGTAAAATGGCAGTTATCAATGTGCTTGATAAGCAAACAGCAGAGCTTATCGCTGCAGGTGAAGTTGTCGAACGACCTTCATCAGTAGTTAAAGAGCTGGTTGAAAATTCAATAGATGCAGGTGCCAAAAACATTGTTGTTGACATTGAGCGCGGTGGCATCAAGAAAATACTTGTTCAAGATGATGGCAGCGGTATTGACAGTGAGTATGTTAAAACTGCTTTTATACGTCATGCTACAAGCAAAATAAGTCATAAAGATGATCTTGATCATATTGCAAGTTTAGGATTTCGCGGAGAGGCTTTGGCATCTATAGCAAGTGTTTCTCATTTGTCACTTATAACTAAAACAGATGTTCAAGATTTTGCAATAGAAATTCAACTTTCCGGTGGTGAAGAAACTTCATTCGAGATTAAACCGTTTGTAACAGGCTCTCGTTTTGTTATCCGAGATTTGTTTTACAATACACCAGCGAGAATGAAATTTTTAAAAAAAGATGCTACTGAAGCTGGGTATATACAAGATATCCTAACAAATCTTGCACTATCAAAACCAGAGATTGCTTTTAAATTTGTGAAAGATGGAAAAGAAGTCTTTTCTACAATAGGCGATGGAAATTTGTTAAATACAATAGCCGCTTTGTTCACTACGGAATTTGCAAAGACACTAGTTGAAGTTAATTATAGTGATGACAAATATAAAATTACTGGTTATGTAACTCAACCATTCTCATCCAGACAATCCCGTAATATGCAGTATTCTTTTATAAATTCCCGCTTCGTAAAAAATAAAACTATTATTGCTGCATCTGAAAATGCTTATAAAGGAACTGTTATGGTCGGGAAATTCCCGGGATATATTTTAAATATATTTATGCCTTTTGACGCTGTTGATGTAAATGTTCATCCAGCTAAAACCGAAGTTCGTTTTGCTAATGAATCTGAAGTTTTTTCAGCTGTATATAGAGCAGTTAAAGGCGCAATAAGTACAGATATAAATCTTAAACAGTTCTCTTTTAAAGCAAAAACAGAACAAAATTTAGCTGAAAATGATGTAAAGCAGACCAGCTTTACTGATATAAAAAATGATGCTAATATAACTAAAACTCAATATTTTAATGAAAATCATTTGAGTGCAGAAAAATATTCTAATGTCAACAATGAAAATAAGCCTATTTATGATAATTTGAATATATCATTTGCTACTAATGGTACATGTAAAACAGATAGTTATGTTAAAAAATATATTGTGCCTCAAATAGAAGAAAACTATTCCTCAGCTAATGATTTTTTGGAAAGCACAAGTACTACACCATATACTAAGTCTAATTTTAGAGATAGGCATATTGATATTCCTTATGAGGAGATTTACGCATCTCAAAGTTACAACCATGAGCAAACACAGGTATTAAATAACGATATTATAAAAAATGAAAACTCATTTAACGCTGCCCAAGAAAAGGATATTATAGTTATTGGTGAAGTTTTCTCTACATATATTCTTTGTCAAATTGAGGATGAACTTATTGTTATAGATAAACATGCTGCACATGAAAGAATCTTATATGAAAAATTAAAGAAGAATGTTAAAACAGGAAAACAAATGTTGCTAGTCCCAGCTACAGTTAAGTTATCAGCTGAAGAAAAAAATGCAATAATTGAAAACTCTCAATTACTTAGTAATCAAGGTTTTGAGGTTGAAGATTTTGGTGGTAATGGTGTAATTGTAAGAGCTATACCAATGTATATTACCAGCGAAGACCCTCAAAGTCTTATAACTGAAATTGCGTTTAATCTTGCTAATGGAAATAAGACTGACATGAGTGAGAAGATAGATTGGATTTTTCATTCTGTTGCATGTAGAAGTGCAATTAAAGCTGGCGATAAGGCAGAAATAACACGGTTAACGCAACTCGTAATGGATATTAGAAATGAAAAAATCCCACTTTACTGTCCGCATGGACGTCCTGTAATAATTTCAATTAGTAAAAAGGAGCTTGAAAAACAATTTGGAAGGTAAAAAGAAAATAGTTATTGTTTGCGGTCCTACTGCTAGCGGAAAAACCGGACTTTCTATTATGCTTGCTGAAAAATATAATGGTGAGATAATATCCGCTGATTCTATGCAGATTTATAAAAAACTTGATATAGGTACAGCGAAGGCTACCATTGAGCAACAAAAAACAGTTAAGCACCATTTGATTGATATTATGGAACCTGATCAACCTTATAATGTTCAAATGTTTGTTGAAATGG
The DNA here is from genome assembly GCA_020024475.1 of Oscillospiraceae bacterium. Taxonomy (GTDB): domain Bacteria; phylum Bacillota; class Clostridia; order Oscillospirales; family Ruminococcaceae; genus RGIG3102. Next base: position 16,307 of record JAHHTS010000020.1, read on the forward strand.
CTAAATCTGCGATAGAAGAAATAACATCACGTGGAAAACTACCAATAATAGTTGGTGGTACTGGCTTATATATTGAAAGTCTTATCAATGGAATAAAATTTTCCAAGCAACCTGATAATACACAAATAAAGCGTGAACTTCAAAAGCAATTAGAAGAAAACGGTAATGAATTTATGTATAAAATTTTGCAAGACATTGATCCAGAATATTCTAAGAAAGTACACCCTAATAACACAGTAAGAGTTTTAAGAGCAATAGAAATATTTAAGCTTACGGGATGCACTATGTCGCAGCAGTTAAGAGATTCAAAGCCAAAAGAAAAGCCATACGACAGCCTTTTAATTGGTTTAAATTATTCCAACAGAGAGAAATTATATGAAAATATAAATACTCGAGTAGACATTATGATGAATAATAAATTGTTGGATGAAGCTAAATATGTTTATGATAATAGAAGTAATTTTAAAACATGTGTAGGAGCCATTGGATATAAAGAATTTTTCCCTTTTTTTGAGAATGAATCAACTTTAGAAATATGTGTTGATAAATTAAAACAAGCATCAAGAAACTATGCGAAAAGGCAATTGACATGGTTTCATAGAATGAATGAAATAAAGTGGGTTATGATAGATACGCAAAACTATGAGCAAATAGCATCAAATCTTACACAGGAATTTTTAAGCATTTAATTATGGACAATCAGAAAATAGAAAATAAATATAAAAAAAGGAAAAAAGCAAATATATTACAGTTAATTTTCTTCCTAATAGCAATATATATTTTTTTACAGGCATATCTGATAAATGCAAACAAAGTAGATTTTGTCAAAGCTTCCGAAGGATACATAAATGATAGTATAATTTCTCAAGGAATTGTATGTCGAGATGAAATACTTTTAACAAATAATTCTAATGGAGTTGTAGATTATTTAATCAAAGATGGAGAAAGAGTATCAAAGGGTCATAAAATTGCAGAAGTATATCCTTCTTATGAAGATTTAAACAACATCGTATATTTGAAAAGTAGGCAAAAAGCTCTTGAAGATATTATATCAGTGGAATCTTATATAAATGGAAATGTGCTTGATATTTCCAACACTAGAAAACAACTTTCATCTCAAATGAGCAAATTATCAGCATTGACATCAAAAGAAGATTTTGATCATATATTAGAAGATCTAAATGAAATTACAGTTAGCTTGAATAAAATAGGAGTATCTACTGGGAAAATTAATGATTTTTCCGAAGCCAAACGGAAAATTCAAGCCGAAATTGATGCGATTCAAACCCAAATACCTCAACCAATGGAGTCCATGTACTCTCCTTATACTGGTTTCTTTTTGAAAAATGTTGATGGCTACGAAAGTACAGCAACAGTTGAAAAATTTGTAGACATGAGTTATGCTGATGGTATGCGGATGATAAACTCAACATCAGACCATAGTTTAAAAAATAATTCGTATGGTAAAATTATTACAAATTATAGATGGAGTATTTGTACTTATCTAGATAAAAATCAAGCTAGTAGACTAAAAGAAGGACAACAAATTAAAATTTCTCTTGATGTTAGCAACAACGAATATCATAAAGCAATTGTAGAGAAAATAATAGATAAAGGTGAAAAGAGTTTAATTGTTATTGAATGCACCGAAATGGATCCAGCAGTTGCAACTACAAGAGTGACCGACTGCGAAATTTTGTTTAAGCAATATGATGGAATAAAAATACCTAAAACTGCAATTAAATTTGATTCTGAACAAACAATGGGAGTATATGTAAATTTTTCTAATGTTGTAAAATTTAAAAAAATTTCACCAATATATGAAGATGAAAATTATATTATAGTTCCATCTGCTGTGAATTCTGAAAATCAAGTTAAGTTATATGATTCAATAATTGTGAAAGGACGTAATTTGTATGATGGAAAATACTTGTAGCATTGCTGAAAATATTAAACAGGTGCAAGATCAAATTGTTGAAACTTGTATCAAATACGGTAGAAAACCCGAAGATGTTATATTAATGTGTGTTTCTAAAACACAACCTATTGAGAAATTACAACAAGCATACGACGCGGGAATAACTTTATTTGGCGAAAACAGGGTACAGGAACTCGTTCAAAAGGCAGATTTTTTTAATGAAAACAATGTGCCTTGTCATATAATTGGTCAGTTACAAACTAATAAGGTAAAATACCTTCCAGAATTAACAAATACTATACAAAGCGTTGATAGTATCAAACTTGCAAAAGAAATAGAAAAACAATACGGAAAAGCAGGAAAGAAAGCTGATGTATGTCTTGAAATTAATATAGGTATGGAAAAAAGTAAGGGTGGTGTTCCTTATGAACAGGCTATTGATATAATTTACCAATTGTCTGAATTTAAAAATATTCAAGTAAAGGGACTTATGTGTGTTCCTCCAGCAGATTCCACAGAAAATGTTCGACAATATTTTGATAAGATGCATAAATTATTTGTTGACATATCCGATAAAAATATAGATAATATAAGTATGTCTATTCTCTCTATGGGGATGTCTGGTGATTATCCTTGGGCTATTGCAGAAGGTAGTACACTAGTACGTATAGGAACAGGTATTTTTGGTGAGAGAAATTATAATAAAGTAAAATAAAGGAGACCAATTATGGGACTATTTGATAAAGTAAAAGGTGCTTTTGGTATTGATGACGAAGATTACGAAGATGAAGAACTTGATGAGAACGAAGAGGAAGAAGTTGCATCTGAGAATACTTTTAAAGCAGATTTCACACAGAATGTTGTTAGTACACCAATAAATACAGTGAGAAAAGAAAGAAATATTACAATGTCGTCTTCACCACGGCTTCAGGTTATTCTTGTAAAACCAGAACGATTTGAAGAGGCAAGTGATATAGCTGATCATCTTAATGATAAAAAAACTGTAGTTTTGAATCTTGAAGCAGCTAATAAAGAAACTGCAAGAAGACTTGTGGACTTTCTTTCAGGAGTTGCTTATGCTAATCAAGGCGATGTACAGAAAATTGCCAGTTATACTTTTATAATAACACCTCGGAATGTTGATTTTTCAGGTATAAATGTACTCGATAGCATAGATGGACAAGGGGATTTGTACTAATTGAGAGGTTTTATACCACCACAAACACAGGATGAAATAGTATTTTGCAAAAAGGCGCTTACATTGTGTGAAAATAGTGAGAAGTTTAATATTAAAACTTTTTCTACTTTTTTAGATTTAAGACAAAAAGAATTATTTATATCCCAATTTAATAAATGTCACGGCATAATACTTGATTTTTATGCTGGCTTTGAGGGAGATAGTGAGCGTTGTATCGCTGGTGTTTGTAATGAGTTTGATAAAATCTATACATACGACTATCCTATAAGTATACTTTATTCCAAAATAAATTGTGATGATAACATCACTCATCGAGATTTTCTTGGAGCAATTATGAACCTTATGATAAAACGAGAATATATTGGTGATATAATTGTTAAAAATGATGAATGTTTTATTACATGTCATAACTCTATGGCACCTATACTTATATCTGAATTAAAAAAAGTTAAACATAGCTTTGTAAATTTCGAATATTACGATAAATCACTTTCATACGATAGGGAATTTTCTATTACTAAAAGTACAACAGTTGCATCTTTACGACTTGATGCTGTTGTAAGTGCTATTCTTAATAGTAGTCGAAGTACAGCAACAACTTTTATTAACCAAGGTCTTGTTTCAATAAACCACTTAGTTTCTAAAAGAACAGATTTTGAAATAATAGATGGTGATATAATAAGCATACGAGGCAAAGGTAAATATAAACTTAATTTTGATGGTGGAAAGAGTCGTAAAGATAGATACTTTATAGCATATTCAAAATATTAGGAGGCATATAATAATGTTTACAGCTGAAGAAATACGTAAAATTACTTTCGAAAAAGTCATGCGTGGATACAGACAAGAAGATGTAGAATCTTTTATTGAAAATATAGCTGATGAATTTGAAACTTTAGAAAAAGAAAAAAAAGATCTAGAAGAAAAACTTTATGTTTTAGCAGAAAAAGTTGAACAGTATAAATCAGAAGAAGAAAGTATAAAAACAACTTTGATTAACGCACAGCGTCTTGGCGAAAGTATCGTTGCTGATGCTAGAGTTAAAGCTGACGATGTGATAAGAGAAGCAACAATCAAAAAAAATGATATTATTTCTTCAGCTTATTCAGAAATTGAAGGAACTGATGAAATTATTCGCAAATTAAAAAAAGAAGTAAGTGATTTTAAACGTAATGTTCTTAGTCTTTATAAAACACATATTGAAATTCTAAGCAAAATTCCTGAAGAAAAACCAGAAATTGAAGAAATTTTAAATGAAGAAAAAGAATCAAAGGCTGAAGAAATATCAACTGAAACAGAAGTAGTAGATAACAGCACAACTAAAGAAATTTTGAAAGAATCTGAACCAGAAGAAAAATTTAAAAGCGTTTCTTCTCTTTTTGAAGAGTAATTTGTCTAAAAGATTAGCGCTTTTGCGCTAATCTTTTATAATTTATGTTAATATTTCAGGAGAAAACATTTGATAATTAATATATTTATTTCTATTGTATTTATTTTTCTTGATCAACTGAGTAAATTTATGGCAACTAAATATCTTATAAACAGAGATAGTGTTGTTATAATTCCCCACTTATTAGGCTTGAAGTATACTGAAAATACGGGAATGGCATTTAGTATGCTAAGTGGAAAAACAACTCTCCTCATAGTAATAACAGCTATCGCATTACTTACTATGGCATATTTTATTTTTATAAAAACATTTGGGAATAGATTTGAAAATTTTTGTTTCCTTATGATTTTTTGTGGTGGTGTAGGAAATCTGATAGATAGAGTTTGTCGAGGATATGTTGTTGACTATTTTGAGTTTTTATTTATAGATTTTGCTATTTTTAATGTAGCTGATGTATATGTGTGCCTAGGAGTTGGTTTATATGCAATCTATACTATTTATACAGAATTTTATTTAAAGGAAAAGAAAAAGTGAGTATTTTAAATTTTGTTGTAGATATAGAAGATGTAGGACAAAGATTAGACTCATATATATCTAAAAAAACAGATTTTTCGCGAAATTCTGTTCAGATACTTTTAGATGATAATTATATAAGTGTAAATTCTAAATTAGTAACAAAAAGTTACAAAATGAAATTGGGAGACGAAGTAAAAATTATTATTCCACCTCCAAAAGAAACACAGATTATTCCACAGAATATACCATTAGATATTTATTATGAAGATGATGATTTATTGGTTGTAAACAAACCTAAAGGAATGGTTGTTCACCCAGCAAATGGCAATGAAGATGGTACGTTAGTGAATGCATTGATGTTCCATTGCAAAGATAGTTTATCTGGAATAAATGGTGAAATTAGACCAGGAATAGTACATAGAATAGATAAAGATACTTCTGGATTGCTGGTTGTTGCAAAAAATGATTTTGCTCATGAGCATTTAGCTGAGCAATTCAGAATGCATTCTATAAATCGTATATATAATGCGATTGTTTATGGAAATGTCAAAGATGATGAAGGTGATATTAATGCTCCTATAGGCAGACATAAAACTGATCGTAAAAAGTTCTGCGTTACAAATCAAAACTCAAAAAGTGCATTTACACATTATAAAGTTTTAGAAAGACTAAAAGGATATACTTTAATAGAAGCTAAATTAAAAACTGGTCGTACACATCAGATAAGAGTACATATGCAAAGCATAGGACACCCATTAGCTGGTGATCCGATTTATGGGCCCAAAAATATTATAAAAGAACTTGATGGTCAAGCATTGCATGCCGGTGTAATAGGTTTTATCCATCCAGTTCAAAATAAATACATGGAGTTTTCTGCTCCATGGTGTGAGCAATTTGAAAAATTTTATAAAAAAGTGAAAATAAAGTAGTATGAGTAAAAAAATAGAAGATTTGCTTGTTATAAGTGATTTAGACAACACTTTGCTTACTGCCAAAAAAGGAATACCGTCATATAATCTTAAAATGATTAAAAAGTTTCAAAAACTTGGCGGAAGATTTACTATTGCTTCTGGAAGAAGCGTGGAATCTGTAAGTAAATATTTAGATAAAATAAAATTAAACGCTCCTGCCATTACATATAATGGTGGTGTGATTTATGATTTTGAAAATGGTAATATACTTTCTAGAGAAGTTTTACCAGAATCTTCGAAACAAATTTTGCAGATAATCTTAAATGAATTTCCTGATATAGGATGCGAAATTATGTGCGACAATTTTAGAACTTATCTTGTTTCAGAGAATGACTATACATTTTGGCATTTGACTGATGAAAAACTTAGCTATATAGATGCACCAATCGAGCAAATACATAATAATTGGATAAAAGTTTTATTTGCGGATAATAATTCAAAACTTATTCAACTCAAGAAATTTTGTGAAGACAATATCCATAATGATGAAATAGAGTTTGTTATGACAAATGATATTTATTTTGAGATGATGCCAAAAGGTGTAACCAAAGGTAACGCACTTAAGGATTTGTGCAAGTTGACTGGTACGCAATTAAGTAATACTATTGCTATAGGGGATTACTATAATGACATAGAAATTCTAAAAAATGCTGGTCTAAGCGTTTGTGTAGAAAATGCACCAGAAGATATTAAGAAATTTTGCCATATAACTGTTCCTTCGTGCCTAGATGGTGGAGTAGGACATTTATTGGCACAAATTATAGATTCATTTGTTTAAGGAGGGTAATATGGACTCAAAAATTAAACTTGCGCTTGAAAAACAAGCTAACGAAATTAGAAAAGATATCGTAACTGAAGTTTATAACGCAAAAAGTGGACATCCAGGTGGCTCATTGTCACTAGCAGATACTATAACATATCTGTATTTTTATAAAATGAATATTGATGCTAACGACCCCAAAAATCCTGATAGAGATAGATTTGTTCTATCAAAGGGTCATACTGCGCCAGCATTATACGCTTGTTTGGCCGAAAAAGGTTTTTTTGATAAATCTGAATTATTAAAGCTTAGAAAAGTGGGGTCAATGCTTCAGGGACACCCAGATATGAAGGGAACCCCAGGTATTGATATGTCAACTGGTTCGCTAGGTCAAGGTATATCTACCGCTGTTGGTATGGCATTAGGTGGCAAAATTTCAAATAAAACATACACAGTTTATACTGTTTTAGGTGATGGAGAAATCCAAGAAGGACAAGTTTGGGAAGCTGCAATGTCAGCAGCACACTATAAACTGGATAACCTTATTGCCATAGTTGATAATAATAATTTACAAATCGATGGTAAGGTTAGTGATGTTATGTCTGTATATCCTATTACAGATAAATTCCGAGCATTTGGATGGAATGTTACAACTTGTGACGCTCATAATTTCGATAGTATTGATGAAGCGTTTGAAAAAACAAAGGAAAAAAATGGTAAACCATGGGTTATTGTTCAAAAATCAATTAAAGGTAAAGGTGTTTCATTCATGGAGGATAATGCTTCATGGCATGGAAGTGCACCTAATGAAGAACAGTATTTAATAGCTATGAATGACCTTGAAAAAATCAGTATAGAATTGGAGGCTAAGTAAAATGTCAGACATAAAAATTGCAACTAGAGAAAGTTATGGCAATGCATTAGCCGAACTTGGAAAAGTTAATCCTAATGTGGTTGTTTTTGATGCTGATTTAGCAGGAGCAACTAAAACTGGAATATTTAAAAAAGCTTTTCCTGAAAGATTTTTCGATTGTGGTATAGCTGAATCTAACATGATTGGTATGGCAGCTGGTATTTCTACAACAGGTAAAATACCATTTGTTTCTTCATTTGCAATGTTTGCAGCAGGAAGAGCTTTTGAACAGATAAGAAATAGTATAGGATATCCACATCTAAATGTAAAAATTGGAGCAACACATGCGGGTATTTCCGTAGGTGAAGATGGAGCAACACATCAGTGTAATGAAGATATTGCACTAATGAGAACAATTCCAGGCATGGTTATTATTAATCCATGTGATGATGTTGAGGCTAAACAGGCTGTTTTTGCTGCATCTGAATATAATGGTCCTGTCTATATGCGCTTCGGCCGTCTAGCAGTCCCAGTAGTTAATGATGACAAGTATAAATTTGAACTAGGTAAAGGAGTTACATTAAAAGAAGGTAACAATGTTACTCTTATAGCAACTGGTCTTATGGTTGCCCGCGCCCTTGAAGCTGCAAAAGTTCTTGAAGAAAAAGGAATAAGCACAAGAGTTATCAATATACATACAATAAAACCTATTGATAAAGATATTATTATTAAAGCAGCAAATGAAACAGATTTAATTGTTACTTGTGAGGAACATAATGTTATTGGTGGTTTATATAGTGCTGTAACCGAAGTTACATCGCAATATGCACCTTCTAAAGTTATTCCTGTAGCTGTTATGGATACATTTGGTAAATCTGGTAATGCATCAGAACTTCTTAATGTTTTTGGACTTAATGCTGATGGAATAATAAATAAAGTTTTAGAAAATATTTAATATTATAAATTTATAATTAAAATCAGCAAGTATTTTAAATATTTGCTGATTTTCTCAAATAAAAATAAAGGGGAAAAGTATGTTTAAAATTATTGACAAAAAACAATTAAATCAGTCTACTTTTTCTATGACAATTCAAGCTCCATTGGTATCTCAAAATATTATGCCTGGTCAATTTGTAATGATTATGACAGATGAGGATAGCGAAAGAATACCTTTAACTATAGCTGATTTTGATAAACAAAAAGGACAAGTAACAATAATTTTTCAAGCTATTGGTGCTTCAACAATAAAATTAAGTCGTAAAAATATAAATGAAGAAGTTGCTCATTTTGCTGGTCCATTAGGTTCTGCTACTGAGCTTGATGGTATTCAAAATGCTTGTGTTATAGGTGGTGGTGTGGGTTGTGCCATCGCTCTTCCACAAGCAAAATGGCTTAAAAATCATGGAGCAAATGTAGATGTTATTGCTGGTTTTAGAAATAAAGATATTGTCATATTAGAAAATGAGTTGAAAGAAAACTCTACAAATTGTACTATATGTACCGATGATGGGTCTTATGGTTCAAAAGGTTTTGTTACTAATATCTTGAGAAAAAATATTGAGCATGGTAAAGAATATGATTGTGTAATAGCAATAGGTCCTATACCTATGATGAAGGCTGTAAGTGATATAACTAAAGAATATGGAATAAAAACAATCGTAAGTCTTAATCCTATAATGATTGATGGCACAGGAATGTGCGGTGGATGTCGTGTTACCGTAGGCGGAAAGATAAAATTTGCGTGTGTGGATGGTCCTGACTTTGATGGACATCTTGTAGATTTTAATGAACTTATGATAAGAAATAAAATGTATAGAAAAGAAGAGGAACATGCTTGTAGACTTTTGGGAGGTGCAAAATAATGTACAACAAACAAGAATTTAAAACTCCGATGTCTCATCAAGCACCTAATTTAAGAAATACAAACTTTGAAGAGGTTAGCATTGGATATACTCTAGAAGAAGCAACAAATGAAGCTAATCGTTGCCTTAATTGCAAAAATAAACCTTGTATATCAGGATGTCCGGTAAATATTGATATTCCCGCTTTTATAGGATTGATTAAAGAAGGGAATATTGCAGCTGCGTATAAAATGATAAAAGAAAAAAATTTTTTACCCGCTGTATCCGGTAGAGTTTGTCCACAAGAAAATCAATGTGAAAAGCATTGTGTACGAGGTGTAAAAGGTGAGAGTGTCGCCATTGGAAGACTAGAAAGATTTTGTGCAGATTGGGCTAGAGAAAATGGAATAGAAATTGAATCTGATGTTATTGAGGTTAAAGATAAAAAAGTAGGTATTATTGGTGCAGGACCAGCTGGCTTAACATGTGCCGGTGTTTTAGTGCGAGCAGGAATTAAAGTTGAAATATTTGAATCTCTTAATAGAGCTGGTGGTGTACTGAGTTATGGTATACCAGAATTCAGACTTCCTAAAGACATAGTTAGTTATGAAGTAGATAATCTAAAAAAACAAGGTGTAAAAATTCATACAGATGTTATAGTTGGCAAGACTGTTACAATATCACAACTTGAAAATATGGGATTTAATGCTTTCTTTATAGGAAGCGGTGCAGGCCTACCGTCTTTTATGGGAATAGAAGGCGAAGGACTTGCCGGTGTTTTTTCTGCAAACGAATTTCTTACTAGAGCAAACCTTATGGAATGCTATAAAGATGAAAAAGATACTCCAAAACCAAATATAAAAAACGTTGTAGTTGTTGGTGGTGGAAATGTTGCAATGGATGCCGCAAGAGTTGCTAAGCGACTTGGAAGCGATGTAAGTATAGTTTATCGACGTGACATAGATCAAATGCCTGCAAGGAAAGAAGAAATTCTTCACGCACAAGAAGAAGGTATTAAGTTCCTTACATTAAACAATCCTAAAAAAATTATTGGTGACGAGAACGGTTTTGTAAAGCAAATTGAATGCGTTAGAATGAAACTGACAGATCCAGATGAGTCAGGCAGATGCGGGGTGCAGCCTATAGAAAATAGTGAATATACTATTGATGTCGATGGAGTTATAATGGCTATTGGCACAAGTCCAAACCCTCTTTTAAAAAATAGTATTCAAGGTATAGAAGTTACTCGTCGTGGTGGTTTTGCAGTAGACGAAAAAATGAAAACAAGTATTAAAAATATTTGGGCAGGTGGAGATGCTGTTACTGGATCAGCTACAGTTATCGAAGCTATGGGAGCTGGCAAAAAAGCAGCAGAGTCCATTATAGAATATTTAAAATAAAATTATTGTAAGCCTTGCAGTTCTTAACTGCAAGGCTTTTTTCATATATTCTATAAAGGAGGCTCAATAATATGAATCACAAAAAAGGCACAGATATAATAAAAAGATATAAAAAAAATACCAAAAATGGTAAAGAAAAAAAAGATAATAATATTTATTTAAATATTCAAATATTATTATCAATAATAATTATAATAACATGTTTTATGTTTAGGGGCAGAGATAACAATACATTTGAATATGTACAAAACAGTTACAAAGAGTTTTTTGAGACAGATACATATTTAGAAAGTACTTTTTCTTATAATTCTTTTATGAGAAAAATGTATAATGAGTTACAAGCCAGATATGGTCAGCTTATTACTGCTATAAGTCAAATGAATGGCAAGGGTTCTGCTTCGTTTTATCCCAATAATGTAAGTACAAAAAAATATACTTTAGATAAAAAAGGAATTGTGCCAACAGAAGGTTATATCTCATCTCCATTTGGATGTAGGGCTAATCCATTCGATGAATCAAAAAAAGATTTTCACACAGGAGTAGATATTGCAAATGCTAAAGGTACATTTATTAAAGCAGCGTTTGATGGAGTTGTTATTAAAGCAGATTCTTCAAATATTTCTGGTAATTATATAAAAATAGAATCAGAAGATAATATAGTTACACTTTATGCACACAACCAATTTTTATTGGTAAAAGAAGGAGATAAAGTTCTTGCTGGCCAGGTAATTGCAACTATGGGAGATACTGGCTACGCAACAGGACCACATGTCCATTTTGAATTTATTATAAATGGCGTTAGATATAATCCTATATATGCTATAGAGATATGAAGTCGTTTTTTGTTTTTTTAATTCTATTGTTTTTCGGCCTGTCTTTTGACAGGCTTAATATTTTTAAATATTGTATATTATCAAGTGTTTTACATGAATTAGGGCATATAATTGCATATTTATTTTGTATGAAAAAATTCCCAAAAATCAAAGTTTCTGTTTTTGGATTTAAAATATGTAGTAGTGACATTAATGGTAAATATTATATATTTATATTATCAAGTGGTCCATTAGTCAATTTTCTAATTTTTATTTTTGCATTTTTCTATTTAAAATTTAAATTCAAATTAAATGTTTATGTGCTAATGATAGTAAATGTATTTATATTTTTAATAAATATATTACCTGTTTATTATCTTGATGGGGGGCAGATTTTTTATATGTTCTCTACATTTTATCAACGAAATTATAGGACTATAAGTTCTTTTTCACTTGTAATATTGGCTCTAATATATTTATACATCACTGACAATTTTTTTTCGCTTATTTTGTTCATTTTTTATTTTATTATCAACCTCGCAAATGATATTTGAAAAATATTCTAATTTATGATATATTTAAAATATCTAAAATTAGGAGGAGCGTATGATAGATAACAAACTGAAATCTATACTACTTTCTGTTCAAAAACCGGCAAGATATACTGGTGGAGAATTGGGATGTGTTATTAAGAATAAAGATGAAGTAGATGTACGATTCGCATTTTGTTTTCCAGATACATATGAGATAGGTATGTCTCATCTTGGACTTAAAGTAATTTACGAATCACTTAACAACGAAAAAAATATATGGTGTGAAAGATGTTTTGCTCCTTGGATAGATATGCATCAAAAAATGAAAGAAAATAATATTCCACTATACACACTTGAAAGCAAAACTCCTCTTAGGCAAATGGATATTATTGGTTTTACATTGCAGTATGAAATGTCATACACCAATATTCTACAAATGCTTGATTTGTCAGGAATTCCTTTCTATTCAAAAGATAGAGATGAAAGTTATCCTCTTATTATAGCTGGTGGCCCTTGTACATGTAATGCAGAGCCTGTTGCTGATTTTTTTGATATCATGGCACTTGGTGAAGGTGAATATTTAGATGTACAGATTTGTAATGTATATGATAAATGGAAAAAAGAGGGTAAAACTAAGATAGAGCTTCTTAAAGAATTATCAAAACTAGAAGGTATTTATGTGCCTTCATTTTATGATATAGAATATAATGAAGATAATACAATCAAAGCAGTAACTCCATTACATGATGCTCCGTTGCCATGTAATAAAGCTATTATTCGTGAATTTGGAAATCTTCATTTTCCAACAAACATTGTTGTACCAAATATTGATATAGTTCATAATAGAGCAATGGTAGAGGTTTTACGTGGTTGTGTAAGAGGATGTCGCTTTTGTCAAGCTGGATTTATTTATCGTCCATTTAGAGAAAGAGATGTTGATCTTATTAATGAAGGAGCTATGGATTTATGTCAGAATACTGGATATGAAGAAATCTCGCTTACCTCACTTTCTACAAGTGACCACCCTAAGTTGGAAGAACTTCTCGATAAAATGGACTCTTGGACACATGAAGAAAAAGTAAATATTGCTCTGCCATCTTTGAGAATTGACAATTTTAGCGAATCACTTATAGAAAAAACAACTAAAGTAAGAAAGAGTGGATTAACTTTTGCTCCAGAAGCAGGAACACAGCGACTTCGTGACATTATAAATAAGAATATAAATCAAGACGAAATCGATAAAACAGCAAAACTTGCTTTTGAAGGCGGGTACACTCATGTTAAACTTTACTTTATGATGGGGCTTCCTGGCGAAACAATGGAAGATATCAAAGGTATAGCTGATACTGCTAACCACATAATGGATATTTTTTATTCAATGCCAAATAGACCCAAAGGAAAACCAGAAATATCTATTAGTGTTGCTTCATTCGTTCCGAAGCCATATACACCATTCCAATTTTTCGGACAGAATGATATGGAATTAATTAAGAAAAAACAAGAATATCTTCTTGAATGTTGTAAGTCAAACAAACGAATCAAAGTAAGTTATTCAAACGCTGATATGAGTTTTCTAGAAGCTGTTTTTGCAAGAGGGGATAGAAGACAAGCTAAAGTTATTGAAACTGTGTATAAAAAGGGTGGTATGTTTGATGGTTGGTATGAATGTTTTGACTATAATTTATGGGTTGAATCATTTAAAGAAAACAATATAGATATGTCATTTTATGCAAGTCGATTCCGTTGTTACGATGAAATAAATCCATGGGATCATATCAATTATGGTGTAACTAAGGAATTCCTTATACGGGAGTATGAACGTTCACTTAAATGCATCACTACAAAACCATGTAATATAGAGTGTAATAATTGTGGTGCTAATAAAATTCTTAGGAGGGCTTGTTTTGAATACAATAAGAATTAAGTTTCAAAAAGTAGGTTTAGCTTCATTTTTTTCACATCTAGATTTACAGAAAATAATGATGAGAGCCCTTAAAAAATCCAAATTACCCGTTTGGTATTCCATGGGATATAATCCACATATTTATATGACTTTTACATTGCCGCTTTCTTTAGGGCATGAAAGTATATGTGAAAGTTTTGATTTTCGACTTAATGAAGAATTGACAGAAAATGAAATTATGGAAGCCATGAAAGGCACTCTTCCTGAAGGAATTATTATTACTGGAGCTAGTGCCCCTGAATACGATGTATCAGAAATTAAATATGCAGAATATCATATAACAATGCATGGCAATAAAGAAGTTCTTGAAAAAGCGCTAATGGATTATGATAATAATAGTGAAATACTAGTCACAAAAACCACTAAGCGCTCAAGTAAAGAAGTAAATCTAAAAAATGAAATTATAAACATGAAAATAATAGAAGAATCTGAAGATAGCATTTGTTTTTCAGCTCTATATCCAGCAGGCAATACATATAATCTTAATCCGTCATTATTATTGGAATATTTTAAAAATAATTATGGAATCGACACAAATAGTTTCAATGTACTCAGAGTTCATTTATTAAATGAAAATCTTAATATTCTGCAATAAAACACTTGCATTTTTATTTGTTTTATGGTATCATATCTAGGCGTTAGTATCTGTTGTTCCATCAACAGGGTTAATGTATATCATTAAGCGGGCAGTCCTCTGACGGTGTATTATGTATCGTGTACGAATGTCTGATAAAAAAATGGAGGAAATAAAATGGACGCATTAAAATTAATGACTGAAGGCATGGTTAAAGCAGAAAAACCAGTAGTAAACATCGGTGATACTGTTAAAGTTCACGTTCGTATCAAAGAAGGCGAAAAAGAAAGAATTCAGATTTTTGAAGGTCTTGTTATTGCTAAAAAACACGGCGGTGTAGCTGAAACATTCACAGTAAGAAAAACAGCTTACGGTGTAGGTGTTGAAAGAGTTTTCCCAATCAACTCACCATTCGTTGAAAAAGTAGAAATCGTTAGATACGGTCGTGTTCGTCGTGCTAAACTCTTCTACATCAGAGACAGAGTTGGTAAAGCAGCTAAAGTTAAAGAAAAAATCAAATAAACATTTAAGAGGACACATGATGTCCTCTTTTTGTTTTTATAAAGAAAGCGAATTTAATTATGAAAAAATTGTATGAATTTATAGAAAGTCTTGCTATAGCAATTGCCCTTATAACAACTATCATACTATTTTTATGCAGACTTATAGTAGTTGATGGAGATTCAATGCTTAATACTTTACATAATGGAGAAAAACTTATTATATCCAATTTTATGTACAAACCTCATAGAGGCGATATTGTTGTAATAAAAAGTAGTAATTATAATAAATTACTTATTAAGCGTATTATTGCTATTGGTGGAGATACTATAAAAATTGATTATTCAAACGGTGATGTATACATCAACGGAGAACTTCAATACGAACAATATATAAAAGAAAAAATAAATCCTAAAGACTCAGAAAATTTAGAAATTACTGTTTCTGATGGGTATGTTTTTGTAATGGGGGATAACCGTAATGGCTCATATGATTCTAGAGACATCGGACCTATAAATGAAAATGGTATTTTAGGTAAAACAATTTTCAGAATATCGCCAAGTTCAAAGATAGGAAAAGTAAAATGATAAATGAAGATAATTTAAGTTTCGAAGAATTAGGTCAAAAAAATGTAAATGGCAAAAATATTCACTGGTTCCCGGGACATATGATGAAGACCCTTCGTCTTATGGAAAAAGAAATAAAAAATGTAGATGTTGTCATTGTTTTGTTAGACGCAAGAATTCCGTATTCCAGTCAAAATCCAGAGATTGATGCAATTATTAAAAATAAACCTAAAGTTTATATCTTAAATAAACGGGATTTAGCTGATAACTATATAACTAATAATTGGATCAAATATTTTAAAGATAAAGGACAAGGTGCAATTGCACTCAATTCTAAGACAGGGAAAAATTCTAAAAATGTTATAAATCAAATCGAAGATGAATTGGAAGATTTGCTGAAGCGTAGACAAGACAAAGGTATAGATGGAACTAAGATTCGAGCAATGATGGTGGGAATTCCAAATGTCGGTAAGTCTACTTTCATAAATTCTCTAGCTGGCTCTCAACGTGCAAAAGCTCAAGATAGACCAGGAGTTACTAGAGGTAAACAATGGGTAACAGTTGGAAATTTAGATTTATTGGACATGCCAGGTGTTCTTTGGCGAAAATTCGAAAATCAAAATGTAGCTGCTAACCTTGCTTTTATAGGATCAATTAAAGACGATATTCTTGATATTGAAACTCTTGCAATAGCATTAATAAATGATATTAAAAATATTTACCCTGATATGCTTATTGAGCGATATAAGATAACAAATGAAGATATCAAGATGGATAGTTATGATATACTTTGCAAGATAGCTCGTAAACGAGGTATGCTATTGCCTGGTGGTATAGAGAATACAGAGCGAGCAGCAATTATGCTTTGCGATGAATTTCGTTCTTCAAAACTAGGTAAAATCAGCTTAGAGAGACCAGAATACTGTCAACTACCCACGACCTAAAGGTCATGGGCTTGTAACTGCCCAGTCGTACTAACGACTTACGTCTCCGACCTTTAACCCCAATAGATATTGCTATCTAAAGTGGCGTTACATCATAGGGTGGTTGACAACACCCTTTGTAACAAAGTTTACTCTGTTACAACTGTATTAGGTACTTGGTTATCAACATGATAATTTATTCCCATACGATACAGATTCATAGCTCCTATACGGTCATCATTGGACTTATAGCCACAGTTTTTACAAGTAAACAAATGTATCTTCTTGTTACGGTTGGCCTTTTCAGTATGTCCACAAATAGGACAACACTGGCTTGTATAATGAGGGTCTACATTAATTACAGAAGACTGATTCTGCTTAGCCTTGTAAATTAGTTTCTGTTCTAAATCATAGAACGACCACGATAAAGAAACATAAAGGTCTTTGGTTTTGACACGCTCTGTAGCATTACGAATACCCGACAAATGTTCTAATACAAAGAGTGTATGCTTTGGGTTGTTCTCAACGAGTGCCTTTGATACACAATGGTTAACATCTTGCATCCAACGGTTTTCTCGATAACCAATAACTTTTAATCTTCGCCTTGAAGATGGCGTTTGTCGCATTTGGAGTTTTTTACGAAGTTTGGAATAGTTAGCACGTTTCTGCTTGATAGCTTTTCCACTAACAAATCCAGACTTGTGATTACTGTCTAGGTTGCAACAACGAAGTTAATACCTCTGTCAATGCCTACTACATTACAAATGTCAGAAATATTACTTTCTTCGACATCATAAGTTACTGGTATGTTAAGATAATATTTACCATGTTTGTTTGTGAGCTTAGCTGTACCAAACTTATAGATTGTGTGGTCAAAATATTTAGACATACCTTCAGCGAAATATGACAGTTTAACACGACCATTAAGCGTATTCACAGAAAAACAGTTTTGCGTTAAAGAATAATCTCTGTTCCAATGGCAAAAGTATGGTTCGTTTCTGTCTAAACAGTATTGGAAGAAAAGGATATTTTGGTCAGACGGATACTTTGCTTGCAGTATTGGAGAAGTATCGTCAGCGACTATACAAAAGTATATTGAGAGTCAGAGTTAATGGCTAAAGATTCACAAGGCTCCTCTCACCACCTGAAGGTAGTGGGAGGAGCCTATGACAAACGAAAGGATTTAATTTATGAATAGCTTATATGAATTTGACAATATTATAAGAGCAGATTTTCCTGTAATCTGTGGTTGTGATGAAGCCGGTCGTGGCCCTTTATGTGGACCAGTATGTTGTGCTGCAGTTGTACTTAAACCAGATTTCCTATGTGATGAAATAAATGATAGTAAAAAAGTTAGCGAAAAAAAAAGAGAAAAACTTTTTGATTTAATTATTGAAAATTGTTTATCATATTCAATTGTAATGATTTCTCCAAATGAAATAGATGAACAAAATATATTAAATGCTTCTCTAAATGGCATGAAAAAAGCTGTAAAGCAGTTAAACTTAACACCAGATATTGCTCTTATAGATGGAAATAAAACACCTTTTAATATGCCATGTGTTACAAAAAGTGTCGTAAAAGGTGATGCCAACAGTATGAGCATTGCCGCAGCTTCAATTTTAGCTAAAGTTTCTAGAGATAGGTATATGATTGAACTTGATAGACAATATCCTGAATATCAACTTGCCAAACATAAAGGATACCCAACAAAGCTTCATTATGAATTGATTGAGAGATATGGTATAAAAGATTTCTATCGAAAAAGTTTTTTCAAAAAGAGGCCAGAACTTTTATGGATAAAAGATTAACAGGAATGCTTGGCGAAAAACTTGTTTGTCAATGGTACACAGATAACAAGTACAAATTATTAGCAGTTAATTATAGAACGCGATTTGGAGAAATAGATATAATAGCTGAAAAGAAAAATATTCTTGTTTTTGTTGAAGTTAAAACAAGAAAAAATGACAATTTTTATTTAGCTAAAGAAGCTGTTACATATTCTAAACAACAACGTATTAAAACCGCTGCTGTACAATACATATCACAATATAATATTGACGATATAAATGTTCGTTTTGACGTAGCAGAAGTCTATAATATTTCAGAAAATCCAAAAATAAATATAATAGAAAATGCATTTGAATAAAAAGCTACACCTTAAAAGTCTATAATTTTTAAGGTGTATTCTTTAAAACTGAATTATTATGTAGATATGGGCACTAATGTATTAATTAGTGTCTTTTTAAATGTAATTTTTATTAAAAATAGTCAATATGAAAAACAAAATATTCTAAAACTATTATGAATTATTATAACATCAATTTATGTTAAAATTTAAAGTTATTATATGCTTGTTAGTACTACTATTTAAACA
>JAHHTS010000199.1 GCA_020024475.1 Oscillospiraceae bacterium
GGCGAAAAGCCTTATTTTACAGGCTTTTTCACTCTGTTGAGATTATTCCCACTCGGCTTTGAGGTCCGTATTCAATCCGAAGGACTATGGAAATATAGGGATTTTTTATGATTTTCGTAGCAAAATCTTAATTTTACAGTAGTGTCTCAAAAATAGTGGTACACTTCTGGTACTTATTTATTTTTTATCGGCACAGTAAATTAAAGCTATTAAAACATCGTATGAAGGATGTAATAAGTCACAATGTATCGTAAAAAATGTTGATTCAATTTTTCATCCTGGCACATTCGTTATCTTTAAAATAATTTTATACAATGTATTCAAATAAACAAAGAGAAAAAATTCCTCACCTTAAATTGAACTATATTGAATACTATCTCTTGTTTATAAAATTATGAAAGATAAAGGAGATCTAACTATGGAAAACAAAGACACAAAAACCGTTTCAATCGGACAAGAATTTTACACAGCACAAGAAGTTGCTACTATACTAGGTGTATCTAAAACAAGTGCATATAGAGTAATCAAACGTCTAAATGCTGAACTTGAAGAAAAGGGATACATTACTATCACAGGCAAAATTTCAAAGCGTTACTTCCTTGAAAAATCTTATATTTAAACCCTAAATTGAAGTGTGAACTGACAATTCACACTTCTTTTTCTTTGCATAAATATTTCAATCGACACATTCGTTTTATGAAATATTATCCGTTATCATATTGATAGAAAATATGAAACGGAGGAAAATCTTATGAAGTCAATTTATGAAAGCACTGGTAAAGGGTACACACAACAAGGCGATTATTTATTGCCAAATCTTCAATTAAACGAAGAACCCAAATACAATATCGGTATCTGGGGACAGCGTTATCGTCAGCATTTAAAAAGCAATCACAAGGTGATCTACTACAATTATTTAACCAAAGGTACATTGTATCAGCACCTTGCAGAAGTAAATGAACGTGCTGAAAGTATGTTTAATCAACTTGTGAAATCACTTGCCGAAAAAGAAAATATTACCGAACAACTAAAAGAAAACGATATGCTGCTATGGGTTAAAAAGATGAATAACATTCGTAACAGAGCAATAGAAATCGTGGACAGCGAGGTGATTTATGTATGAGAAAACATTTCATTATCACATTGGTTTTTCTCTTCACTTTATCATTATCGGCTTGTAATAAAGCTGAAACGCCAACAGAAATAAGTAGTGCTTTACCTACACAAGAAACAGAAATTACTGAAGAAACTTCAACACAAAACACTACATCAGAGCCAGTAACAACAGAAAAATCTACTACTCAAGTTGTAATTCCAAAGGAAGAACAAAGGGAAAATGTTTCAACTACTACAACAACTTTACCACAAATTACAGAAGTAAAACCAACGCAAAAACCTAAACCAACCGAAGATAAAACTACTCTCAAAAATGTTACTGAACCTACTAAACCAGTTGAAAAAACAACGGTTCAGACAACAGAAAAAACCACTCAAGAGCAGAAAATAGACATTAACTATTACATTGATTATGCAAAGAATTACGCATTAAATATCGGTTTAACTTACGATGTTGAAGCTACAGAATGTTAGGATAACCCTATTTCTGTCACATCAAAAACCAAATCAGCTATTGCAAATATCGAAAGCAGATTGAACAGGTACAAGAACATAGAAGGCTTTGAATCTGTCTGTATTTGGTATAAAAAATGCGGCGAAAATGACTACGATCTATACATAGGTTACGCATAATATAAAAAGATAAGGCACAGTTTATGGACTTCAAAATCCATTGCTGTGCCTTGTTTAATGTATAGCTTATGTAGAACAAGTTTTTATGTATAATCTTAGCGAGCCAGACCATTTGGGTAGCCACATGCTATCCAAACGGTAAAACTGCCTCGTCTGAGTACCTCAACGAGCAGTGTATTTGTGTCCTTGCATCCACAAACACCTCGTTAGGGAACACCCTAAGACCTGTTACAATAAGTCGTTCAATAAATTCATACACGCTGTCTTTTGTTTGAGATTAGCACTTCCGTAAACATTCAATGTGAAAGATACATTTTTATGACCTAAAATTTCTGATAAAGATTTAATATCAAAATCTGGAATTTCAATTGCTCTTACAGCAAACGTATGCCTAATTTCGTGAAACTTAACGTTTTTCAAATTATTCTTTTTTAAAAATCTCGCAAAGAACTGACGATATGTTCTAGGTTCTGTAGGCTTACTCTTTCCAGTTAGAAAATAATGATTGGGATTATCACTATAAAATTTTTTTATAATATTTCCAAGCAACGACGGAAAAGGGATTACCCTTACAGAACTAGATGTCTTTGGCTCTCCTATATTGATATAAGATGTGCCTTTCCTTTTATCATAGATGCGTTGAACAGTTTTGTTAATATAGATTACATTATCTGACAAAGAAATATCTTTCATTTGAAGTCCGCATAATTCCCCAATTCTAACTCCTGTCATTAAAGCTATTAAAATACCTGCGGTTTTTCTGTTTAAATTTAAGTATATGCATTGTATTAATTCTTGTTCTTCATCCTTCGATAAAGAGACCACTCTTTTTAAAGAGGTATCTTTTGGATATTCTACCAGATCCCAATTCAACAAAGGCATTACCTTCTCTTTATATGCATAACCCAATGCCAGCCTCATAACAAGAATAATATCTCTTATGGTCTTTACAGTTAATCCTCCAGTTTTATCTAACCTACCTTTCTCATACAAATATAGTATGTATTCCTGCACATCGGCTTCAGTTATTGAGCCAATTTTTCTTTTCCCAAAATAAGGGATTAAGTGATTTTCTGCAATTAGCAAAAAATTAGCGTAAGTTGACGGAGTTATCATTGGTTGTTTGGAATTTAACCATTGATTAACTAACGTCTTAAATTGTGTATTTTCAGTCATTCTGACCACCTCCACCGAATATTTTAATGGAGCTGTATAGATGCTAAATGTATCCTAAAGTAATAGTCAAAAGGCTAATGTACCT
>JAHHTS010000200.1 GCA_020024475.1 Oscillospiraceae bacterium
CGTGATAAAATGCACTTTTAATTCGCTTTTTAGCCAGATAATCCACACATTCCGATCTATCCAGCTTGTCCACAAACTTTTTGTAGCCACTTTGTAGCCACGCACTTTTCGTTCGCCTCACACTTGTAAGCCACTGACAACTATCGTGCTATATGTTAATTTATAACATATTGTGTATAAAACATCGTGTTATATGCTCTGCTCTTCAGTATTAGTATTAGATACTAGATGTATTATCGCATTCTTCAAAAAGAAAAGAGGTTCTAGATCAAAAGAAGATATTAATACACTGCGAAATGTTTCCCTATTTATATTCTTGTGGCAACATTTCTTAAGGTGCCTGCATAGGCTCTCCATCTGATATTTTCCGCATATTATTGATAATACTTTTTCAGATCCATCACCCACAATCTTTTCATTGATTTTCTCATAAATTTCATTAATATAAGGTTCTAAAGGACCCATTTTCTCAATGATACTTTTATTATAATCTTCAAACCGTTGAGAGAGCAGACGACCATCAGCATCAAGAAACTTTCCTGTTGCTGTAGAAACATTTGGGAGGTCTATCTGATATCGTTTAACTATTGCAAATAATACAAATAGACGTCCTGCTTCGTCTTTGAAAAAATCAGACCATTCCTCAAAATGTATATTGGCTTCGACTTCGTCACGTGTGCATTTGAGGAAACCTCGCATATATTTGAGAATGGCTTCTTTGCTACAATAATAACTTTCTATATTGTATCGAGTAAGATAAATTAGGTTAGGTGCTATTACCTTCTGATCTTCCCATAGAATATCAAAATCGCCATCCACAAGGAAAACATTTAATTTTCCACTATTATCATATATATTCGTTTCATTTTGCTTCTTAATAACCGCATCTTTGCCGCCAAGGGGGAATACAGTAAAAATATTTATTTGTCCATCAAAGAGCCGTTCAAAAATTTCTTCGTATATATATTCTTTTCCAACATCCTCCACAAAAACATTGATATCATTAAATGTAGATAAAAATAAAGTGCGATTCGATAAAGCTTCTTTTGAAAAAGTTAAATCTTCAACAACATCATTCATTATATATATCTTCCTTTGTCTCATCAACAGTAGCTAAATCCACTTCTTTTCTAAGTCTTACTGCGTATTCAGAATAGCTTCCGATAATTTCGGGTGAGTGTGTTGCAAAAATAAGCTGGATTGAACTATTCACTTCACGGATAGACTTAACGAAGTTTTTCTGCCACGCTAAATGGAGTGATGCCTCCGGTTCATCAATAATATAAATTCCGCTTTTTCCTGAAGGTAAGCCAAAAATCAGACAAGCAAAAATAATAACAATTTGTTTTTCGCCCGAAGAGAGATTATAGAGTGACAATTTCCGTTGCGGATATTCCGCTTCTACAATCAATTTACCTTCTTCATTAATCCAGACATGTTTTTTGTCGTCGCCAATTGCAAAGAATTTATTGACTGTAGATAAAAAATCAGTAATAGGTGCTTTTAGGGCTTCTTTTTCTCTTTCCATCTTTTGCGCTTGAGCTGCAATCTCCTGAATACGATTGAATTCCACATTCATAAACAGAAAATCAATACCAATTCCATGGCTATTATCTTGCTGTGCAGCTTCAAAAGCATCACGGTATCTTTTAAAAAATGCTTCTACACGACGTTCAGAATCATCATTCCATTCTCCGATAGATTGAAGTGTTTTGATATATTCTTTTCGATTTCTCTCAATACTAGCCAACGTCTTTTCGTCTTTCACTGATTTTAGCAACTTGTTGAAACTATATTCACTAGTCACTTTTAAGGACGATGTGAAGATATTACTTCTAAATTTTGCGTTAATTGTATTTTCTGCGGAACTTATTCTCATAAAGCCGCTTCTAATGATTTCTTCTACATACCGTAGAGATTCGTTAAGATAGTTCTTATTTACTAGGTCGTGTTCAGAATACATCATAGCCTTTCTGCGGCGAAATAAAATAGGATTCGCAATTTCAAACCCATCTTGAGAATTTCTACTTAGTGGAAGATAGATGTAATTAAAGGTTTCTCTTAGAAAGCGTGGAAAATCATAGATGTTCATGAAACGGCGATAATAAGAATACTCATCATCATCTCCAGAAAACATATCACCAGACTTATGGGAAACATCAATTCTTTCCTTCATGTCAGTTTCATTCAATGAAACCTCATATCCCTCTTCAATAAATTTAATTTGAATTCTATTTAAACGCGTTTTCTTTCTTTCTTG
The DNA here is from genome assembly GCA_020024475.1 of Oscillospiraceae bacterium. Taxonomy (GTDB): domain Bacteria; phylum Bacillota; class Clostridia; order Oscillospirales; family Ruminococcaceae; genus RGIG3102. The sequence continues at coordinate 2,261 of JAHHTS010000200.1, forward strand.
GTAATACAAAATAATCGATCTAAAATTGTATACGCCCAAGTTATAAATCTTACCAGTAACAATTGAAGATACAATGTCTAAAATTGTTGTTTTGCCACAACCATTTTCTCCAAAAATAAAAGTTAAGTCATCGTTAAACTTCACATCATAGTCATATATTCCATGAAGCTGTTTAATCACCAAGCGTTTAATGATCATATTACTCGCCTCCAGAAAGAAAATCATACTATTCCCTCCTATATATTACATTGTATACAGCGTAATACATGGAAGAAAAATTTATTGCATAATCTCGTCGATTCGTTTTAAGAGTAACACAATTATCCCGGTTTATCAATTATTATTAATAAATTCTGCCTTGGGTGTAATATTTTTAGAGTTATACTTCACATAAGATTTCTATTTTGATAATATGCATTACCTATAGAATTAAACATGTGATATGATTATTGCCATGTTTTTTCTTTTGTTTTACACATCGGAATAGACTTATATAAGCATAGCATCAGCACAATATTTTGAGAAGATTTGGAAAATAGTGCTAACAAGGGCTACCGTGTTTCACGGAAGCCCTTGTTTTATCCTTATTTATATTCCTCCATCTGATCAGCAAGATGCTTTAAGCCACGGTTAATGCTCTCCCGAACAGCATTCTCAGCGACGCCTTCTTGCCGAGCGATTTCTGCCTTGCTCATGCCCAGATAGAAATGGGCATACAGTCTTTTTG
>JAHHTS010000201.1 GCA_020024475.1 Oscillospiraceae bacterium
TTTCCTATTTGATACCAATAAAATTTAACCTTAAATCCAACAGCCATATTATCCTTGTATGATGTATTTGTAATTAAATACATTAATACGCTCCTTTCTTTTTAACTTTGTTATAATCAATAGTAACACTGTGGACTTTTTATTTATTTCTATAGATTTGACTATTTTAAGGAGTGTATTGCCACAGTTTTATCTAAATTATTTATAGTTGGATAAGTCTTTGAACTTTTATGTCACGCAAGTCTATGATGATAAAACCAGGTGGACAAACACAGTGATTTATTACAAAGGAGATGATTTTATGATCTATGTTGGCATCGATATTGCCAAACAAAAACATTATGCTTCCATCTTGAATTCTGATGGCGAAATCCTGGTTGATCCATTTGCTTTCACCAATGATCACAATGGATTTCATGCGCTTCTTTCTCATCTAGAATGCTATCCTAAAAATGAACTCTTTATCGGAATGGAATCAACTGCTCACTATGCTGAAAATTTAACCAGCTTTCTTTACACCAGAGGCTATCAGATTTGTATTATCAACCCAATTCGACCTCTTCATTGAGAAAGTCTAACATTCGTAAAACTAAAACGGATTCCGTCGATACTTACCTAATTATCAAAGCTTTAATCTTAAACCATTACTGTTTATATACTCAGAGAGATTATAATTCTTTGCAATTAAAAAAACTCTATCGCTTCCGTCAAAAACTTATGAAGGCAAGGACAAAGGTTAAAATTCAACTCGTTACTTACGTGGACTTATTATTTCCTGAACTACAGTATTTCTTCAAATCCGGAATTCATGGAAAGGCCTGTTATGCTCTGTTAAAAGAGCAACCAAATCCCGACAAGATTGCGTCGATGCATCTCACGCGGTTATACAACCTGCTGAACAAGACCTCTAAGGGCCACTTTGGTAAGCAACACGCCATTGCTTTAAAAGAGCTTGCTACACAATCTGTCGGTATTAAAAATGATACCTTATCTTTACAGATTTTGCAATCCATAAATCAGATTGAACTGTACACAGAGCAGCTTACCGAAGTCGAAAAAAACATTTCTGAAATCATGAATGCATTTGATTCTGTTATTAAAACTATTCCTGGAATCGGAACTTGTAATGGTGCCATAATTATCGGTGAAATTGGTGATATATCACGTTTTAAGAAACCTTGTCAACTTCTCGCTTATGCTGGTTTAGATCCCTCTGTTTATCAATCCGGAAACTTCAACGCTTCCAGAACCAGGATGTCCAAAAGAGGTTCTAAACTACTCAGATATGCACTAATCAATGCAGCATGGCAAACAACCTTAGTAAATGATACTTTCAAAAAATACTATGACTTAAAGATTTCTCAGGGACGACGCCATTATAATGCTCTTGGCCATGTTGCGCATAAACTTGTTCGTGTTATTCATAAGATGATGACCGATAATGTTGCGTTTAACTTAGCCTAATAAACTAAACATTTTATATGGTTCATCTGTAAGATTAAAAAGAGTTATATTATTTATCCTTTCATTAAATGTTTCCTTGGCTGTTCTAATTATATCTCTTGCTATTTCATTTGATTTATTTCTCTGCATACCAAAATCCCCCTTCTTCTCTTAAATACAAATAGTCACCATTTTTTTCAAATATTTCCACTCTTGGTCTGTAAATGAACCAGCATACTCGGCAAGTTCAGGATTGTGGGTAAAACGTATCATTTTTCCCTCTCTTATTGCTTTATCTAACGCCACTGTATTAAATTCCTCAAACATATCTTGATAAGATAAATTGTAAATTTTCATTACCTCATCGTACAATCCATCCTTCATATCAAAATACATAGCACCATTCTTTTCTGCAATAACGTTATGAATCTGGAGATTGAAACTCATCAATTCCCAATTTACTTTCTAAACTTTCTATGTTCATAATTATTTACCTATCCTTTCCATAGTATCCGCGCCAAATGGATTGCTTTTTCTGAATGATACTTTTTGCTTCCCAATTCTTAATTCGATTGTCTCTCCCCATGTCTTAAGAACACCTTTTTTTAATTCTCTATACCCCATATGTAGATTTTACTTCACTATATCTCTTTTTTCTATTGTTCCATCTGTAATATTTATAAAATATCTTCTACCATAAAAATCTGTCGCCGTTAATTCTCCATTATTAAAAAACATATTCTCATATGGTAGATTATTTCCGTTAGGATTTATTATACTTAAACTTTCTACTTTCCAATTAATTTTACAATCTAACGATACTGCATATATATTATCTATTTCATTAACATTAAATGGTATTGATAATAATACAATGATTTGATTATCAATCACCTTAGCATCTCTAATATCATACTTAAATTCCATTATTTTTTTATCAATACATAGTTCATTTTTGTTAATTTTAATTACATTATTCATTTCTTCTACTCCTATTATGGTAATTCTCGTGGATTTAAAAATTCACCTATTCTTTTTCCCATTAAGTCATATTGTACTCCTCCGCCATTTCCCCATCCTTCAAGCGGATTAACTATTCCCGTTCTAATAGTTGTTCCTTTTGTGAGTTTTACATCTACTACATATTTAGGGACAGATGGTAAGGCAAATTTATCTTGTATTTGCTTAGGTGCTAATCCTGCAATATCTTCTGCTTTCATAACCCAGCCTCCATACATACCTGATACTTCTCCATCATACACTCTAACAAATGTTGAATCTTTTGTTAATTCTATTTCTTTAACAATTGTCCCTGGTTTATATGGTGGATTATCATATCCCATTACATTTTTCCACCAAGAATTAGTTTCTTCGGCTGTGACTTTTCTCAATGTTGTAAAATTGTCAGCTTTACGAATTTCCTCAGTAATATAATTAGATAGATTATCTACTTTATTACTTGCCTGCTTTATAATATCCGTCTTTCTCGCCACATCTCCGATTTCCGATACTGAACTATTCACTGG
>JAHHTS010000202.1 GCA_020024475.1 Oscillospiraceae bacterium
ACAATAAACTTTATCTTCAAAACAGGAATAGAGATAAAAGTGAGAGCTTTGTTCGATGAAGATGAGCCAATACTCGAAAGTGAAGAAACTGCGAATATTGTAGAAAATCTCAATAAAAACTACAACTACAACCCCCACGAAAATAGCCACGCACGTAGAAGCAATAATAATGATGACAAGACTGTAAATATCGACTGTAAGCCACTTTACAGACTTTTTACAAATAAAATTTTGAACCCACAAAAATGCCGTTTTGACAGATGACATTGGGGTGTGGAGAGATGACATTGTGAATATAGCTTGAATCATTTTGTCGGTCAGATTTTAGTTGGTAAAATTTAAAAAATGATAGATAAAATATGGAAAAAGTTAGGATAGTTTATAACTTTAATTTGAGCTGTAACTAATGTCTTTTTAAGGAGAAGTGGACTTATTGGAATTGTGATATGATAAAGTAAAAAGGGAGAATTAAACGTGAAAAATAAAATTATTCAAATACTATCAAATGCAGCTGCATTACCAATCCTCTTCATTGGCTCAGGACTTACAAGAAGATATTTGGATCTTCCTAATTGGGAAGGTTTATTGCGCTCATACTGTGTCAAATCACCCTATGAATATTATATTATAACAAAGCTGATAGAGAGTGTAGAGACCATTCGGATATAATTTATCCTAAAATCGCAGATTATATTGAGGTTGATTTTAATGATGCTTATTTTGTAACAGACCCTTTTATATCCTTTTTAAAATTTATTACTTAATAATATGTGAAATACCATATTTCAATAGGCAAATTGCTGTGATTTATGATGAAAATATATTTTATAGATTGAGTGTTTCAATTTATGATTAGACTAATACAACTTGACTCAGTATCAAACTATCAAGTAAAATAATTTTTTAGTGAAATAAGAAGGAAAAATATTGGATTTTACAAGATAAATTGTTATATTAAAACTTTAATTGAAAATAAAGAATAGTTATGATACAATTTTTTTTAATAAATGAATTGACCGCAAATCTATATAGAATATTATTTTAAAAAGCGAGTTAATATATTTAGATTTTAGAAAGGAATACCAACATGATTAATTTTCATACCCCACAAATTAAAGAAGATATATATCACTATACATCTGAAAATGGTATTATGGGAATTTTACAAAAGGACGAAGTTTTATTGTGGTTAACAAAAGCTGACAGTTTAAATGATCGCACCGAAGGAAAAGATATATTTGAACATCTTTTAATAGTTTGTAAAGACTTATTAAATAATAAACAAATTACACAAGAACAATATTCTAAAATCGCAGAACTTAAAAATAAATCTACTACCACTTTTCCTGTTATTTGTATTGAGAGCATAAAATCTACTATAGAGCATAAACCAACAAAACTTCTTGAAAAAGCCTATTATGAGTGTGATATATATACCATGAGTTTTTGTAAAGAAAAAGATTATTTACCAATGTGGAACTATTATGGTTCATCAGAAAAACAAGGCTATTGTTTGCATTTTAACAGTGAAAATTTAAAAGATTTTATAGAAGGTAAGGTTTATTGGACTGAAATTAAAGAAATTATATATAATGATGATGAAAAACAAAAACTACTTAAAAAGATTATATTGGAATCAATAAATCATGATGATTATCTTAAAAAAATAAGTTTATATATAGATGAGTATAAATACTTTATGAAAAATAAATGTTTTGAATATGAAAAGGAAGTAAGACTATTGTTTGCTGTTCCTAAAAACGATAATGATACATTTGACATTAAGTTTAGGGTAAATCATGGTACTATAATTCCTTATATAGAAGTCCCAATAACAAACATTTTGGCAATCACCGGTATAACAATAGGACCATTTGCAGATATGGAATTAATGAAAAGAAATTTAGAATTTTATACTGATAGTATCAAAAGCGCAATTACTACTAAAATTGAAGAAACAAAAATACCAATTAGATTTTAATATGTTTACAATTTAATATTTTATTTAAATTCAGCACCTACTTTTGTAGGTGTTTTTTTATACCCAAAAACACTACTTGTTAATCTGTATACTACTAACTTAAAATACAAATGCTAAAATTATAAGAAAAAAGGAGAATGAAAATGAATATTTACGGTTACATCAGGGTAAGCACCAAAGAGCAAAACGAAGACAGACAGTTAATAGCTTTAAATGAAATAGGAGTTCCAAAAGATAAAATATTTATGGATAAGCTGTCGGGCAAGGACTTTAACCGTCCGCAATATAAGAAGCTTGTTAAAAAACTGAAAAAAGACGATTTGCTTTACATCAAAAGCATAGACCGTCTTGGTAGAAACTATGAAGAGATATTGGAACAATGGCGAATGCTTACCAAACAAAAGCAAGTTGATATTGTTGTCATTGATATGCCACTTTTGGATACCAGACGAGGCAAAGACCTTATGGGTACTTTTCTTTCTGATATTGTACTTCAAGTATTGTCTTTTGTTGCCGAAAACGAACGTACAACAATTAGACAACGACAAGCCGAGGGAATAGCGGCGGCTAAACTAAAAGGGGTACAGTTTGGCAGACCACCAAAGCCACTTCCAAATAATTTTTATAAGTTTTATCAAAAATGGAAAAATGGAGAAATAACCTGTACTCTTGCCGCAAAAGAATGTGGAATGACAATATCAACATTTCGTTATCAATCAGAAATTTATGAAAAAGCAAATTCGTTATAAATACGATTTTCAACTAAAACGTGTACTTTCCCGCAAATTACATATATTATCATAATACCACATTTTGGTAAAAAATTAAACAGTTTCTTTATAAAAACAAGCTATTTAAGATTTTATTTTATATATTTTTATAAATTTTAATATATCTTCCTGAATTACTAAAATTTACACATTTTAACATACAGTATTTTCCTAAAACGGAAAGGGGAAAATATAGTGTC
>JAHHTS010000203.1 GCA_020024475.1 Oscillospiraceae bacterium
AATTCCGAAGAATTAGGGGTGAATTTGGTCGCGGAGACAGGACTCGAACCTACGCTCTCCGGGTTATGAGGAGGTTTGCATAACTTTATAGATTAGGTTTTTCCGTGTTTTACGGCGCTATTTCCGCTTTTTATAGCTCATTTGTTGTGTAGTTACATATAACTAAAACTGACTTTGAGTAAATAAACACAGAAATAAACACAGATCATTCAGATTCAAAATGTTGAAAGTTTGATTTTCGCTGTTTTTTATATTTTTCGGGTTTTCTGAACTTTTGAGAGACAATCTAATTTTGCCTGAACCAGCCATTTTTCTATGCTGTCATCTACTGTATTCTTGTTAATAACGGGCAGGAATATCTCCCTGTGATCGTATTTATAGGATGCAGGTATGGAACAAAATTACATTGAATTCCTTCTCTCTGATCTGTTGTTCCACATAACCTTAATCTCCTCTGATGACTGGGTAGACTGCTATCCGTAGCGGAGAGGCCTAATCTGTACATGGAGTTATCCATCATTTTTGAGGAAGCCTTGAAATACAGACACGAAAACGGTCAGATGTTGCGCCACTGTCAGTGTCAGAATCTAACCTGTGAGGTCTACATCAAAATTGCAAATCGCCTGCCGGTTTTTCCATCAGAGGATTTTTTAATTTTTATGGGGAATATAAGGTAGAACAATGATGAATTCAAACCAAAATAGTTAGTATCCCTACCAGATCTAAAAGGAATGCTCCACCAAACTCGAGAGGTCCGAACTTTTTCCAAATCAAGAAAGGATTCGGTTTTTTTCATTTACCTCAAAGACATCTCTTTGAGAATCTAATACCCAGAACTTTAAAGTGCCTGTCAGCAAAATTGAATTGCAGACAGGCACTTTCTTACCTATTTGTCATTATTAACTTATGTGAACATATGCAGAACTAATGGAGACACTATTTTCTGATAGCTTCAAAAAGGTCTCCACTACAATACTGGGAATACTTAATAATTATATTATTATAGGTTCTGGGTTCAATATCTTTTAAGAAAGAAAGATAACCCAGTATTTGATTTGAGTCACCTTTCCCGTGTTTGAGTTTATCATAAACAGACTTTTTTATGAGATTTCTTTTCTGAGTACCAATGGATATTTCGGAACTGTCAGTAATAATAACTCCCGTGACCTTTCGTTGATATTTTCTCGATAAAAACCTTGTTTTATTGGCATTTAGAGTAAAATCATATTTCTCAAGTTCATTTTTTAGTATGTTAACAACTGATTTATCAATAAAGGATTTAGAAGAAATATATATATCATCAGCATATCGTGAATAAATGTAATTCTTTTCTTTGCAAAGCTTGGATAAAGCTGTATCAAATTCATACATGATAGCATTTGATATTGCCGGTGAACTCACAGCTCCAATAGCTAAACCACATTTTCTGAAGCATATGTTATTGATATCGCTAATGGAATCCTCTAAATCCAGCCCTAAGTCGTCAAACACACTTTTGTTTGCTCTGAGAATTGGTTCAAGTAGCCTCGGAGTAATGGATGGAAAAAAATTGCGGATATCTGCATGTAGTATAAATTGAGAATTCTGATGTAACTTTGCATGTTTTTTAATTGAATCACCTTTTTTATACGCACAAGCAAACTCAGAGACAGGTAATTTACTTAATATATTATGTAGCACCCAGTATTGTAATGTTTTTAACTCAGGGCTAGGTTGGGAAATATGCCGAAATTGCCCATTCCGTTTTGGAATTGTATAGTCCCTATAATAAAACGCTGCACGCTTGGCAATGCGAGAAACATAAGATTGTTCTAATTTGAGCTCAGTAGCTATCTTTTCAATTACATTCATTTAACGGAGCCTCTATATCTGTATTTACGACACAATAGCTTATTACGTTCTTGGTTTATAGATTTTTTGGAATATGAAAACATAAGCGACTGGCTTTTAGTTTGGATATCACACCTAATAATATTGCCTTGCAAACTTATGAGTCCGACAGTTGCCAGAAGCTTAAAAATATAGTCTACTTTGATTTCATTATGAAATTCTTCACCATCTTTTTTTACAAAGCCAAAATGAGAAAAGCCTTTAACTTCTTTGTATACTTTAATTAAATCCGTTCGGGAAATAGGCTGAAGAATTTTTACAAGTTCTAGTAACTCTAGAATGAAAGAATTAATCTGTACTTTCTCTTCATTCTGATTAGGGATACGTTTATTCTTGGGAGAACTTTTTGATTGGAATTCATTGACTTTTTCATTCAGTGCAGATCTGAGATCTGAGCTCGAGAGCAATCCCGTACCACCTAAAGGTGCATAGATGACTGCTGAACCATCTCTTTTTGCTTTTGCTACAGGACCAGTGATAATAAATGATTTGTCATTTTTATATTTCTCATCAACGACAATGATCAATTTATCGCTGAACAGTTTTTCTGCGTATGCAAATGCTCCAAGTTCGCAAAAAGAGCCGGGACTTTCTACAAAAAGAATAATAGCATCGCTCACTTCAGCCAAAAATTCCTCAAATGTAAGTAAATCAATGCTAGCATCAAAGTTATCTTCCCACAGCTTTTCAGATAAAACAATAAACACATCGTCTGATTTGTGCTGAAGATACTTTCCTGCAATACCACGATTGGAATATTCATATTCGCAGTCGGAATAAGCTGCGCCGCATAGAAAGACAAATTTAGGGTAGGTGATAAACTTACTTGTAGTATTATCCAAATGAGACTTCATATTTGAAATCATTTTCGGAGAATAAATGTACGAATTCATTGTTATCACCTACCCTTTCAACTTATTGAGAACACTTACAACAAAGCAGTTGATGCACTACGCTTGTAATGAGGATTACAAGCGTGGCGCAGCAACTGCTTGTAAGAGCCCCAAAAAATCTGACCCTGTTTAACACAAGGCACTATATCGC
>JAHHTS010000204.1 GCA_020024475.1 Oscillospiraceae bacterium
TTAACATGATGCTCTTATTGAACGTTTTTTAGGAACAATCAACTGAACACCCTATTTAATTATTATGGTGTTCTACCTGTTGGGGAATATCAAATACACTTATTTTCCCTCAGGTAGAATAGCTCAGCTACTTTTTGCTTTTCCGCTTATGATGCACTATGGGATCATTGGAGCTTTGCTGGCTTGTCTGGTAATTGCTCGTTATGATGGTACACGAGGGTTCATCCACAGCAAGGTGGCAAAGTATGGATTCTATGCTTTTTATCCGGGGCATTTGCTTATTGTATTTTATCCATAATTTTGGAATCGTGAACAGCTATTCTGAAAAATTTTCTCTAGACAGCAGTGTGTCGAAAACTTTAAATTGTGAGACAAAATTTGATTTCGGCAGCGAATATATAGGCTTTAATTTGTTGATTTACAAAGCTGACGATGCGTTACACCGGATGTCATCACGTTACATCGGGAAAGAGGTGATTAAATGATAAAAGAATGTGATGACATAACCTATCATATATATGAAACATCCTACGATTTCTCATTACATTACAGTATGATAAACCATAAAAAAATATAAATGATAGTGTATTTGCTGTTATTTAAATAAAAACTTTTTTCTTTGTAGAAAAAAACACTATGAATGAATATATTAGACTGGAATATAAAGATTGTTTCTCTGAACAGCCAGAGGAAATCTTGCATTATCTTAATGGAATATCTAAAGGCATTTTGCTCAAATTATGTAGCTTATTCCTTTCAAGGGGAGAGGAATCCGTAGAACGTTTCTTTTCAAGCTATTTTAGTGCAGAAAATAATAAATACATAAACGAAATATGGGGAAAATTATGTCAGGATAAGTTTGATATTGATAGATATATAATAACCAATATTGAAAGTACTCTTCGTTTATATGAATTTGTATTTGACAATATTACCTGTACGGAAACCACTCTTTCTGAGGCGGAAATTGAAATAAATATACTTAAAGTATATCTTCTATTTAACGAAGAAAAAAATAGAGGAGATAATTTAGCCTGTGAAAGCACAAAAGATATTAAACAGAATCGAGCAAAAGCACTTTTGTTAACTCAAATGTTTCAATACTTTGATATTACTAATTATAGTTATAAGCAAGAATTATTTGTACAAACAGAGAAAGCAATTTATTTGTACAACTATTTAGCTAAAGAATTGCCAGTATTATATAATAAATACGTTGAATATTATGATTGTAAAAACTGGCAGGAATTAATGTCCCATATTACTGCGTTTGCATATATTTATTATGGACGAAAAGATAAAGATTCATATGTCAATTTAAAAATAGATCCTAATGATGATTCTTATGAGTGGAAGTGTACTTTTATTGAACGATTAACAGCACAAAATGAGATAGAAGATATAGATTTTCGTATTTTACGCAGTCATCCTTTCTTCAAAATTAAAGCTGGTGAATATTGCGTTGTATATGGATATTTTTTGCTAGAACTTATCTATAAAGGAGTTTATTTTAAATTGAACGAATTAAATAATCAACTATCCAAAGAGGATAAGATTAAAGGTTTTAGAGCTTTTTATTGTGATCATTTTTCAGAAAGAACCTTATTGTATAATGTTCTTTTTAATGTTTATGCAAAAAAATATATTCAAAAATCAGGAGAAGAAATCAAAAACACTTACAAAATTGACGCTGAGCCAGATTACTATATCCGTAATGGCAACAAAATCTATTTATTTGAATCAAAAGATATTCTTATTCCATCAGATACCAAAATTTCAAATGATTATATTAAAATTACAGCAGAATTAAAGAAACGTCTTTATTATGAAGAAAAAGGAAATGGAAGTATAAGTAAAAAAGCTATTCTCCAATTATTACATAACATTAAGAAATTATTAAAAAAGAACGCAGAGTGGGATTCATGCTATAAAGAAAATAGAGTCAAAATTTATCCCATTATTATCCTTCATGATAATATATATAATTGTCCAGGAATTAATGATTTGGTTAACCAGTGGTTTATTGGAGAATTAGAAAAGATAAAGGATGAATATGATATATCTCGGATAGAAAAAATTACAATTATCAATATAGATGTATTTATTGCATATCGAGATTTCCTAAAAAGTCCAGAAGGAGCATTAGATAAACTTATAACTTCTTATCATTCTTATATTTCTAATGATATATTGAAGAAGGCTATTTCAGAAGAGGACGCTATAAAAAAATATAAAGATAGAATTAAATCCTTTGAGTATTATTTATCTACTCTATTTATTCCAGACTATAAAAAATTATTAATGATAGCAGGGAAAAAATATCTTGTAGAATAAATTGGGTCAATATGATTGTAAAATGTCCGAAGACTTAGCTCTTGTTCTTCGGACATTCTATTATTGAGTCCACTACAAAAAGTGTTTTTTGACAGAAATTAACGCCCTACAGATATCTCTGAGAGGGGGTGAAATTGAAAAATTGTACTTTTTAAAGGGGACTCATTATTATATATATTATCCCAATCTAACTTTTCTTTCGATTCCGGCGGTGCTGCCTTTTTTCGTTGTGGCAAAGGCTCCCGTATTCGTCCAGACACTCCTTGAAAAGACTCTCCACCAGTTCGATGTTGCTCACTTCGGTGGTGAAATAATCGAATATATCGGTCTACCGGATGTCGTATATCGACTTGACGTAAGCATCCGATAAAATACACATTGTAAAGCCATCCACTTTTTCGTTACTTTGCCAATAAAAAAACATGAAACGAATAATGAATAAAAAAGAAGTGAACTGCTCCTTCAGTCAGATGAACAAATGTCAGGATGGAACCCCTAAGATTCATCAAGGTATACATCTTGATTGCTCCCTTATGATGAAACTTAACCCACGAACAAGTTT
>JAHHTS010000205.1 GCA_020024475.1 Oscillospiraceae bacterium
AACTGAAAATAGATATTGCCAATGCCATGAGCAAAGGAGAGTTAGGAATACAAGGCGAAGATTACGAACAATGAACGGAAAACAATTAAAAAACAGCATACTTCAGTGGGCGATACAAGGAAAACTTGTACCACAAGACCCCAATGACGAACCAGCTTCTGTACTTCTTGAACGTATCAGAACAGAAAAAGCAAAGCTGGTGAAAGAAAAGAAAATCAAGAAGGACAAAAACGAATCAATCATTTATCGTGGTGAGGACAATTCCTATTATGAGAAGTTTCTCGCCACTGGGGAGGTGAAGTGCATTGATGACGAGATTCCGTTTGAGATTCCGAATGGATGGGAATGGTGTAGACTTTCGTTGCTTATTTATCCTCCCAAATATGGAACTTCAAAAAAATCGGTTCCATCTGGTATATTACCAGTTCTTAGGATGGGGAATATTCAAGACGGGGAAATTGTATTTGACAAACTCGTTTTTAGTAATGATTTAGATGATAATAAAAAGCTATTATTGCAATATGGTGATTTATTGTTTAATCGGACTAACAGTGCTGAATTAGTTGGTAAGACTGCTATTTTTAGGGGACAACGGAATGCAATATTTGCAGGGTATCTAATACTATTACGTCCCATTTTTATAAATTCGGAGTACTTAAATTTATTACTAAATACTCCGTATGCACGAGATTATTGTAATGAGGTCAAAACTATCGGTGTTCAACAATGCAATATCAATGCAGAAAAAATTTCAAATCTACTCGTTCCTATACCTAGTCTCTTTGAAACTGTAAGAATCGTAGAAAAGGTAAAAAACATAGCATTACCGATTATAAAATATAGGGAGTTGTATCAAAAATTGAAGCATCTAAATGGAGAATTACCTATTATTCTAAGAAAATCTATTCTTCAAGAGGCAATACAGGGTAAATTAGTTCCACAGATTGCAGAGGAAGGTACCGCCCAAGAGTTACTTAAACAGATTAAAACAGAAAAAGAAAAATTCGTCCAAGAGGGTAAATTGAAAAAATCCGCTTTGACTGATTCTGTTATCTACAAAGGTGACGATAACAAGTACTTCGAGAAGAATGGAAATACGGAAATGAATATTACTGACGAGATTCCATTTGAAATACCTGATAGCTGGAGTTGGGTAAGACTTAACGATATATGTTCTTATATCCAAAGAGGGAAGTCACCTAAATACTCTCTGATAAAGAAATACCCTGTTGTAGCGCAAAAGTGTAATCAATGGAGTGGTTTCTCAATAGATAAAGCCCAATTCATAGATCCAGATACTTTATCATCGTATGGTGAAGAACGTATTTTACAGGACGGAGATTTAATGTGGAACTCTACAGGATTGGGAACATTAGGACGAATGGCAATTTATTGTAGTACCTTAAACCCGTATGAATTGGCTGTGGCAGATAGTCATGTTACTGTTATAAGAGCAATGAAAAAGTTTGTTCTGCCACAATACCTTTATTACTATTTCACAAGCAATACGGTACAATCTGTAATAGAAGATAAATCGGATGGTAGTACAAAACAAAAGGAGCTTGCAACTGCTACAGTAAAAACTTATCTAGTTCCGATTCCACCTCTGATGGAGCAAAGCCGAATTATCTCAAAGATTGAGCAATTAGCAAGTATTATGAGAGGATAAATGGGCAAATTATTGAAATAGAGCTTCCTTTTGAATATCCTAACAATTGGTCTGTGCTACGTTTGAAAGATATTTGCCAACTAATAGACGGTGAAAAGAGAAACGGGAAGGACATTTGTCTGGATGCAAAATACCTACGTGGAAAATCATCTGCTACCATTGTAGAGAAAGGAAAATTTGTCTATGCTGGAGACAATATCATTCTTATGGATGGAGAAAATTCAGGTGAGGTTTTTACTGTTCCACAAGATGGATATATGGGAAGCACATTCAAACAGCTATGGCTTTCTTCGGCTATGTGGAAACCATATATCTTGGCTTTCATCTTGTTCTATAAAGAGGAATTGAGAAATTCAAAAAGAGGTGCAGCAATTCCGCACCTCAATAAAGAGTTATTCTACAACCTGCTCATTGGTATTCCACCTTTAGCTGAACAGCAACGTATGGCAGAACGGGTAAATGAATTATCGCAGTTGCTCAAATAGTTTTTCTATTTGGGCAACAATGCGATGTTGCTCTGCCAAGGATGGAATTGGCAATAATGCCGTTGATAAACGTTCTTTGCCAATGTTATAAAATGCCTGCCCTGATTTATTCGTTATAGATTTCATAAAATCAATCATAAAAGGAGAACTTAAAAGATAGAGAATATACTTTGAGAGCCATTGATTTTTCAGATACAAGCGAATGATAAATACGAACCCACCGACAGTTGTGTTTGGCATATCACTATTTACTCTTACCATTTTACCAATATTTTCCAAACTTGTAACCGCAGGTGTTAATATGTCATTCTCTTTCAATATAATATCCTCTTTAACTTTATCTTTTGTAAGAAATATATCATCATCTTTGATTCTCAATTCAAAAGGAGATATATTACCTCCACGCAGAATGCAGACACCCTCTTTTGTTGTAACGGTTTCTTCTTTTTTGAATGTTGCTCCTGTAAAGATTGAGCATATATCTTTTAGCCTACACCAACTCCATCCATTAGGCAAATCAAAGGCTATTTCCTCAGTAATTTCTTTGTCACTCTTTCCTACCTGCTCATAATACTTGTTATCGTCACCTTTGTAGATAACAGAATCAGTCAAAGCGGATTTTTTCAATTTACCCTCTTGGACGAGTTTTTCTTTTTCTGTTTTAATCTGTTTAAGGTAAGCATCCGAAGAAATACACATTGCATAGCCTAGGGTTTGATTGTAGTTTTGC
>JAHHTS010000206.1 GCA_020024475.1 Oscillospiraceae bacterium
TCCAATCTATTAAGTGATATTATACAGCAGTAGGAGGAGTGGATGGATGCGAAAAGAAGATTCATCTTGATGATGAAGATGGCTATTTTAAATGTGTAAATGATTACTGCATGAAAATGACCAATAAAGTAGAAATGAGGAATTAAAATGAGTAAAAAATCTAAAACTAGATTTAAGGAAGATAATACCCACAAAAATGTTTTTGACGATCTTTCAAATTACGATACAAGTAAAATTGCTAATAAATGGGGAGACAGCCGTATAAATGAATCAAATAAAAAATGGGAAAATATGACTAAAGAAGAGCAGAAGGCTGTTCTTCAGGAATGCAGTGACATATTTGTAGGTCTTTCAGATTACATAGGAACTGATTCGCAGCAAAAAGAAGTTACAGAACTTATGATTCGTTGGCATAATTTTATCAGGAATTTCTATGAACCTTCACTTGAAGTTCTGCGATGCCTTGGTCTTATGTATGTGTATGATCCGGATTTTTCAACCAAGTTTGAAGAGATGGATCCTGATCTTCCGGATTTTCTTGGCAAGGCTGTTAACAGCTATGTTGATGCACTTGAAGAAAAATGGCTGGAACAGCAATGCAATGTGCTTGAAGAGTAATGAAAGAAGGTGTTTATAGTTTATGAATGATAATAAAGAAAGATACGTTGAACCACTTGATCCTAAAACACTTTACGCTCCTAAAAAAGAGAGTATTGATTCAAATAGCAGTCAAACCAGCCTATATACAATAGATTATCCTAAAACATCACTTTCATCACTTGTCGTTCCAGAAGAAACAGAAAAACAGATCCGCAGTATTCTTACCAAGATAAAATACTACGATCTTCTGTATAATAAATTCGGACTCTGTGAGATTGATAAAACTGGAGGAAGAACACTGATTAATTTCTATGGTCCCCCTGGAACGGGAAAAAGCTTTGCGGCTGAGGCTATTGCGCATGAGCTTGGTAAAAAAATCATAAAGGCAAATTATGCTCAGATAGAGTCAAAATTTGTCGGAGAGACACCTAAGAATATTAAGGAGATTTTTGGTGCAGCCAAAAAAGAAGATGCTGTTGTTGTTTTTGATGAAGCTGACTCTATCTTAGGCAGCCGGCTTTCAAGTGTAACCCAAAGTACTGATCATGCTGTAAATGTAAGTAAGTCTGTCATGTTATTAGAAATGGATAATTTTGACGGTATAATGATCTTTACGACTAATTTTGGAGAAAACTATGATTCCGCATTTGTAAGAAGAATAATCGGTCATATTAAATTTGAACTTCCTGATGATAACAACAGGGAGAAGATTTTTAAAGGACTTATTCCTAAAAAGTTGCCGGTTAATATTACAGAAAAAGACATTGAGACTATTGTTGTTGAATCAAATGGTTTTTCAGGAGGAGATCTGCTTAACATGGTCATCTATGCAAGTTCATCTGCTGTTGAGCGTGACGGAGAACAGTGCAAGGTTTCATTAAATGATTTTTTAGAGGCTTGTTATTATATTAAAAAGGCAAAGAAAGAAATCGGAAAAGCTAAAAAATGATTCTTTGAAGATTGCACCATTGAGCTGGAAAAAACACAGCTAATCTCTATCGCATTATCTATATTTGTGCACCAATTTGTTTAAAATTCATAAGAGGGTATTTTGCTCTCTATTATATCTGTTTAATCAGCAGACATTAATTAACTCCTGCCAGTCCAACCGGGCTGGTAGCGAGTATCTTACTCTGTTTCGTTTTTTTCATCGTCTAAGGTAAATATCGGATCGACGCTTGAGTTCAGATAGCGAGCAAGGTGAAGGGCATATTCAACCGACACATTACGGTCACTTCGCTCGATGCGACTGATGGTACGATTGCTTGCTTAATAGGTTCCGGTTCATACATCCCAGTTTTTTTAACAAGTCTATGTATTCGATAGCCTTTGCTTTGCCTTCTTCATTAAAAACGGATAAAGGATTGTCAGGATTTTCACAAAACGGTCTCCATATATGTCTATAATGTTTAATATTTTACATAGAAGTAGTAAAACGGAGCAACTGGGTTCTGCAACGTTTTTTTCCATGAAGACACGGTTTTATTAGTAATGTTAATACCGTAAGTTCCAAGCATCTTGGATATATCTACCTGTGAATAGACCATTTTTTCGTGTGTTTTGTAATGATTTTTCCTAATGAACGCATGATTACGCCTCTTTTCTGTTAAGTATTTGTAGCTACATTGTACTAAGTAGCTGGTGCGACGGCTAGCCCCAGTACAATAAATTTTGCCACTTTATTAAAAAAAATAGCAGTTTTTGAGGTAATGTAAATTATTGGACCTGTTGACAAACTAAAGAAAAATGGCTTTCTGTATGGTATACTTATTATATCAATTGCAGGAGGTCATTTTTTTATGATGGGAAAACGAAGTGGACAAATCCAGATGGTAATCCTTGACATAATTCTATGATTCCAGAGGATCATCTTCTGAGACGGATTAAAAACTGTATAAATTTTGATTTTATATACGAAAAGGCGGCCCCCTATTATTCTCCTGTTGGCAGAAAATCAATAGATCCCGTTGTTCTGATAAAAATGCTACTGATTGGTTATCTTTATGGAATCAAATCAGAACGAAGACTTGAGGAGGAAGTATCTCTTAACCTTGCTTACCGCTGGTTTTGTGGAATTGATCTGATGCATAGAGTACCGGACCATTCAACATTTAGCCAGAATAGAAGAAGACGTTTTCAGGATGCCGGCATATTCCGGGAAATTTTTAATGAGCTCGTACTGAAGTGTATAGAGTTTGGGATCGTATCGGGAGAAACCGGTGTTGCGGATGGTTCATTCCTTCCGTCCAATGTATCCTGGGACAG
>JAHHTS010000207.1 GCA_020024475.1 Oscillospiraceae bacterium
AACTGCTACTGCCATAACGCCTGAGATAATTTTTTTTCTGATGTTCATATTTTTTCCTCCAAGAAATTTTTTGTTTTTTGTTTTTTTCTTTTTTCTTTTTTATTAAAAGCCTTTCGGCTTATAATCAATTAATTAGTTAACCTAAATGTATATGTCAGTGTACCTGTCCATATGTCTTTTGTATTGGTTTTCTCTATTGCATCTCTACCAGAATCGAGATAGAATGGGATATCATTATTATTCTTGTTAAGTCCTCCAGTAATAATAACTCTACTTGGATCACCTGGTGCCTCGCTAACGCCTCTTACTGATAAATCAAAGAACTTATTAGAATCTGTTGTTGAAGTCATTCTGGTTATTTTGTTGACAGAAACTTCATAATTTTTATCTGTTCCATAGTTGGCAAATTTTACATAAGCCTCGCCAACTAATTTATCAGCTTGCTTTTTAAGTTTAATTCCACTAGGAATAATAATATATCCTGGGACACCTTGGTCGGTGTTGTTGCCCTGTCCATCATCATAGCTCCACATATTCTGTGTAATCTTCTGTTGACGTGTCATCTGAACACGTTTCCCATCATCTTGAGCCGCGATAACAACATTATGGGTACCTTCTTTTTTGTCCAAAATGCCCGACGAATTTGTCCAATCACCTAACTCTACCATAATATCCAGTTTTTTTACGCCATCCTTTGTCACACGGTATGCATTTGCAGAAGTATTGATCTTTATATGATTTTCAAATTCATCTCTGGTCATTTTATTCAACTTTGTTTCGGAAATTTCTGTATTATTGTCATGCCCAAGAATATGTAAATCATTGCTAATCTCATGATATTGAGATGCAAATGCAACTTTAACTACACTGTTAGTCAGTCTTTTATCACCGTGTTTATCTTCCACGGTAACCTTGAGTGCATAAAACTTAAAATATTCAGGTCCTTCTGCGCCAACATCAAAGGTTGTTCCTTTAGATTCGCCATCTACAAAGTATTCATAGGATACAGTCATGTCTTGAATTTCTTTTGTATTCTTATTAATAGTTTCAAAGTTGTACGAACCACCTGAAGATTTAACCTTTATATTTCGCCAAAGTATATCTTCTGTAATTTGCGTTGGTGTGCTGGCAATGAAAAAATCAACATTCTGTTTATCATTACTGGTGATAGCATTTTGGGTTCTAACAGGTATTGTTCCTTTGTGGACAACCTGGCTCATACCCAATACACCAGATCTGTATCCATAACTTATTGTACTTCTATTGCCTAAACCCAAGTTACCGATATCCGGTACAGTAATTGCATATCTATATTTAGCTGGATTGTTTTTATTTCTAAAATGAATGTCTAAACTACCATTGTTGAAAACACCTGAGTTTGCATAGTCTTTATACCACTGATTATTCTCATTGTAAAAATCAACACCTGTTCTAAGTGGAATTTTTGTGTTTGCTCCACTGTTATTCCAGTCTGCTTTTAAATAGTCCATATACAAATAATCATCTATATTTTGTGAGCTATTGCCATTATTTATGAGTGTGTTCATAACTGTGAATGTTTCACCTGGCATAACATAATTTATCTTATTATCTGTATGTTGGTTCGTATATTTATACGGTTCAACAATCATTTGTGGCTCTAAATCAGTATACATCATATTTGTTAACTGAAGATTTACTGGGTTAAGAGCCGATCTCATATCTATGGCTGCTGATATTGTAAAATATCCAAAACCATCATTTCCATTTCTCTTTTCAGTAATTTCCTGCATTCTTAACAAACGTTCATATGGCAATAACATTTCCATACCAGCATATGAAAATTTTAAATATCCATTTTTTCCATAAAGACCTGGAACCCATTCTATTCTAAAGTCATTAAAAGCTCCAAGATTGTTTTTTATGTATTCAGGCATTATCCTATATGAAAGAAGCCCTTTTCTATCAATAAAATTCGGATTTGAGTTACTATAAGTCTGGCCTTTACCAATTGTTTCATTTATAGCAATATGCATATCTCTTGTATTTGGTTCTGCATATGAATCAATTGCATCTCCATCATAGAAAGTATCAATTTCCATTATTGTTGCATTTGCAAGACCGTCTTTTCTAGCATGAGCATTATCTGGGTGTTGGTAAAAACCATAAGAACCACCAAAGTTATTTACTGTATAATTACTATTATTATGAAATGCTAAAGCGATTCCATTTGCATTTGCCTTTGGAAGATTAAGCTTAACTCTTCCCTCTATTACAAAAGGTCTTCTAAAATTCAATTTAAATGATGTTGTACCAACAACTACTTGTTTTACACCTTGATAACCATCACTTGTATTATAATTAGTACTACCAAATATTAAATAGTCATTACCTATTACTGCTGGCATTGGTAATCCAGCATAACCATCTCTTTTAGGAAACCACGCAACTGCATTACCACCTGAATTTGCAAAACCTGCTGTAAAATTATATCTACTTTGTAAGTTAATACTCGTTTCATACTTACCATTAGCTAAAGTAACAAATCGGTCATTTTGCGGAATATTTATACTCATATCAACTTCATGATTTAATGGAAAATCCAAATTTAATCTATCATCTAAATCGATATCTTCATTTTCTTTTTCATCTGTTGTTTCAGTATCACTGTCTGAGCTTGAACTTTCGTCTTCGCTATCTGAACTAGAAGTTGAGTTTGAACTTTCATCTTTACTTTCTGAGCTAGAAGTTGAGCTTGAACTTTCGCCTTTACTTTCTGTGCCAGAAGTTGAGCTTGAGCTTTCATCTTTACTTTCTGAGCTAGATGTTGAGCTTGAACTTTCATCTTTACTTTCTGTGCTAGAAGTTGAGCTTGAGCTTTC
>JAHHTS010000021.1 GCA_020024475.1 Oscillospiraceae bacterium
TGCGGAGGCTGGATTTGAACCAACGACCTTCGGGTTATGAGCCCGACGAGCTACCATGCTGCTCCACTCCGCGATATTTAATTGTTGCTCTCTTTAGCGTAAAATAATTATATCAAATAATAATCATTTTGTCAACACTTATTTTAATATTTTTATTTATAACAATCTTATAATTTAGGAGGGCATAAAAACCCTCCTTCTCTTAATCAACTAATTAGTCGTCTATTGCGTTTTCAATAGCTTCCTTTACATCTGTGTAAGCGTCTGATACTGTTGTTTTTACATTTTCTGCTACATCGGAAACTTCTGATTTAACATTCTCTGCTGCATCAGTAACAACATCTTTAATATCTGCCGCTGTACTTACAACTTTTTTAATCTTGTCTTCTTGATCACCACAATCACACTCTAAATCGTCTGTAAATAAGATATCATCATATTCTTTTTCTTCGTTATATTTTTTGTAAAGATAGTAACCTGCTGCACCAAGAATTGCACTTGTTACTGTAATGGCTGTCAAACCTGCTAAAAAGCTTTTCATATTATTGTTCTCCTTTTTAATTTCTGGTAAATTTTGAACTTTCTTATTTCTGCCATACCTTTCAAGCTCTGAAATAGCTATATCGGTAGCATAAATCTTTGTTCTTAGCCCCATTCGGTAACCTTTCAAAGCTGTCCGTGCCGTTTTTGCAGCTATAAGCCTGGCATTTTCATTTTTAATAACTTTTCTTATCATAATAAACCTGCCTTTGCACCTTTATTATACATATAGTATACCACTTTTTTACGACTATACAAATGAAAATTTTGTGATTTAACTCTGTTTTATATTATATTCAATTTGTTTTTTATTATAACATTTCTTATTTTATAATGTAAAATTCATAAATTTATTATTGGTATATGTTTTTTCCTTTTAAATAAGTAATCATGTATATAGATTTTACTTGTTTAATTTCCACATCAGCTATATTGTAAAAAACACACATTAATATTCAAATTATTCTAAACTTTATTAAAATGGAGATACATAATTATTCTTATATTAACTTTACCTATGATTTGTTTTTTCAATAGTATTTTATAGTATATCATATTAACAAAATAATTAAGAATCAGTATTCCATTCTCAATAATATAAATTTTTGTTTATATCTACTTTATAACATTCTACTTACGCCAATTTCAGTAATAATATTTTACATATATTGTCATATATGATATCATTTTTACAGTTAATAATTAAAATATATATGAAAGGATATATTATGAGCAAATACTGGGATATTTTTATCCGTTTTTGTCGTGTAGGCGCACTGACTTTTGGCGGAGGTTTATCAATGCTTCCAATTTTAGAAAGAGAACTTGGTGATAGAGAGTCACCTTATCTTACAAAGTCAGATATCATAGATAACTATGCTTTATCACAATGTACTCCGGGCATTATATCCGTAAATACTAGTATTCTTTGTGGTTATCAAATTGGTGGTACTATTGGTGGAATTGTAGCTGGCATCGGTGTTTCTTTTCCTTCTATTATAATAATTTTGATTGTTGCTTCTATTATGGGAAATCTTACTGCAAATCCATATATTTCAATCGCTCTTATGGGTGTACGCAGTGGAGTTTGTGCTTTAATTCTACAAACTGTAAGAAATCTTATATTTAAAAGCTTGGTAGACTACATAACTCTAGCTTTATTCTTTTTCACAATAGCAATTCTTACATTCGTTAATATAAGCCCTGTTATTCCTGTTATAATTGGTGGAACCGTAGGCTTTTTTGCTAAGAAAGCAGGTGAAAAAAGTTGATTTATTTACGCTTATTTTATGAATTTGCCAAAATTGGTCTATTTAACTTTGGTGGAGGTATGGCTTCTATTCCATTTCTTCAAGACCTTTCAGAAACAACTGGTTGGTTTACCCTTCATCAGCTAACCGACTTTATCGCTATAAGTGAAAGTACGCCGGGACCTATGGCGGTAAATGTTGCCACTTTTGCCGGTTATAGTACAGCGGGTATATTAGGCGGATTTATTGCTACTTTTGGACTAATATTTCCCGCACTAATCTTTATAACAATAATGGCTAAATTCCTATCAAAATTTAAAGGAAATAAATATGTAGATTGGGTTTTTTATGGTCTAAGGCCTTGCGTTCTCGCATTGATAGTTTCGGCTCTTATAAATCTGGCGGAAGTTACTCTTTTTTATGAAGGTATTTCATTAAGCACATTCTTTACTTCTTTTAATATTCGAGCATGGGCTATATTTGTTATTGTTTTCATACTTCTAAATCTTAAACCATTTAGAAAACTTCATCCTATTGTTTTTCTTGGTGTTTCAGCTGTAATGGGCATTATATTATTTTAACCACTAAACACGATATTAAATAATAAACCACCTGAAAAACAGGTGGTTTTATTTTATTCAATATTGGCAATAGCAGACACTTCTTTTGCCCGTAAATCTTGATATTTAGTATTTCCAAACAAGTTATTATATGTATAAATTGCGTATCCGTCTATTTTTTTATTTTTATTTATCATTTCAATCATTTTTGAAAGATTTTGCCCAGATTTCCATTCACTTTGGTCATTATTTCCTCCGTCACCATCACCAATTCTATACGCTCCGAGGCCTATGTAAAGTTTAACCTTGCCGGATCTTTCATAATTGGCCCATTGAGAACTCAGTTTTTCAAAACTAAATCTATCTGAGCCTGACTGAGTAGTGTATCCAAAGCCCCAATAAATTTGTGGGCAAATGTAATCTGCATAGCCATCTTCTTTTAGCCAAAGTTCAATATCAGAATATTGCATATCATAGTTATTTTCATTATTACCTTGAGGACTTATACCAAAAGTTACATTCTCATCAATTTCTTTTACCGCTGAATAAACCTGACGAACTAACATATTTACATTTTCTCTACGCCAATCATCTAACGAAAGATTTCCGCTGTAAAGCTCATATTGTGATTTATCTATGCTTTCATCAGTATCCGGATAAAAATAGTCATCAAAATGTATTCCGTCAACATCATATTTCTTAACTATTTCTATAACGCCTTCGGTAACTAAATCCCTAACTTCTTGCAAGGCTGGATTATAATAAACGCCACTTTCGGTGGTAACTATCAAGTTCTCATTATTAGCCGGATTATTTGCCGAAAATTCTTTTGGTTGACTGTTAAGTTTTATCCTATAAGGATTTACCCACGCCTCAATGCGAAGTCCTTTTTCATGTGCTTTTTCTGTCATAATAGCCAATGGATCAAAACTGATTTCCGTACCCTGTGTACCAGTAATAATATGACTGGTTGGAAAAATATCTGATTTATAAAAAGCATCACTAAAACTGCGGGCATGCACTATAACAGTATTAAGCCCCATTGACTTGCAATTATCAAACATCTGTGTTATATCATTTGTAAATGATTCCTCGCTAGAAAAATCAACAGATTGATAATCTATATAACTTATCCACATGGCCTTCATACCATTTTGTTTAAAATCCGATAGCGCTATATTATATGGACTATTATTTTCAGTTATTGAATCGTCTTTTTCATCAATAGGCGAATTTACCTCTTCCCCATTCATAAAATACCCTATAAATGTTAAAATAAACATAGTAATTACAAATAAAGATACTATTTTTATAACCGTTTTTCTTGCATTTTTCATAATACACCTTCTAATTTATACTACCTTTACTTTAACATATATACATAAAAATTCCAATAAATATGAAGAAAATTAACAAATAAAAAGGAAGGCTTACGCCTTCCTTATTTTAACTATTTTGTTACATATGCTGCTGCCGCTGTTGCTGCTATTGCACCATCTGATGTTGCTGTAACAAGCTGACGAAGAGTTTTATTTCTTGTATCACCGGCTACAAATACACCTTCTATATTTGTTTTGCAACTTTCTCCAGCATCAATATATCCATCAACCATATCAATCTGACCTGTAAACATATCATTTTGAGGAATAAGTCCCACCGCCACAAAAACTGCTGATGTTGGAATAATTGTTGTTTTTTCTGTTTTTACATTCTTCACTACAAGTCTTTCAACTTTACCTTCTCCTTCAATTGAAAGTGGAATTGTATCATAAACAATTTCAATCTTAGGATTTTTCAAAACTTTTTCAACCTCTGCTCTATCGCCACGGAACCGATCACGACGATGAACAAGATAAACTTTTTCACAAACTGTTGCAAGATAAACAGCATCTTCCAACGCTGTATTTCCACCGCCTACAACTACAGCTATTTTATCTTTAAAGAACAATCCATCACAGGTTGCACAATAACTTACACCTGCACCTAAAAACTTATCTTCACCAGGAATATCAAGTTTTCTTCTTGTAACACCTGTTGCAATGATTACTGATTTTGCCTGATATTCTGTACCATCATTACATATAAGTGTTTTTATTTCATCTTTAAGATTTACTTCTGTTACACCTTTGTACTCGATCGTCGCGCCAAAGCCTGTGGCCTGTTCATACAAATTCATAGCATATTCAACTCCTGTTACTTTGCCAAGAGCTGGATAGTTTTCCACTTCTGGTGTGTTGATAATCTGTCCGCCATGTACATTAGCTTCAAATGTAATTGTATTTAGCCCTGCTCTCTGTCCATAGATTGCTGCTGAAAGACCAGCAGGGCCTGCACCGATTATAGCTATATCGTAAATCATTGTTATCGTACCTCACTTTAATGTATCTTTTGTTATATTATATCTTATTAACTGTGTTTATGTAGTGACAAAATCACAATTTTTTTAAGTTGATATTATTTTGTATTCGTATTATTATAATCATATAATTTTCATATAATAATATTATACTATTATACGATTATCAATAATCAAGTGAATGGTATATGAGGTTTTAATGAACAAAAATAAATTAAAAATTTCAAAGCAAAAACTTATACGGGCTTTTATAATAATGCTTTCGTGTATACTTGCGATTGGATATAAATATGGGTTTAAACCCGATGAAATTATCGGGTTGTCACATGGTAATTTTTTTATTGCCATTATCCTTATCATCATAGCCTACGCTCTTAAAGCCATTGTTATGTTTATACCTATGGCAGCCTTGTATTTAGCCGTAGGTGCATTATTCAGCAACATAATAGCTGTAACTCTTGTAAACCTTTTTGGTATATTCGTTTGTCTAACTGTTGGATATATAAATGGTAGAATTATTGCTGGTAACAGAGCAGAAGAATTTCTTCAAAAGCACCCTAAACTAAAAAAACTTAATGACGTAGAAACTAATGATTGTATACTTTTTTCTTTTTTAGTCAGGGTGTTTGGTTTTCTCCCATGTGATGTAGTAAGTGTTTATTGTGGAATAAAAAAACTGCCTTACATACAGTATATTATAGGCGCTATGTTAGGTATGTTACCTGGTCTTATTCTTATAGGAATTATGGGTACGAATATTGACGAGCCTACTTCACCAGGATTTATAGTGCCATTACTGATAAATCTATGCATTTCGGTGTTATCAGTTATTTTTTACAATTATATGAAAAAACATAGGAGGAAAAAGTGAACCTATTAGTCACATTAGATAGTGCTTATATTCATATACTATGTATTATGCTCAAAAGTATATTGATTAGCAATCCAAAAAATAATTTTAATGTTTATATACTCAACTCATCTCTTACTAAAGAAGATATTGAAAAGGTAAATAACTATCTCCACAACGACCGAATAAAACTTTTAGATGTAAAAATAGATGACAAGCTTCTAAATGATGCACCTGTAACAGATAGATACCCTAAAGAAATGTATTACAGAATATTCGCAGCAAAATTTTTGCCTAAAAATATTGACCGAGTTTTATATCTTGACCCGGATTTGATTGTTAGGAAAGACCTCAATTCATTTTACAATATGGAACTTGGCGATAACTATTTTGCAGCCGCAAGCCATGTTGGAAAATTTTTGACAACATTTAATGCACTAAGGCTTGAAATGGAGGACCAAGCTCCTTATATAAACAGTGGCGTCATGTTAATGAATATTGCCCTCCTTAGAAAAGAACAAAATTTTCAAGAGGTTTTTGACTATATTCAAGAAAAGAAAAACTTGCTTATTCTTCCCGACCAAGATGTTATAAGTGCTGTTTATGGTGATAAAATAATAACAATTGACCCATTTATTTATAATATGAACGACAGATTATTTTTTTCAACAGAAAGTATAAAAAAAGGTATCACTGTCGAATGGGTAGCTGAAAACAGTGCAGTAATTCATTATTTTGGGCGAAACAAACCATGGAAAGATTCTTATATAGGATTTCTCGGATATATGTATAACGATGTTGTTAACGCTCCACTACCAAAGTAAAAAACACAGGGCTTTTAGGCCCTGTATTTTTTATGTGATGAGCTTTGAAAAATTAAATAACTCCTGTTATCTTTAAAACTATTTGTGCAATTATAGCACTACCCACATATGTTCCAAAAAAAGTGCAAAGTGCCACACATATAATTGCAAAACCTTGTTTCTTAAATGCCTCCAAATCCTTACCTATTGAAATACCTGCATATGCAAGTATAGGTGTACAAAGTGCAAGTAAGCTAATTTTATTAAACTCTCTGATTATAAAATCTGCAATCGGTGAAAAACCTGGTATACTTGATAAAACCGCAACCAGCGAAATATAAACTATGGTTGGTAAATGAAATTTGAATATTTTCTCAAGTAATTCTTGAACAAGACATCCAACTATAACCATAACAACCATCAAAGCAAGACCAGGAAGTGCTTCAAGTGGTGTTACCATATCACCTGATTTGGCTGTGGCGATTGTATTGCCAATCGATGCAAACAACGCTGATATTACTAAAACTTTTATTCTTATAGCCCACTCAGACACGATTGTGTTCCCCCTGTATCAATTTATCGTCTATTACAAGTTTTTGTTTTTTGTTTTCCTTTATGGTTCTCTTTTGCGTAAATTTTCTATACAAATAATTAGCTAAAGGAAGTGCAACAAAAAGCCCCATATACATATCATCGACGCCTGTAAGCATATTTGATGTTGAGGCATACGCTGTGATTTCTGCTGCCATTTCGGGAAATGCTTCTACTATAGGCGCTAAAGCTGCACTCATCATCGAGGCTGACCCAGTACCTGCCGCCATTGCGAGAGCGAATGGATGAAAGACTCCCAAAGATATTAGTAACGAAACAAGCAAGCCGTTAAACACTGTACCAAGAACTGTACCGGTTATATAGCCGCCCATAACGCCTTGCCCTTCTGAAGAATCAAGTCCATATACATCTCCAATAATTGCAAGTGACCCCTCTCGGCTGATTGAAAATGAACAACCTACTGCTGTTCTACCCATTTTGAATATGAAAACTGCCACTGGAAGTGCAATAATAAGTGTACCAAGATTACCAAATTCCTGTAAAACAAGCGCAGGGCCTGCTTTTGCCAATTCTTTCAAGTTTGGGCCTATGGCAGCACCCATTTTAACTGTGAGAAGCATTACGCTAATACCTATATATGGCGAAGCGGTCTTCATGGTATCCGGTTTTATAATTTTTGATATTGCAAGTATCACACCGAATATAAGAGCATATAGCATCGGCAACAATGAGAATTTTATAGGCCCAAATGCAAACTTTTTGACACCTATAAATTCAGCCACTATTGTCAAAGCCAAGCATAACGCATGAACTTTCCAGTCTTTAAAAAACTCTTTCATGAAAATTTTCTCACTTTCTTAAATATTTATTTTTCACTTTAGCTACCTAACTTTATCTTATCAACTAACTGTGTTATGACACTATAATATCAGCATTTGTTTTTTTTGCAAGCTTTATCAAAAATGCACCTTTTGTTTAATTCAAACATTGTTCACACATTTTTTACAAGTTTTATTTGCAATTTGCACAAAAATATTTTTTGATTTTTTTGAAAAACAGTAATTTTTTATATATTTTGTATATTTTATAAATATTTTTAATCATCTATATGTAAGTTATGACAAAATTTTATATATTTTTGTTTTTCTATAAAAATCAAGTGTTTTTTACAGAGAAACATCATCATATTTTATATAACTACAAATCACGATATATCTCCATAATATATTTATTTACTAAACTAATATATTTAGTTTTTATTTGTTTAATAAAGTTTTTTTTAATTTTATCAAATGCTATTTTTTTGCATTTGTGCATATTGTCATTCATTTTATGTATTATAATCACAAAACTATTGTTTTTTGTTTTGATGCTATTATATAATTATTTAAAGTAAAATTCACAGGAGATTATTCTTATGAAATATATCACAGAAGGCTATGAGCCAAAAGAAGTTCTTCAATATTTTGAAGATATCTCAAGAATTCCAAGAGGTAGTGGAAATGAAGACGCTGTTGCCCAGTACCTATGCGATTGGGGTAAAAATCTAGGTTTGGAAGTTTATAAAGACGAGGCTAACAATGTTGTTCTCAAAAAGAAAGGTAGCGAAGGCTGTGAAAATCTTCCTCCAGTAATGCTTCAAGGACATATCGACATGGTTACAGTTAAACTTCCAGAATCTAATCATAATTTTTTGGCTGACCCTCTGCCTCTTATGATTGAGAACGGAAGGCTCACTTCAAACGGGACTACACTCGGTGCTGATAATGGCAATGCGGTTTCTTACATGATGGGCGTTTTATCCGATAACAGTCTTGTTCATCCTCCTCTAGAATGTGTGTTCACTTCTGGTGAAGAAATAGGTCTTATCGGTGCTGAAGCTCTATCTAAAGATGCTTTTACTGCTAAAAGAATGATAAATATGGACACTGGTGGTCTTGATACATCTATCACAACCGTTTCGTGTGCTGGTGGTCTTGAACTTCGTATGACGCAAAAACCAATCTGGCAGAATGCAAAAGGAGATTTTATTTCACTTTATATTCACGGTCTTAAAGGTGGACATTCTGCAATGGCAATCAATCAAGGTAGAGGTAATGCCGGGAAACTTATTGCAAGAATTATTAACCATGTTTCTCTTAAAACAAAAACTGTTGTTTCATCTATAAATGGCGGCGAAAAAATGAATGCCATTATGTCAGATGTACAAGCTGTTATAAGTGTTGAGAATCTTGATGTGGCTATGAAAGAAATCAAAAAAACAGTTGCAGATATAACAGAAGAACTTCGTGTTACTGATTCTGAATTTATTTGTGATTTTGCCCCTTGCTCTTCACCTGAAAAAATGCTTGATGATTTACAAAGCAAACATCTTGTTCAATTTGCTCTTACAATTCCTTCAACAGTACGAGATATGAGTTTTGAACTTGAAGGTCATATTCTCAGCTCAAACAATTTAGGGGCTATACAAGTTACCGATGATGAAATTCTACTTTGGACTCTAGCAAGAAGTGGTGATGATTCTCGACAAAGTGCAATGGGAGAAGAAATTTGTGCTTTAGCTGATGTATTTGGCTATGATGTTCAGATTTGTGCCAACTTTTCGGGTTGGAAATATAATCCGAACTCAAAAATGAGAAAGTTGCACGAAAAGCTATTTAAACAAGTTTTTGGTAAAGATGTAAAATCAGCTGCAACTCATGGTGGTCTTGAATGTGGGGTATTTTACAGCAAAGATAACGATCTTGATATTATCACATTTAGTCCTAAAAGTGACGGTGAACACACTCCTGAAGAATATGTTGATTTACAATCATTTAAAGAAATGTATGAATATCTTTGTGTTTTCCTTGAAGAATTAACTAAAGAATGAAAATAACATAGCTAATAAGCAAATGTTTATAAAAAATCGACATTGGTAGAAACTTTATCCAATGTCGATTTTTGTTTTAGTTAAATATAATTAAAAGAGTATAAAATAAACCGAAACTTTTGATTTCAAAGCTTAGCAATATATTTAATATTTGTATATGTTTTATTGATTATTACTATTAGTATAAAATAAAAAAGAGTGGCTCTTGCCACTC
Source organism: Oscillospiraceae bacterium (assembly GCA_020024475.1). Lineage (GTDB taxonomy): Bacteria > Bacillota > Clostridia > Oscillospirales > Ruminococcaceae > RGIG3102. The sequence continues at coordinate 9,998 of JAHHTS010000021.1, forward strand.
TTTTAATTTATTCAACTGTAACAGATTTTGCAAGGTTTCTTGGTTTATCTACATCTAGCCCTTTCAGACAAGTTGTATGATATGCTATAAGCTGACCAGGCACTACACTGATGAGTGGTGCAAGCAAATCATCAATTTTAGGCACATATATGACTTTATCACATACACTTGAAATAAGATTATCACCCTCTGAAGCAATGCCGATTACATAAGCACCACGAGCTTTTACCTCTTGAATATTTGAAACCATTTTTTCTATCATTGGTTCTTGAGTGGAAATAGCTATAACTGGTGTACCATTTTCAATAAGAGCTATTGGTCCATGTTTAAGTTCACCTGCTGCAAAGCTCTCAGCATAAATGTATGAAATTTCCTTAAGCTTTAATGCCATTTCTTTAGCGGTCTGCATATCAACACCACGACCAAGATAAAATAATGCGTTCTTATCTTTGATAAGTTCTGCAACTTCTTTTTCCTGTGTGTCATCTTTCAACATCTCTTCAAGAATATCAGCTGCTTGTTTAATTTGGTCAATGAGCATAAAATATGTTCTCTCGCTTATCGTATTCTTAGCCAAAGCAAGTGTTAATGCTATCATATAAAATGCTACAAGCTGTGTTGTATATGCTTTTGTAGATGCAACTGCAATTTCTGGACCAGCCCATGTATAAAATACATCATCGCTCTCCCTTGCTATTGATGAGCCAACTACATTTGTGATTGAAAGAATTCTTGCACCTTTGCGTCTTGCTTCACGAAGTGCAGCAAGTGTATCAGCTGTTTCACCAGACTGACTTACAAGAATTACAAGTGTCTTATTATCTACAAATGGATCCCGATATCTAAATTCACTAGCTATATCGCAAACTACTGGAATTTTTGCAAGTTTTTCAATTGCGTATTTACCAACACAACCCGCATGATAGGCTGTGCCACAAGCAACTATATAAATTTTATCAAATTTCTGAATTTCTTCTTTCGTAAGCTTAATATCATCAAGTTTGATATAGCCTTTTCCATCAATACGATTATTTATTGTATCACGAATACCCTGTGGCTGTTCATGAATTTCTTTAAGCATAAAGTGGTCATACCCACCTTTTGTTGCTGCGTCAAGTGACCATTCAACTGTAAATGGCTTTTTATGTACTATTTCTTTTTTTGTATTGTAAACTGTAACATTGTTTGCTGTAACATGTGCAATTTCACCATTTTCAAGAAACGCAACTTCTCTTGTGTATTCTAGCACTGCAGGAATATCACTAGCAACAAAATTTTCACCATTACCATAACCAATAACAAGTGGTGCTTCACAGCGAAGCGCAACAAATTCATTAGGGCTATCCTGATGAATTGCAAGAATCGCATATGTTCCTCTTATAGCATTTTCAACTTTAAATGCTGTCTGAAGCAAATCACCATCATAATAGAAATCAAAAAGATGTGCAACTACCTCGGTATCTGTCTGACTACGGAATTCATAGCCTTTTTCAAGAAGCATTGCTTTAAGTTCTAGATAATTTTCTATAATACCATTGTGAATAACTGCTATTGTTTTATCTTTATTAAAATGTGGATGTGCATTTTCGTCACTTGGCACACCATGTGTTGCCCATCTTGTATGACCGATGCCAATAGTGCCTTCGATTGGGTGTTCTTCAAGATATTTTGCCAGCACTGACAATCTACCTTTAAACTTAGCACTATTCATCCCATCTTTACCAATAACTGCTATACCTGCAGAATCGTATCCTCTGTATTCAAGTTTTTCAAGACCAGAAATTATAACATTTTGAGCATTTAATTTGCCCACATAACCCACTATACCACACATAGTATAAGTCCTCCTTTGTATTAAAAACACAAAAGGTGCGTTTGATTTTTTCTGTTTACAGGTTGCCCCATATTTTTGTAAAACCAATAAAGACTGCACAGCCTCCAGAGCATCCGCCGAATTTTCGATAACCCTGAACCTCGTCCCCCATTATTGGGGCTGGCGCTTTTTATACATAATTCATTCTTTTGTGCTATTGATTTAGTATATCATTTTGATTAAAAAATTGCAAATTAAACTGATTATTATTTACCTTTTATTAACAATTCGATTATTTTTTTAAAAGCAGCATAGAACTATACTCCATTATATGCAACAATAATTCATGTTGATACAAAAATAAGAGGTGCATATGCACCTCTTATTCTAATTAAAATACCATGTGGAAAGTAATTCTAATTTGTCGATATAGTTTGCTTTTACAGGATAGCCACTTAAAACTGGGAAAAATATAATAAAGCAAATCATAACCAAAGCAGGATAAATCCAAATATATCTTTTAAGTTTTGGTTTTTTAATAATAAAATCATTTATACAATAGCCTATCGCCAAGACGCCAAAAATAGTGGCTGGGAAATAATGATAAATAAATGTAGGGCGACTTATAAAAGCCCATGGTAAAAATGATGCAAAATAACCTGCAATAATCACAAAACCATTAAAATCTTTTTTCCTTATAGTTTTGCTAATAACATATATAATTGCAAATGGCATTAGTGGCCATACAAGCAAATTACCAAAAGCTGAAATACTACTTACTAATGCATCACTTCTGGATACGGAGTACCAAATAGGCTTAATCATAAATGGCCATGTATACCAAGGTGAAGCAAAGAAATGTTCTGCTACCAGCTCTGAATGGTAGTTAATCATATGTTTTTGATAGCCCAAAAATTGTGTTATTGTATTTTTGATTCCACTTGCTTTAATAACAGGAATATAACAAGAAAAATAAATTAGAAAAGGAATTACAATAAAAAATCCAAAACAAATAAGACATGTTTTAAAAACTTGTTTTTGAGCATATTTTTTGTTCTCAGGGCATATGACCATGTAATTTTTATATTTAATAGCCAAAGAAACAAAGAATATAGCAGCAAGCCCAATAGCACTATAAGCACCATTCCATTTTACAGATATTGCACAGCCCATAAAAATACCACTTAAAAGTAAATTTAGTATCTGAGCCATATTTTTTTCGTTTAATGGTATTTTTGCATATTTCAACATAAAAAGGAACATCAGCATAACAAAAAAAACTACATAGCTATCAATAGTTGCAATTCTTGTTTGAGTGAAATGCATAAAGTCAAATGCAAAAATTACAGCACATATATAAGCGGGTGTAAATTTTCTAAAAATCTCTTTACCTATGAGATATATTAACAACACCATAATAATTCCCCGAAGCGTTCCCATCACACGCCATCCAAATGGTGTCATACCAAAAATAGCTATGCCAAGTGAAATTATGATTTTTCCAAGAGGCGGATGCGTTGTTTCATATATGGTGCTTCCTTTTAGTTGTTCATACGCTGTTCTACCGTGATATATTTCATCAAAATACATTGACCAATAGTAATCATCAATGGTATTTGGACAAGTTTCGCTTTCATCAAGAGCATTATAAGGCCCATAAGGAGAATTTTGATAATCTCCGGTTTCCAGCGTCCCTGTAATTATTTTTCCATCTTCATTTTTGAACGCAATCTCACCTAAAACCTGATTTTCTCCAACTGATCTAACCATTATTGCATCAGTAATAATATTAGTTTGCTGTCTATTCCATGTGAAAACATAGTCATGGCTAATTTCAAACAGCTGTTGCCATAATCCGTCTTCTCCTGGAACAAGTACATCAAAATTGCAGCTAGGTTTTGAATTTTGATTCGCTCTTGATAAATCTTCATCTCCAAGCGAACTATAAGAATAAATTTCATGTATATTTTTAGGTTCATCAAAACGAACTACAAACCACTGCCCATCATATATTGTTTGATAAAAATTCTGTGGTGCTTTAGTTGAGCCTAAACGAAAAAAAGCAAATGCCCCATAAACAATAATAAGTGCCGCTATCATCGTTATATTGCGCTGTTTTTCATTAAATTTAAAACTTTTTTCATTTAAACTGTCTTTTATAAATAAATATATACATACTATCGCAAATAAAACAGTTCCAAAACTAACAGTCTTATAAAACAGTTTAGTTATTGGCATTTGATACATTGAAGTTTCAAAAATTGCCGATACATTCAAATAACAAAGCGTACTCGACCAAAGAAATAAATAAAACATTCTTTTGTTGTTTGTATATACAAAAGTTACAAGTGCAAGAAGTATTGCAGGATACATGTATCTTTCGTGCATCATGGTACAAAATGTGAAGAAAATGGTTATAAATACAAGTGCTGTTTCAAAAAATTTACCTTTATTTTTCTGGCAAAAATATCCCCACGCACAAAGCGCAAAACTAACACCAATTACTATGATATTTATCCAATCAGAACCTATAACATCTGTAAGACGCCTTTCATTAAGTCCAAGTAGCATATAGAAATTGCATCCATTTAAAGTGAAATATTTATATCCGCCAAATGTATTTGTATATAAATTTATAAGCCAAAAAGGACTTAACCCTTTAGAAAATGGTAAGGATAAAATCCAAATTGTACCAATACCTGTACCTACAGCTTGAAAAAACGCCTTTATATCTTTTTTCTGTACAATCCAAAACAACAAAACTGGTCCAAAAAGTAGTGCTTGAGGTTTAGTTAAAAGTGCTATAGCATAAATAAAAGCAGATTTTATAACATCATTTTCTGCTGCGAAATACAATGATAAAACAACCAAAAGAATATAGTAACTATCTATTTGTCCCCATATACTACTATCGTAGATGTATGCTGGATTAAATGCAAAACAAGTAAATAAAAATAATCCCCATTTTTTATTTAATTTTTTGCTTGCAATTTTATATACGAACAATGCACTTGCAATATCTGCTAAAATTGCAGGTGCTTTTAGCATCGCTAAATAAATTCTACTTTGATCAGGTATGCCCAAAAATAGTTGAACACGTCTTATAACATAAAGCACATACATATATCCCGGTGGGTAGTCCAAGAACATATCTGTATGATACATTTCTCCCAGTCCTAGTGTAACAGCACTATCAGCCCACGTTTTAAAACATTCAATATCATATCCATAATATACATGGCGTAATGCAAATGCAAATCTTATAGCTAATGCCATTAATGACACAACTATCAAAACTCTCTCTGGATGTATTATTTCTTTCTCATCTTTAATTTTTTGCATCAGCACGAAACCTGATAAACACATCAATATGTAAAGGGCAGATATAATTGAATAATATGTCATTTATTTCTCCTTGTTAAAATTATATATCGATATTATATCATAGTTTTCTTATTATAAAAAGCACAGTTATTGATTTTAACAGTAATAATTGTTAAAATAATAATAACTATTATTTGTTTGAGGTCGCTATGAATTTTAATTCAATAAATTATATAATCTTTTTGCCAATTGTTTCGATGCTATACTTTGCTATTCCAAATAAATATAAAAATATTTACCTTCTTGCTATAAGTTACTTTTTCTACTTCTGCAATGAAGTGCGATTTTTCTTTTTACTTCCTATAATTTCTTTTATAACATATATTTTGGGGCTATTTTTAGATAAAAACAAGAAAAAATCTACTTTTATTGTATCAATTCTCATCAATATAGGAACTCTTTTATTTTTCAAATATAATAGATTTTTCTTCGATGCCATAAACAGCTTTTTCAACATTAAATTTAATTTGTCAAAATGGCTTTTGCCTATGGGAATTTCATTCTACATTTTCATGGCAGTTAGTTATCTAATTGACATTTATAAAGGAAAATATCATGCTGAAAAGAATTTCATAAAATTTGCGTTATATATTTCCTTTTTCCCCCATATTCTTATGGGACCAATCGACCGTGCTGATAAATTTATTCCACAGCTTAATGAAGAACATAAATTCAGCTATGAGCGCACAAGAACAGCTTTACAACTTATGGCTTTCGGATTTTTCAAAAAAATTGCTGTTGCAGATATATTAGCAATGTTTATAAATCAGGTTCACTCTGACCTAAACTCATATACAGGGCTTATGCTCATTTTCACTGCCATCATGTACTCTTTCCAGCTGTACGCAGACTTTTCAGGATACTGCGACATAGCTAGGGGGAGCGCCATGATTTTAGGATTTAATATTGCCGAAAACTTTCGTGTTCCTTATCTTGCGGACAGCATAAAAGAATTTTGGCGAAGATGGCATATTACGCTTTCAGGTTGGTTTACTGAATATATCTATTTCCCACTAGGTGGAAGTCGTGTTAATAAAAGCAGGCATCTTTTAAACCTATTCATTGTTTTTTTAATTAGTGGTATATGGCACGGAAACACAATAAACTTTATTATTTGGGGGTCTTTGCACGGAATTTATCAAATAGTTGAGCAACTTTTAACCAAGTATAAAGGAAAAACCACTACAAGTAAAAGTACCTTTTCAAGAATTTTAAAAACTTCCTTCACTTTCGCCCTTGTAACTTTTGCTTGGATTTTCTTCCGTTGTAAAGATGTCCCAAATGCTATTTACTATATCACCCATATGCTTAATGATATTAGCATTACCACATTTAAACAGGAACTTTATGAAAGTGTAAAATCTGGATTTGATGGAACGGCTATTTTGATTTATGCATATATCGCATATATAATTATCACAACAGCAATTATGATTATTATGGATTTTATACGCAATTTTAAATTAAATGGACAATGCCTTACAAATATATTCATAACTATGAAACCTTGGAAAAGATGGCTGTGTTACTATGCTTTTATAGCACTGATAATGGCAGGATTCATTATGAATAATGGAGGTTATGGCACTTCTGCTAGCTTTATTTACAATAATTTCTAATCAAATTTATGAAAAAAATCAAAATTTATGTTAATTATTGTTTTTTACTTTTTTTGTTGCTATAATAATTAAGTTATATTATTTTATTCGGAGGACAAAATGTATAAATTTATTGCAGAAAACTTTTATATAGTTATTATTCTCGTTATCCTTTTCATGTTTTTATATGCTATGGGTGGCGATGATATCATCTTTTTTAGAAGAAAAAAATATGCTATTGACCCTAAAGCTAATGAAAAAATTATGAGCTCTCTTGGTAAATTTGCTCGTCTAAGAGGCTTCGAAGTTCTCGGTCCTACAACAATTCAGTTTGAAAACACCACTATGTCCTTCGATGCCATTCTGTTTGGTTTCTTTGGAACTCTTGTGGTTAAGGCTTGCCCGCAGGCTGGTGATATATATGGTGATAACGGGAGTGAACAGTGGGTTCAAATTTTTAACAATCAACGTACTACTTTTTCTAGTCCTATATATATGTTGACTGGTAGCGAAAAACTTTTCAAAGATATTTACCGCAAAGAAAAAGTAAAATTCGGTCAATACGAATCTATTGCTGTTTTCACAAACAAAGATGCTAATGTTGCGGTTGCTCGTTCAATGCCTGCTTACCATGTTAATGAACTTTCTAAGTTGCTTGAATCACCTAAATTTCTCACAGATAAAGGTGCTGATGTTTCAGGTATGAAAGCAGCCATTGAAAAATATTCTAAATAATTAAAAAGCTGACAGCAATTAAGCTGTCAGTTTTTTATTTTATCAGTTCAATAAGTATCCATAAGTCCAAAACTTATATTGAGTGCTTTATTCACTTTATCCAAATCCACATCGGTAATACTGCCTGTTTTTTCTTTCAGTCTCCGTTTGTCTATGGTACGTATCTGCTCAAGAAGTATAACACTGTCTTTTGCAAGACCACAGCTATCACCCTTAATTGAAATATGTGTTGGCATAATCGTTTTATCTTTTTTAGATGTTATTGCCGCCGCTATCACTGTTGGTGAATGTCTGTTTCCCACATCATTTTGAACTATAAGTACCGGTCTTGTGCCCCCCTGTTCGCTACCAACAACAGGACTTAAATCAGCGTAAAAAACTTCCCCTCTTTTTACATCCATATTTTTCACTCCTTTGTTTTCTGCTCTTATTATTGATATTTAAAAAGAAGTTTAATCATTTTTTATTATTTTATTTATCGCATTATATTATTTTATTTTCAATATACTTATAGTTTATTCCTGTAAAAATTATACTTTTTGTATCTTTTGAATATAAACCAAAAATAAACAAGTGATTCTAACTAGTAATGATAATTTTTAATAATGATATCTGAAAAATATGTTATGTACTTTTCCCTTTTATAATAATTTATCTTTAATTCTATTCATCGTTACGATTGATATAGTTTTCACTAGCTCCATTATTATAGCAAAAACGCCATTTCCAAGACTATTATTTACAGTCTTTGAAATGGCATTTTTATTATTAATTAAAATTTATTCTGTATCAATATTTATATATCCTGAAACGCTCTTTGCAGTTAACATTGGATTATCATGACCTAAGCTGAGCTTACGCCCTTGGTCATTACCATTAAGGGTAATCATACCAACACTCTTTGCTTCAATACCTTCAAAGTTTGCTTCTACATTAATATCTCCGGACACGGTTTCTAGTTCGGCTTTCTCTGTAACCTGTGCATCAGTCAAACTTATGTCATCAGAAACTGACTTTGCACGGAGTGTATCGCAGTTAACATTTGAGATTTGAACGGAACCTGAAGTTGTATCAAAATAACCATCCTTGAAGTTATATGATAAAAGAGTGATGTCACCAGAAACTGTTTTTAAATAGAGTGAATCAAATTCAGTTCCTTCTGGAACTGTAATTACAACAGTCCAGTGCCCGCTACTTGGTTTCCATCGAGAATCAAATCCGGTATCAAAATATAGTGTGTCATTTTTTACCTCAACCTGTTTCACTTTTTCACGACCATGAAGATTATATGAAATTGAAAAACTATCACCTTTTTCAATGGTCACATCGCCAGACAATACGGAAAGCTGAATGTTGCTGAAAGGTTTCAGTTCCTTATCTGCACTAGACCTAACTTCAGATTTGTCTAACATTAGCCAACCTAATCCAAACAGTAACATGCCAGACCGAACGGCAATTCCAAATATTAACAATAACTTACGCTTCATGGCGAGATCTCCTTCTAATATATTTTGTGATGAATAATGTTATGCTGTCAATTACTTTTTTTGTAACCCAAATTATGAGTGCTAAAAAGGTGCATCCCATTGGTGTCAAAACCAAAAAGCTTCCCAAACTCATCAGTAAAGCTCCTGGCTGAAATGGAACAATATAGGTAAATCCATGAATCAATGCCCAAATGCCTGAAATTGCAATTGCAATACTGGAAATAATTAACGGAAAGAATATACTAATCACTGAAACCAACAGTGCAAATATTACACTGACAAACACTATGATGGCAGATGCAGATAGTGGAAAACACATTAAAGCTGCCAAACAAATCAAAAAACCTCTGCCTGTATTTCCTTTCTTCTCCGAATCCGGATTAATTTCTTTTGCTGCGGCTTCAGTATAAATAACAGCTGTGAGTTCTCTAGGAGAACCGAAATGTTTTATCATTTCATCACCATTTTCAATACCTGCCTCAGATGCGTACTCTCTATAAAATGAAATCACCTCACGGCGCTCGTCTTCAGTAAGACGTTTTAGATTCTTTGCGAGTTCCTCGAAATATTCGTTTAGGCTCATACCTGTCCTCCTTCTAACAATACGTCAATAGCCAACTTAAATTCGTGCCAATCTTCTGCGTATTTCTGTAATGCTAATCTTCCTTCTGCGGTAATTTGATAATATCTTCGGTTGCGACCTTGAAATGCTTGGTCATAGGTTTGCAACAACTGTGCTTTTTGAAGCCTTTTTAGTGCAGGATACAGCGCTGACTCTGAAACATCTAAAATCTCTCTGACCTGCTGTGTGAGTAGATAACCATATTTATCAGCTCTATTTAGAATCCCTAGAACAACAAAGTCTAAAATTGCACCACCAATTTGAAATCCCAAAATTTTACCTCCTCTTGTTTTTAGCTTAATGATATTATAAAACGAATAGTATCATAATGTCAATAGTATAAATGTATATTCTCAAAATATTCACATTTTATATAAATAGAGTATTCGAACAATTACAATTTATATTACACTAAAACAATGAAATAATAATTATGCAGGATTTAAAACACAATATTGTTGTTTTACTACTTATAAATATCTAAGAGAAATAAGCAAAATCGTATATAATTATCTAAGCGTTATCATTTATAATCTATTATAGTGAATGAACTAATTATAGGATTGATTATTTTAATAAAAACAATGAAATATTGTTTTCATTTCAATCAAATAATTTTAACAAATTGTATAAATCACTATATCAACAATAGTATTTATTGATTTTATGATATAACTTCTGCTTGATTTGATATTTTCTATAAAACTTTTATGTTATGATTTGATAAGTCATAAAAAATATTTTTAGCACGACTTTATACTTTACCAATATAATTATATAGTCTGCCTTTTGTCACATAGTGTAATAAATCGCCTTGTTATATTTGCATCATCTATATATTTTTTTGAATGGATTCAATAAAATTTTCTTAGTCTTATCTTTTCTATAATTAAAATCATAAATATCGTGTTGTCAAATCAACATATCTATTACTCATTAAAAAGGCACTAATCTTTCGATTAGTGCCTAACTCAACATTATAATTACTGAATTTATTTTATCAATTTACAACAACCGTGCATTTGTGTTGATTGTTTTATTTGTTAATATCTGCAACTATTGCATTTGCGAGGGTTTCAATCTGTTGTTGTTCTCTAAGTGATGATTTAATAAGAACTTTTTCATTCATGATAGTAATGTTTTTCATTGTGGACAAAATTTCTGTCACGGTTTTTACAACTGCAGGTGACCATGTGCCATTTTCAATAATTGCAACGGTTCTATTCTGTAAATTAAGTGCTTTCATATCAACAACAAAATGTTCCATCTTAGGGTGCAAACCAAGATTATATGTTGGACTTGCAATAACAATATGGCTATATTTGAAAGCCAAAGAAATAAGTTCAGATGTATCTGTAACAGAAACATCTCTCACCCGAATATCATGAACGCCTTTATCTGCCAGTGAAAGTGCTAATGCATTTGCAGCGCTCTCTGTGTTGCCATACATTGAAGCATATGCTACAAGAACCCCTTTTACTTCTGGCTGATATTTACTCCACAAATTATATTTTGAAACAAAATCACAAATATTTGTTCTCCATATAAGGCCATGAAGAGGTGCTATCATATTTATATCAAGTGCAGATGCTTTTTTTAGAATTGCCTGTGTTTGTGTTCCGTATTTACCAACAATGTTTGAGTAATATCTGCGTGCTTCTGCATACCATTTCTCATCAACTATTGTTTCATCATTAAATATTGTTCCATCAAGAGCTCCAAATGAGCCAAATGCGTCTGCTGAGAAAAGAATACCTGTTTTTTCTTCATAACTAAACATAACCTCAGGCCAATGCACCATTGGTGCTGCTAGAAACTTAAGTGAATGGACACCTAATTCCAATGTATCCCCTTCTTTTATAATAATTGCTCTGTCACCAAGTTCTTCTCCGAAAAATTGCTCAATCATTTGATTTGCTTTTAGTGAACAAACAACTTTCATTTCTGGGAACATTTCTATAAGACGACCTATATTTGCCCCATGATCTGGTTCCATATGGTGAACAATGAGATAGTCAAGACTGCGTCCATTAAGAAGTGCTTTTACATTTTCAAAAAACGCATCAGAAACAAAACGATCTACCGTGTCAAGAACTGCTGTTTTCTCATCATCAATAAAATATGAGTTATATGAAACACCATTTTCCAGTGGAAACATATTTTCAAATAATGCCAAACGACGATCATTTGAACCAATGTAATAAATATTATCTTTGAGTTCTCTTATTGTCCTCATTTTTGTTCTCCTTTATTTCATATAGATTTATTTTTACTACGTTTCTTTAACGATATTAATTAAATATTTAACGATACTAATTATATCTTTTTTGTAGACTTTTCTCAAGTGTTGAAATAACCAAATCAAAGATTTATTATGCTTATTTTTTTCTCTAAAATTACCATTGCTATAGCAGTATCTTTTTCGTGAGAGAGAGATACCTGAGCATCATAATCAACCATAATTTCAGCAGCTTTTCCGTAAAAATTAAAATACGGACAACCTTGACTATCTCTAAGTATTTCTACTTCATTAAGTTCGAAATTTCTTATGCCTGTTCCTAAAGCTTTAGACAGTGCCTCCTTGGCGGCAAAGTTTGCCCGTAGTGATGAAAACTTCGGCTTTGGCTGATTATAAAATTCTCTCAGCTCATTTTCAGTAAAGACATGCTGTGCAAAATTTGATTTAACAAAACTTTTTTCTATTCTTGAAATTGTGGTAATATCTACACCGATTTTATACATAAGCCACCTCCTTAACTATCATATTTATTATTATATAACACATTTGTGTCAACTATTGCAAATTTAGTAAAAAAATGATAAAATAAATTTTATAAAATTCTATGAACAAGAAAAGTACATTTTATTTCTTTTGAAAAAGAGAGCGTTGGCTGGTGAAATAACGCAATAGAGTAAAATGGAAGTTCCCTTGGGAGAAGCGGACTGAAATTACAGTAGGTTTTGCCGGTTACACACCGTTATATGTGAGAATGAGTGTTTGCTTATTATGCAAAAATATGGGTGGTACCACGGAGATTACAGTCTTCGTCCCTGAATTTAGGGGCGAAGACTTTTTTGTTGTTTTCGCCCAGGAAAACCACTTTAATAAAGGAGAAAATCAATGAAAGAACAATTAGAAAGCATTAGAGTCAACGCTCTTGCAGAGATTGAAAGCGCTAACTCCCTTGCACAGCTTGATGAAATTCGTGTTCGTTATGCCGGTAAAAAAGGCGAAGTTACATCTATTCTTAAGCAAATGGGCAAACTTAGTGCACAAGAAAGGCCTGTTATGGGCGCTCTCGCCAACGAAGTTAGAGCAAATATTGAAGAAAAATTATCAGAAAAAATTGCTGCTATCAATGCAGAAATGCTTGAAAAGCAGCTTAAAGATGAAGAAATTGACATCACACTACCTGGTAAAGAGTTAGAAATGGGTAAACGCCACCCTCTTCAACTAGTTCTTGATGAATTTAAAGAAATATTTTTAGGTATGGGCTTTGAAGTTGTTGATGGCCCTGAAGTTGAATACGATAACTACAACTTTACAATGCTCAATATGCCAGAAAGTCACCCTTCAAGAGACACACAAGATACATTCTACATAACAGAAAATATTCTTCTGCGTACACAGACAACTCCTATGGAAGTAAGAACAATGCTTAATCAGAAACCTCCTATAAGAGTTATCGTTCCTGGTCGTGTTTACCGTGCCGATGAAATAGATGCAACTCATTCACCTTTGTTTCACCAGATTGAAGGTCTTGTGGTTGAAGAAGGTCTTACTTTCGCTGACCTTAAAGGAACTCTAGAGGCATTTGTTAAAAAGATGTTTGGCGAAGATACAAAAGTGCGTTTTCGTCCTCACCACTTTGCCTACACAGAGCCTAGTGCTGAAATGGATATGACATGTTTCAAATGTGGTGGCAAGGGCTGCAGTATGTGTAAAGGCGAAGGCTGGATTGAAATTTTAGGCTGTGGTGTTACAAACCCAGTAGTTCTTGAAACTTGTGGTATCGACAGTACAAAATACACAGGTTTTGCATTTGGTATGGGCCTTGAAAGGCTTACAATGATGAAATACAATATAGATGATTTGCGCTTGCTATATGAAAATGATATGCGCTTTTTGTCACAGTTTTAAGGAGGATAATTATGAACGCATCAGTTAATTGGCTTAAAGAATATGCTCCGTTTGACTGTGATATTCACAGATTTAGCGAAGATATGACTATGGTTGGTCAAAAAGTTGAAACTTTTAAAACAGAATCTGACAAATGTAAAAATGTTGTCGTAGGTAAAGTTCTCTCAATAAGCGAACACCCTCACGCTGATAAATTGGTTGTTTGTCAAATAGATATAGGAAATGAAACTCTTCAAATTTGCACCGGTGCCCATAACCTTAAAGTAGGCGACCTTATTCCGGTTGCTCTTGACGGCTCAATTTTACCTTGTGGTAAAGAAATTCACAACGGGGAACTTCGTGGTGTTGCAAGCAATGGTATGCTTTGTTCTATTGGTGAGCTTGGTTTTACTACCCACGATTTTCCTAATGCAGTTGAAGATGGCATTATGGTGCTTGACGAAGAATACCCTCTCGGCACTGATATAGTAAAAGCATTGGGTATGGACGACTATTCAGTTGAATTTGAAATAACACCTAATCGTCCTGACTGTCTTTCTATTCTCGGTCTTGCAAGAGAAGCAGGTGCTGCATTTAATGTTCCTTTTACCGCTCCTGAAACCCATTTTCCTGAAGGCGAAGGCGACATCAAAGACCTTCTTAAAGTGACAATTCACGATAACCACTGTCAAAGATATTCAGCTGGTATGATTAAAAATGTTCGTGTTAAACCAAGTCCAAAATGGATGAGAGAAAGACTGCGTATGTGTGGTGTGCGCCCTATAAACAACATTGTCGATATAACTAACTATGTAATGCTTCTTTACGGTCATCCAATGCATGCATTTGACTATAAATATGTAAATGGCAATGAAATAAATATTCGTATGGCAAAATCTGGAGAAGAAATTATGACTCTCGATGGGGTGCAGCGAAAGCTTAGTGAAAAAATGCTTGTAATCGCTGATGAAAAAGACCCTATAGCTGTTGCAGGGGTTATGGGTGGCGAATATTCAGGTGTTTATGAAGACACAAATATGGTAGTTTTCGAATCAGCTTGTTTCGACGGTCCATGTGTTCGTGCAACAAGCCGTATGCTTAACCTTAGAACTGAAGCAAGCGGTAAATATGAAAAAGGTCTAAACCCAGATAACTGCCTTTCTGCTTTGCAAATGGCTCTTATGCTTGTAAAACAGCTCGATGCTGGTGATATTATTGGCGGTTATATAGACAATTATCCATGCCCACGAACTGAAAGAAAAGTTGAATTTGACTTTGAAAGAGTTAACAAAATTCTTGGAACTGATATTTCTAAAGAAGAAATGATTAGGATTCTCGCTTGTCTTAATATGAAGGTGGAAAACAATATTATTACAGTGCCTACAAGTCGCTACGATATCGCAAAAGACAAAGTGACTGAAATGAATGATATTGCTGAAGAAATTGCTCGTGTATATGGATACAACAAACTTCCAAGCACAATAATGAAAGGGGTCGCTGTTGCAAAACCAACAGAAATTCAGCGATTTACAAAAAAAGTTGTTAACGCTTTGTTGGGCTATGGTTTCTATGAAATTGAAACATTCTCATTCTACTCACCTAAAAACTTTGACCTTCTAAATATTCCTGCTGATAGCTGGCTTAGAAAACCTGTTGTCATCTCAAACCCTCTTGGCGAAGATACTTCTATTATGAGAACAACTGCTGTTGCTTCTATGATGGAAGTTATTACAAGAAACTTTAACAGCCGTGTACCTTCATTGGCCTTATTTGAAAATGCAAAAGAATATTGGCCAATTGATGGCGAAGACCTTCCAAAAGAACCTGAAAAATTTATATTAGGTTGTTATGGAACTGAAAAAGACTTCTTCTTCTTAAAAGGTGTTATTGAAAAGCTAGTTTGGAGTCTTGACATAAAAGACCTTCGCTTTGTTCGCAATACAGATGGTGGTACATATCATCCTGGTCGCTGTGCCGACATATATATTGGCGATATTAAAATTGGTGTTATGGGTGAAGTACACCCGATTGTTCTTTCAAACTATGGCGTAAAAACAAAAGTTTGCATCGCAGATATTAACAGCGAGTTGCTATTCAATAGCATTGAAGGCGTACATCAGTATGTTTCACTCGCACGTTTCCCTGCACTTACAAGAGATATAGCTGTTGTTTGTGATGAAAAAGTTACAAACGGCGAAATTATGGATGTTATTAAATCAAGTTGCAATGGTAAACTAGAAAGTGTTAAACTTTTTGATATATACCGTGGTTCACATATTGAAGATGGTAAAAAGAGTATGGCTTACAGCATAGTCCTTAGAGATAAAGAAGCTACTCTCACTGATAAAATTGCAGATGCTTGCATTGAAGAAATTTTGAATAATTTATCAAAAATTAATGTATTTTTGAGAAGATAAGTTTAGTACTTGAATTAGTCACATTTTTACTGTAAAATAGTAAGTAGTAAAAAAGGAGGATGTAGGATGAGCGAAACTACTATTTTTTCAATTTATAATGAACGCGATGAAGAAATCAAAAAAACTTTGAAGGAAGTGTATGATGCTTTAAAGGAAAAAGGATACAACCCTATAAATCAGATTGTCGGTTACATTCTTTCAGAAGACCCTACCTACATCACTACACACCAGGGTGCCAGAAACAAGATTAGAAAATTGGACAGAGATGATATTCTCCAGAGCCTGCTTAAAAGCTATCTTGCCTAAAACTCCCTGAGTAAATTCAAGGAGGTAATGCCCAATGGCTTCACCATTGACTTACAAAGGTCTGCCACTTGTACGCAGCAACGACGAATTGTATTACGGTAATCCTAAAGAAAAAGTTATCGTTTATATGAAAGTGCTTAGCACTAAAACAGTCGGCGACCAGACTGTATCAGATAAGATACATGTCTCTTTAATTTCTACTGATATAACTCTCGACCCTATTCGGAGAATTAAAAAACAGGGTATCAAAAACGGACTTTACAGCGCACTTGATGTTGGTGCTGTATGGCTACGGAGTGAACTCAGCAAATAATTAAATACAACTAAAGCGGAAGATAATCTTCCGCTTTTTTGTTTTATAATTTTAATATATTTAATTTTAACAGCTTTCTATTATTAAAATATAGTAATTTTGTATCAAAAAATAAAGCACCTCAAAAGAGATGCTTTCAGGATAATTTTTATTAAAACTCAACAGTGACAATTTCTGGTCTATTAAAAAGCCTAAACGGAAAAACACTGTTTCCTATTCCCCTACTTATAACCACGGTTGTTTCATCAAGAGTTTTAATACCAGAAGCATAAGGAGGAAAAATTCCTTGGTTTGGAACAAAAACACCTATATTTGTAAACGGTATTCTAAACTGTCCTCCATGAGCATGGCCAGTAAATACTAAATCAACTCCACTATCTCGATATGTATGAATAAACTCTGGTCTATGGGATAAAAGAATTTTAAAACTGTCATCATCTTTTGTAAAATTCAAAAGGTGATTTCTAAAAGCGTGTTTATCTTCTTTTTTATCTTTCAAAAAAAACTGCGGGTCAGCTATTCCCATAAGCGTTATAGAGGATTTGCCTTTCCATATACTTATCTTTTTGTCTTCGATTATTTTTACACCAATATCCTCTATTTTCATTTTTATATTATCTATATTACCAATTCTTGCTTCATGGTTTCCCGTGACATAATAAACAGGTGATATTTTAACCAAATCTTTTAGCAAGTTAAGTCCGGTTTCTATATCTGTTTTTCTACAATCAAACAAATCACCAGTTATTACTATTATATCTGGTTTTTCTTTTGATGTAAGATTTAACACTTTTTCATGAAGCACCACGGTATTATGATAATCCGATATTTGTACTATTTTATAACCTTTCATATCCTTAGGTAATTTTTTATTTTTGTACCTATATTTCGTGGTGGTTATACCATAGTTTTGCCAATACAAAAAGATATATATTAACAAAATAAATAGTAAAATATATATAATCGAAAAACTACCAATCTGTAAATCTAAAAAATTCATATTAAAATTCATTATACCACCACCTAACCTATAATATAACTATAACTTATGTTCAGTAAAAAATAAATAAAATTCTGCCATATTTAATAAAATTATCACAACAAAAAACGCACAGATAACTCTGTGCGTTTAATATCCTATTTAAGAAAACCTGCGATAATCTGTTCTTCAGCTTCTTTTTCAGACAATCCCAAAGTCATAAGCTTAATAAGCTGTTCCCCGGCAATTTTACCAATTGCTGCTTCATGAATAAGACTTGCATCTGGGTGTTTAGCTTTAATTTCAGGTATTGCTGCAATCTTTGCATTATCCATAATAATTGCATCACATTCTGTGTGTCCATTGCACAGGTTATTGCCGTATACTTTTGAAATAAATTCCTGATAAGAATCATTTTTTGCCACGCTTCTTGATACAACATGAGCAGAACTCTTTTCACCTGAAAGGTCAACCTCAAATTCTGTAATAGCTTTCTGTTTACCGTGTGTGAGAATTTTTTCTCCTATAACTAGTGTTGCCCCATCGCTTAGTTTGGCGCTTGTTTTACGAATTGTAGAATCAATACCTTTTATCTGCGCTGTTTCCATTTCCATATAGCTATTTTCTGCCATTTCGATGATGGTTGTAGGGTTCATAATATTTTCACCATTGCCATCACCTTCGCCATAATGCTTTTCTACATATTTGACTTTTGCATTTTTACCAACAAAAAAACTGTGTATACCACTGTGTTCGCTTTGCAAATCGCCACCATTATGAATACCACAACCTGCAACAATAACTATATCACTATCATGACCTATATGAAAATCGTTATAAACTAAATCTTTTATTCCTGTTTCTGAAAGAAGTACAGGAATATGCACACTTTCATTTTTTGTTCCTGGTTTGATAAAAATATCAATACCCGGTTTATCCTGTTTTGGTATAATTTCTATATTTGCTGATGACCGACGTCCTAGTGCATATCCATTTGAACGAATATTATATGCTCCTTCTGGAACTGAGTGCAGGTCTGCCACCTGTTCTAGAAGATTTAATTGCACTTTATCTAATTCCATACTTTACTCCTTAATCTGTGGGCAAAGACCTATTGCTGTACCCAAAATCTGTGGCATAATTTCCTCTTTTGTGCCAATTTGTGAGATTTCACCATTCTTTAGTAGAACAATTTTATCTGCGATGTCAAGAATTCTTTCCTGATGTGAAATAATAAGAATATTTCCCTGAATGCTTTCATGCATTGATTCAAAAACTCTTGTAAGACTGTTAAAGCTCCAAAGGTCTATACCTGCTTCAGGTTCATCGAAAATAGACAATTTTGTGCGTCGTGCCAAAATCATTGCAATTTCTATCCTTTTAAGCTCTCCTCCTGAAAGTGAACCGTTAACCTCTCTATTGATATAATCTCTTGCACATAGACCTACCTCTGAAAGATAGTTGCACGCTTCTGTAAATGTAATTTTTTTACCCGCGGCCATATTTATAAGGTCTTTTACTGTAATACCTTTAAATCTCACTGGCTGCTGAAAGGCAAAGCTTACACCTACATTAGCTCTTTCAGTAATTGACATTTCCGTAATGTCTTCACCATCTAACAAAATCTGTCCTGATGTAGGTTTAATAATACCTGCAATTATTTTTGCAAGTGTAGATTTACCAGAACCATTAGGCCCTGTTATAACTACAAAACGGTCATCAATTTTAAGATTTATATTTTTCAAAATATCTTTTCGGCCGTTTTCTGTTACTGTATAGCTGATATTTTTTAACTCTAACATTTTATACTCCGTATTGCTATTTTATATCATCACAATGCTTTAAATGTGATTGTGTTTTTATCGAATTTAATATACACCATATTAGTATATTTTTCAATAGTTTTGTAACTAACGCACAGTTTCTCCATTATTTTCCAATAATTCACGCTGTACTTTCCACAGTTTTTCTGAATAGTCCACATAGTATTGGTGTGGATATTCTAATCTTTTTAGTTCATCCCAAAGTGTGTCGAGCTGACTTTGAGCAAAATCTCTTATTTCTCTAAGTGAAGGGCTCTCATAAACTTGTTTACCATCAACAAAAATAGGCTCTAGTAATGGTTTAATAACAATATCAGTTAAAAGTTGCTTTTTCCAAGGCTCAAGTGGATTAAATATTGTAATTTCATCAAGTTTTGACGGGTCTTCATCATAAATTGTGAGGTAGTCCGCCAAAGCTTTTCCAGTCTCTTTTGAATAAATTCTCCATACCTGCTTACGATAAGGAATTGTAATTTTCTCAAAGCTTTCACTAATTTTTATTTTTGGAATATACTCTCCGTCTTTTTTTATTGCAACAAGTTTATATACACCACCAAGAACAGGGTTAGTCCGACTTGAAATCAATTTTTCACCTATACCAAATGAATCAATTTTTGCTTCATTTATAATCAAATCTTGCACAATGTACTCATCTAAAGCATTTGAGGCGACTATCTTACAATCAGGATAACCTGCTTCATCCAGCATTTTTCTTGCTTTCTTTGAGAGATATGCGATATCGCCACTATCTATGCGCACACCAATAGGTCGCTTTCCCATTGGTTTCAAAACTTCTTCAAATACTTTAATGGCATTTGGAACACCACTTTTAAGCACATTATAAGTATCAACAAGCAGAACTGTGCCATCAGGATAAGTTTCTGCATATTTTTTAAAAGCTTCATACTCGCTGTCAAAAGTCTGCACCCAGCTGTGTGCCATTGTGCCTGAGGCAGGAATACCCATATCTCTATCCATCATTGTATTTGATGTGGACACACATCCACCTATATATGCTGCACGGCTACCTATATTAGCAGCGTCAATGCCTTGTGCTCTTCTCGCACCAAATTCTTGCACTGGGCGGCCATGTGCACTGCGAACAATTCTGTTTGCTTTTGTTGCAATAAGTGTAGGATGATTTAAAAGCACCAGCAATGCCGTTTCTAAAAGCTGTGCCTGAAGAATTGGGCCTTCTACTGTCATATATGGTTCTTTTGGAAAAATTGGTGTTCCCTCTGGAATTGCCCAAACACTGCATTCAAATTTAAAGTTGCGCAAATAATCAAGAAATTCTTCACTAAACATATTTTTGCTTTTAAGATATTCAATATCATTTTCGCTGAAATTTAGATTTGCTAGATAATCAATAGCCTGCTCTAGACCTGCACTAATCGCAAACCCGCCATTGTCAGGCACCTTTCGGAAAAATATATCAAAAACACCCACTACATCTTTTTTTCCACACTCAAAAAAGCCATTAGCCATTGTAAGTTCATAAAAATCTGTTAACATTGTGAGATTGCGTGGATCTTTGATTTCAAATTTACTATTTTTCATAAGTATAATCCCCTGCTGTTCCTTCATATATTTTTTTGAAATTAAATTTATAGAAATCCTCTGGATATACCAAAGAATAATCCTTTTCAAAATCAAGTATATCCCTAAAAAGATATGCTACAAATACGCTACATACAAAATGATTATCGCTACGGTATGCTTTACCACGCGTCATGTTTATAGTTTGAAATGTACCGTAAACATATTTTTTAGGATTAGCTATAAACGGTTTCAATCTTTCTTGAATAATATCATAATCCGCATCTGAAACCTCTCCTTCCAAAACACAAATTCTTACATTAGGATGCAGTCCAAAAAAACCAGAATGAACTCCCTCGATTATAAATCCTGCCGGGAACATATGTTTTGGGTTTCTTCTTCCAAAGGAATAAAATACATCAAGGCTTTTGTCAAAAGTAAAAGATGTGTGATTGTAATATTTGTGCGTTACTAACCTTATTAGTCTTGCAAAAATAGTATTTGAACGACTGAGAACGATATAAAACTTTTTCATAACTTATTGCTTTTTAGCGTCTCCTTCTGTGTACTTTATTCATTTTTTCATATTTTTTATATTGAATATATGTGTATAGGAAATAAAATACTACAAGAGTTGCTGTAACTGAAAGCACCACTCTAAAATATAGTGACTTATATGCTTCTTGAAACTTACCTACAAGAAACATTATCATACTTCTATCAACATCATCATTACTTATAAGCTGACTAGTACCTACCTTCTGCCCTGCCAAAAAATAGTCAACTGTCCCCACGGCATCCCCTTTATGGATAGGGGCACTAACAGATTCTGGTAAGTTATACACCTTTTGAAAACTTGTTTCATCTGCATCATTAGGTAAAATAGACATTACCTCTGTATCTGCATATAAAAGCAATGTATCCGTGTCAGATGCATATTTAAGTGGAATATCTGTAACAGGAAATGTCAATGTATTTGCACTTCTCATAGAATATGTTTCAAAAAAATAATCCATAATCTGAGCTGTTGTTGTGAAAGCCGGTGAAGGATCAGATTCTGATTTTTTTGCTCCGATTACAACAAGTATATAACTTTCACCATTATTTTTGCAAACAGTAACAAAGTTATGCCCTATCTCATTAAGTGAACCTGTTTTCATACCACTTACATATGAACGATAATAAGGTGATGTTCTGCTTTGCATCCTTATTGTAGATTGAATAAACCATCCGTTTGGATATCTTGGGTTATCTGGCATTTTATGCGTAACTGTTTCTGCTATTTCCATAAATCCAGGTGTTTCATATAATGCTTTTGCTATAAGATACATATCATAGGCACTTGTATAATGATTTTCTATAAATAGTCCGTGTGGATTAGTGAAATTGGTATTTTTACAGCCTAACTTTTTAGCTTCATTATTCATCATCATACAAAAATTATCTATACTGCCTTTGCCTATATAGTCAGCTAAAATGCTAGCCGCTTCATTAGCACTTGGTAGCATACAAGCATATATAAGTTCCTTAGCCGACAAAGTTTCACCTTTGCGTATATCAGCAGTAGAACCACCCATTCCAAACAATGCGTCATAAATATATGCAGGTGCCGTAATCATAGTATTATCTAAATCTTCTATATACTGATACGCTGTATAAACTGTAAGCATCTTTGTAAGAGACGCTGGGATATACTGTTGATTACTATTCTTTTCAAAAATAACTTCACCAGTATCAAGACTTACTAAAATATATGCTTCGGCATTCACATCAAAAGGCAAACTGTATCTTGCAGCCGTATTTGATGCTGCTGAAGCACTAAATGTGAATAACGGAAAGCACATTATCATAACAAGTAATACATTAAAAATTTTTATAAGTTTTTTCATATAGACATTCCTTAAAAAGTTAAGTATAATTACTTTGTAACAATAGCGTTTTTATATTCAAAGTATGAAAACTTCATATTTTCATATATTTTGATTTTTCTATAATATATTATTATATAATTTTATACTGTTATATAAACAGTTCCTAAAAATTTATTTTATCACATTTTCATATATAAATAAAGTGAATTTAGCATTTTAAGAGAGGTATATTATGATTTTTCTCACCGCTGACACCCATGGTGAATTAGAAAGGCTGACAAGCAAGGACTTGAAGTTCATAAAAAAATATGACACTGTAATCGTTTTAGGCGATTTTGGATTTGTTTGGCAAAATGATAAACAACAGATAAAAAATCTTAAAAAAACTTCAAAATTGCCTTTTAAAGTTTTGTTTATCGATGGGTATAACGAAAATTTTAAAGCTTTGTGCCAATATCCAGATGCCATTTGTCACGGTGCAGCCGCCAAAGAAATATGCCCTGGACAAATCTATTACATTAAGCGTGGTGAAATTTTGGACATTGAAGATTATAAAATATTATGTTTTGGTGGCGCTGATGATTATATTGATGACGTATTTAGCGACTATCCGCCAAGTGAAGAAGATTTTGCAAACTGCAGGGCAAATCTTGAAAAAGTGGGATATAAAGTTGACTATATACTTACCCATTCACCAAGCGGAAAAATAAATAGATTTTTAAATATGAACAGTCATACTTTCGGCAATCTTTTTGATTTTTTAGATTCTTTAAGTGAAAAAGTAACATACAAAAAATGGTACTTTGGTTTTTATCACAAAGATAAGTACATATCACAAAAAGCTCAGGCTGTATATACAAATTTCTATAAAATTGGTGAGTAAAATTACTTTTCCTTTTTATTATACTTAGACCATATAGGCGCCTCTTCTTTGCCGGGCTTAGGTATAAAAAGATTAGTCAATATTTTTGATGCCAATGTTAGTACAAAAAACATTACAACTGCGAAAATTATCCAATAAGCAAATGGTATTTCTTTAGTTATATCAACAGTTTCGATTGTTTTAAAAAAAATCATATTATCTCCTATTATTTTTTTATTACAATAATATTACCATTTTTTTATGTAAAAATAAAGTGAACCTCACATCAAATTTAAATAGATGTGAGGTTATTTTAATTTTTATTAAGTTTTAATTTTTAACTATGACAACTAGAGATTATATGGTAAAAAGGTTTCATAAAAATACTCTATTTTCATAGATGTATCAATTATGAATAGTCACCTATGTTTTTGTAATAATTCAATAGTCATTACTATAATGTAAAATAAAAAAACAGAGTCCAAAAGGACTCTGTAAAAATAGAAAAGTGAATTATTTCAATTCGATTTTTGCGCCAGCTTCTTCAAGTTTAGCTTTGATAGCTTCAGCATCTGCTTTAGAAACAGCTTCTTTCAATGTTTTTGGAGCATTGTCAACGATTTCTTTTGCTTCTTTCAAGCCGAGACCTGTAAATTCTTTAACGATTTTGATAACGCCCATTTTTGAAGCGCCTGCTTCAACAAGAACTACATCAAATTCTGTTTTTTCTTCTGCTGCTGGAGCTGCTGC
>JAHHTS010000208.1 GCA_020024475.1 Oscillospiraceae bacterium
ATCACTTTATTAATAATCTTTTAAACCAAAATTTCACAGTTGGTTGCAAAAACAAGATTTGGTGTACGGATTTTACTTATATGCGCCAACCAAATGGGAAGTTCCGATATAACTGTACAATTATTGATTTGTATTACCCATCAGCAGTAGCATCTATGAATAGTAATTACATAAATACAGAATTAGCAAAAAAAACTTTTAAAAAAGCTTTGAAGCAGGAAAAGAATCCTCAGGTAATTCTACATTCATACAATAAAGTACAATTTACTTCTTGGGAATTTGTTAGCTTCTGCAAAGATAATCATGTAACTCAAAGTATGAGTAAAGCAGGTTGTCCTTATGACAATGTGCCTATAGAAAGATCTTATAACACTTTCAAGAGTAATTTTTATAATATTACTTCATTTTCAAGTATTGAAATGATTGACGAGCTTACAATGAAATATATCAATTGGTACAATTATGTTCGACCTCATTCATATAATAATTATTTAACACCTATGCAGGCACGTTACAGTTAGATATTTATCCAACATAGTGTTACAAAAATACTTGACCACTATAAAATACATGAAGCAAAATTATGTGCAAAGGTTACAGAGTATGAGAGATATTCTGATGGAGAGATTAGCCGAGATGAATGTACATCCATAAAAGAGCAATTGTCACTGGAGCTGGACGGATTTGGCGAGAAGAAAAAAGCCCTGGAACAACAACTTTTGGATATCCAAAATGCTGTTATTCCAAAATACAAGTAGATTACAGAAGCTGCTGATGGAGTTTTAAAGGTAGAGCAAGTAACGAACCAGATGCTGCTGTATTTTATTGACAAGATTTATGCTTACAGTGGTATGAAAGTGGAAATTCAATACAAGTTTAAAGATGTGCTAAAAACATCATCGAACAATAAGAGATTTGTGTTTATTGAATGAAAGTGTCAGTGAAAGACTTTGAACACTCATTCGGGAGACACAAATTTTTTTAGTCCTTAGCTAACACGAGCAAATCCTCCATATTCTATCAAGTGGGCAGGCGATAATGACGTAACACTTATAAATGACCCTCGTTTTGCTCCGGCAGGAGTGCTTGCACCAAAGAGCAAGGCTGACCTTGCTTTTATTATGCACAGCCTTTCATGGCTGGCATCTAACGGAACTGTGGCTATTGTATGCTTTCTAGGTATTATGTATCGTGGCGGTGCAGAACAGAAAATCCGTAAATACCTGATTGATAATAACTTCATCGATTGCGTAATCCAGCTACCTGCAAACCTGTTCTTCGGCACTTCCATTGCCACCTGTATTATGGTGATGAAAAAGAACAAGACTGATAACAAGACCTTGTTTATTGATGATTCTTCCGAGTGCGTCAAGGTGACAAACAACAATAAGCTGACATCTGCAAATATAGACCGTATTGTTGATGTTTTTGCAAAGTGTGAGTAAATCGCTCACTTCTCTCATCTGGCGACTTATGATGAAATCGAGGAAAATGACTACAACATTTCTATTTCCACTTATGTGGAAGCAAAGGATACACGTGAACAGATTGATATTACGAAACTAAATGCAGAGATAAAGGAAATCGTAGCAAGAGAACAAGTTTTGCGTGATGAGATTGACAAGATAATTTCATAAATTGAGGAATGATAATGGATAGAGAATTTGACTTTTTAATATACAAGTCAGCTGAGGAAGATGTATCTATCAATGTTTTAATCAAGGACGAAACCATTTGGCTCAATCAAAAGGCAATGGCAGAAATGTTTGATATTCAAATTCCGGTAATCAGCAAGCATTTGAAGAAAATTTTTAATAAGGGAGAATTGCAGGAAGAAGTGGTTGTTTCCAAAATGGAAATTACCACTCCCCATGGTGTAAGAGAGGTGTAGTGGTCAAGCATTTTTGTAACACTATGTTGGATAAATATCTAACTGTAACGTGCCTGAATAGGTGTCAAATAGCACAGTTTTATACTGAAAAATAAACATAATAATGAGAAAGCAACTCATAATTTTTAATTTCAAGGTGTAATGGGGCAGTTGTTAAAACATTAAATAAAATTTGACTTAAGGTATATAAATATATATAGTATAAATATTAAGTTTAGTTAGTGTTTTATAAGAGGGTAAAATGATAAAAATAGCCATATGTGATGACAATATAATGTTTGTAGATAAAATACATAATCTAATAGCGAAATATACTTCAAATAATAATCTAAATATAAATATTTTTACATTCACAGATAGTGAAGATTTGATAAATAGTTGTAAAAGCCATTTATATAATATTGTGTTCCTAGATGTAGAAATGAAACCTTTTGATGGAATAAAAACAGGAGAGGATTTAAGATTATTACTCCCAGAGGTAATTTTAGTATATGTTTCTGCTTATATTAATTATGCTGTTCAAGGATATAAAGTTAAAGCACTTAGATATATTTTAAAAAATAATATTGAAGATGTTTTTGATGAAGAATTTTCAAATATATTGTCGGAATATAATGAAAAAGATGATTGTTTTGTGTATAAAAAACAGGGTGAAATTATCAAAGTTCCATATAAAGAAATACTATATTTAACTAGTGATGGAAGAAAAGTAATAATAAAAACAATTAATAACAAGGAACATAGCTTTTACTCAACATTAGATAGTTTAGAAAAAGAATTTGAAGAAAAAAATTTTTTAAGAGTTCAACAAAGTTATATAGTTAATATCAAATATGTGGTTAAGCTTTCAGATTATAAAATATACTTAAATAATAAAATGGTAATTAACACATCAAGAAGAAATTTTAAGGAATTAAAAATTAAATATGTTAACATTAAGGGAAGACTATAAT
>JAHHTS010000209.1 GCA_020024475.1 Oscillospiraceae bacterium
TAATAAATCCCTGTCATGATAAACGGTTAATGTTCCATTTGGATTTTCACTATCTCTATTGTTTATAATATTTATCTTAGCGAAATTCCAGGTCAAATACAATATAATACAGCCACATGATAAGAAAATACAAATATAGGAAAATATGCGAAGAACCAGTGATGGTATCTTGGAGTAAAGTTGCTTACTAATAATAACAGCGCATATAATAACGAAAACCTGCCAAAAGATAATTAAGAGAGAACCATAGCTGATACTAAACCACGACCTAAGTTCAAGTCCTTTTGGAACATGATTAATTTTCCATATGTAATAGAACGATAATATGGTTAGGATTATAACACTAACTAATAAAATCTCCTTTATTAACCGACTCTTTTTTCTCATTTAAATCGCCTCTCTTACATTTATAATATTTAGATTATTACAAATGTAAGATTTTGTCAATCCTTTTCTATTATTTGACTTTGTTATAAAATCTTTTTATAATATTCTTATTACATCCGTAAGATTTGGAGGAAATAATATGAGTAAACTGCCACAAATTTCAGAGGCCGAATTTGAAGTAATGAAAGTTATTTGGGAATATGCCCCAATTAGTACAAATGAAGTAACTGAAAAACTGACTCAAACAACTAACTGGAGTCCTAAGACAATACAAACAATGTTAAAACGGCTTGTAACGAAAAAAGTTCTTACTTACGAAAAGAAAAGCCGAGTATTTGTATATACTCCCCTGGTACAGAAAACTGAATATATCAGTCAAAAAAGTAATTCCTTTTTAAACCGATACTATAATGGGAACATCGTTTCTATGCTTACCTCTTACTTAGAAAATGATAAATTATCTAAAACAGAAATTGATACCCTGCGTCATCTTCTCTCAGACACTCACGAATAGGAGGATTTTATTTGCTTGATTTTGGACTTCGTTTTTTAATATGCAATGTTTTTATTTCCGTTTTTATTGTAATCATGGTAGGTGTAAAACACTTATTTCGGAAATATTTATCCGCTCGTATGCAATATCACCTTTGGTTTTTTCTGCTCGGCTTCATGGCTGTTCCATTTTTACCTACAAATATCTTCGCTATTTTACAGAAATTACCCTCCTTACATCTTTTAAATTTTCCAAAAAGGATTTTTCTCTCAGCTCCTGATAGTCAAGTTATCATGAATGAAAGTTCTACCATTGGAAAAGTAAATGATTTTGCAGTTTCGATCAGCAGTAAAACACCATCTCCCATTCACTTACTCATCTTTAGTTTATGGGTGGTTGGTACTGTCACAATGTTCATCATAGCTGCACATTCTTTTTTTAGGCTTCGAACCTTGGAACAATCTGCACTGCCAGTACAAAATCAACAAGTAAAACTGTTATATGCAAACTGTTGTAAAGAGATGCATTACAAACAGAAGATTCCGATATACAGTACAGCGTTTTTAAAATCACCTGCCACTGTGGGGTTCATAAGACCTCGCATTTACCTTCCGATTCATTTAATTTCAGATTTTGATGCAAAAGATATGCGCTTCATGCTTTTACATGAATTACAGCATTGTCGCCAAAAAGACGCACTCATTGGTTTTCTAATGAATCTGGTTGGTATTCTATACTGGTTTAATCCTTTCGTCTGGTATGTCTTAAAAGAAATGCGATGTGATCGAGAACTTTCCTGTGATTCAGCCGTATTACATCTCCTTGACGAAACAGATTATCAGGCATACGGAAACACATTAATCAATTTTGCTGAAAAAATTTCTCTAATCCCCTTTCCTTATGCAACCGGAATGAGCGGAAATATGAAGCAAATCAAACGAAGGATTCTAAATATCGCAACCTTTCAAAAAGGAAAAAAGCAAGGAAAAATCCGAGGATTTCTTATTTATACCCTCATTGTTTTCCTCTTATTGAGCTGTACACCTATATTGGCTGTATTCGCTTCCCCACAAAAACAATATCGTCTGCCAAACGATATTCAAAATATTTCCATGATTGATCTTTCCGATCACTTCAATGGATATCAGGGAAGTTTTGTTTTATATGATACAAGCCAAAATCTATGGAGTATCTTTGACATAGAAAATGCCAAAGAACGAATTGCTCCCAACTCTACTTACAAGATATACGATGCCTTACTCGGTTTAGAATCCGGCATCATTAGCTCTGAAGATTCGGATATGACTTGGAATGGAGAAGATTATCCATTCGATACATGGGAAGCTGATCAGACATTAGATTCTGCCATGCAAAACTCTGTAAACTGGTACTTTCAATCTATTGATTCACAATTAGGATTTAGCTCTATAAAATCATTTTTACAAGCAATTCAATATGGAAATCAACAAATTAGCTCGGATATTGAATTATACTGGACAGATTTATCTTTGACAATCTCTCCGATTGAACAAGTACAGCTACTAAAAAAATTCCATAACAACGAATTTCAATTTGCTCCACAGAATATAAATGCTGTCAAAAATTCCATCCTTCTCTCTTCTAATTCAAAAGGTTCTCTTTATGGTAAAACTGGAACAGGACGAATTGATGGACAAGATATAAATGGCTGGTTTATCGGTTATATTGAAACACCTGACAATGTATATTATTTTGCAACAAATATACAAGGAGCAGCAAAAGCTACCGGAAGTGTGGCATCCAACATCACAACTTCAATACTTTCAGAATTAAATATTTGGAAATAAAAAATAAAAGAACCGATCTCAGAAACTATAAAACTCTGATATGATACCTCTAAAGTAGACAGATTAAATATAAAAATCTGTTACTTTGGA
>JAHHTS010000210.1 GCA_020024475.1 Oscillospiraceae bacterium
TGGAGATTGAAGAAATCTGCCTGCGCGCCGACGAACTGCGCGAACAGATTCGGGGGATCATCGAGGAGATTGAGGGATGACGGAAATCATCAATTTTCTAAAAGCACATGACCAGTTAATTCTAGCGGCTTCATCTTTGTTCGTTTCAATTGTTGCCATTTGGATTTCTGTTTATCAAATCCGTCTGGGTAACAAACATCAATTATTTGAGAGACGGTTGAAGATGTATGTCATATTAGTAAAAATGAGAGCAACAGCGGCAAACACTTTTAACAATTATTCTGCACTGTTTTTCGACAATCCAGATTTAGAAAATATTGGAATCCATGAAATAGAAGAATTACTGTTCTCTCTAACTGGTACAATGGCATCTGAAGGAATAGGTTTTTTTCGACCCCACAGTACAGTATATGATGTTAAGCTGGATGAAGGAATAAAATTTGCACATTACATATCAGAAAAATATATTGAGCCCGGTAAAGAAATTGAAATATTATGGTTTAATGCAGATGGAAAACGTGTTTCAAATTTCGTTTTACAGTATGGAGAACTGATTGTTTCTTTAGCGGATTTTAAGCGTCTTTTATTAACCAAACAAATGGAACTTAAAACGAGAAATTTGCCGCAGAGAGTAAAAGAAAGTTTAGAAGATTCAAAAGAACAGGAAACTATAGTAGATTGTTTATTAGATTTCTACGCTGCCTATGATGATATGGAAAAACACGATTCTTTAAATAAGTTAAAAAAGACTCTTCGTTTGAGTAGAAGGTAAGGGCTTATGATGAATGATAAAGATATACATGGTCAGAAAGAACAAAAATGTTTAGATTATGTACGAGAGCGGTTTAAAGCACATAAAGATATAGAATTATTTGGAATTACAATTGAGGATTACGAAGAATTAGAAAATATTCTTAAAAATGCAAAGGCTCTTCCTCATAGCAGCAATTTTCCTGATTTTCTGTTCGACAACGGTTATATTGAGCACTTTCAAATTACGGCTTCTAAAGTCACTCGAAAAGGTGCTAAACAGCAAAACGAATATGCGCAGTACCGCAAAAAAACTGATGCCGAAGTTGAAGCTTTTGAAAAA
This sequence comes from Oscillospiraceae bacterium, assembly GCA_020024475.1. GTDB lineage: Bacteria > Bacillota > Clostridia > Oscillospirales > Ruminococcaceae > RGIG3102. Next base: position 1,094 of record JAHHTS010000210.1, read on the forward strand.
GAAGTAACCAATAATCCTCATTATGCGGGAGAATACCAAAAAATATCCACATTTAAATACCCTGAACATAATTATCATTATTTAAGCAGATCTCTGCATTCTTGTTGGGAACATCATATTCAAAGTTTGAATGCATATTCTGGGGAAAAAGATGTTGGTGTATTTATGATTGATTTTCCGGAACATGATATTGAAATGTATGAAGAAGTATATAAGGGGCTTGAACCAAAGACCCGATTTGATGGACTGCGAGAGCCACAGCGGTTCCATGATTATAGATTGAGTCGGGACAAAATTATGCTTGACTATTTATATGGATTCAAAGAGCAAATTAAGTATGTAATTTATATTTGCACGGAAAAAATAGAAATTATCCGATTAGATCGTATCCCAGAGATGAAAAAGTTGCTTCCGTGGCCTTTTGCTATTGTCGGTATGCTAGGAACAACTCAATTTGAGAGTGTATATTCTGTTTTTGTATCGGAATGTAAAAGAAAGATAGAGAAAAATAATGAGTAAATTAGAATCCCTGCTCCAAGAGCTTTGTCCGAACGGGGTGGAAATAAAGCATCTTGAAGATGTATTAAAAATAAAAAACGGAAAAGATTATAAAGCGTTTAAAAAGGGAACAGTGCCTGTGTACGGTTCGGGCGGTATTATGACGTATGTAGATACGGCGGTATTTGATAAACCTTCTGTATTGATTCCACGTAAGGGATCTTTGGATAAACTGTATTATATTGAAAAACCATTTTGGACAGTAGATACAATATTTTATACAATAATAAATACTTCGCTGGTTCTTCCTAAATATGTATTCTATTTTCTTCAAAATAGACATTTGGAAAAGCTAAATAAAGCAGGCGGAGTGCCAAGTTTAACGCAAACAATCTTAAATAAAGTTGAAATCCCCGTTCCCCCTCTGCCCGTACAGGAAGAAATTGTCCGTATTTTGGATCAGTTTACGCAAATGGAAACGGAACTGCAAAACAAGATCACGGCGGAGATTGAAGCGAGAAAAAAGCAACTATCGTTTTATCATAATCGGATTCTGGATTTTCAAGAGGGTGTAAAGAAAGTTCAACTTGGTGAAATGGCATTAGTAACTAAACTTGCAGGCTATGAATTTACAAAATACGTAAAATATTCAGATACAGGAAAAATTATTGCATTGCGAGGATTAAATGTAAAAAATGGAAAACTTGATTTAACCAATGTAAAGTATGTTGATGAAAGTGACTTTAGTAAATTAGAAAGAAGCAAATTACGAATTGGTGACATGTTGTTTACATATGTTGGAACAATAGGGCAAGTAGCGGTTATAAATGAAAATGCGAGATTTTATTTAGCTCCAAATGTTGCATTGATTCGACTAAAAGATAATAAAGTTTTGCCAGAGTTTATGAGATATTATTTTCAAAGTGAAGTATTTTGGCGGACACAGATTAACAGGTTACTGCAAACTTCATCTATGAAAAATATTCCTATGGAAAAGATAAGAAAATTTATTCTACCTGTTCCTGATATCGAAAAACAAAAACGGATCATTTCAAATTTTAAAATGCTAGATAATCAATATGATACTTTAATTTCCAACCTTACCGCCGAGCTTTCCGCTCGCCAAACCCAATACGAATACTACCGAGATAAACTGCTCACGTTCAAAGCGCGGGCATGACGAAAGGTGATTCACGATG
>JAHHTS010000211.1 GCA_020024475.1 Oscillospiraceae bacterium
GTGTCTAAAAAATCCAATCCATTATTTAGATTCATTCTCTCATGCAGAGAGCCTGAGGACAAGTACATTATCTTGCTGGGTGCTTACGAAATTTTTATAAAATTTATAATAAAAAAGAGGGAAAAAGGGTGGCATTCCAAACTATAGAATGCCACCTCTTTTTTATTATGATTATGCAATATCATTACTGGATGTTACACACTCAGCCGTTTGAACAAGTTGTTCCTCTGAAAGAAATCCACTAATGCAGAATAGAGTACCGTCTTTAATCCAGACAATAGAGCTATATTGCACCGGATCGTTTGCCAGATATACATCTGCCATTACTCCGTTGATTTCAATTTGATGTATAGAACACCCATCTTTTTCTATTGTTAGAGTACCACCTTCAGTTGCGATATTATATTGAAATGACAAAGCATCATTATGAATATTTGAGAAAAGTTGGATTTCGCCTTTTCCTAACTCCATGACGGACTCAAGTTTGTATTCAGTAGGAATCCATCCAAGCCGATATTTTGGTGTTTCACAGTTGGTTTGGTCAATTTCTCCATTAGAAAAGTAGCAGTATACTGTTTGGTACGCCTGTTTAATCCAGTTAAATACGGCTTCTCGTGCATCTGCATTGACAACCATTACTGAACTGAAACCCAGCGTAATAGTTAAAACTAAGCAAGCAGCTACTTGAGCTAGACGGAAAAATATGGGATGTGCAACATGGTGCGTTAATTTTTTAATTTTCTTTTCGAATGCATGAGAATATTCGTGTTTACATTCTTCTGGGTTTGGTAGGCTATCGTTGAGTTTGATTGCTGCTTCGGTCGCGGCTTGCTTTAGCATAGCATCTGTTATCACAGAACACACTCCTCTTTACAAATTTGCATGAGCCTCTTTTTTGCCCGCTGATCAAGTTTATTAGCATTTTCAATCGAGATGCCCATTTGCAAGGCAATCTCTTTACAGGTAAGGCCATAGGAATACTTCATTAGAATGATTTCACGATACCTTGCAGGTAATTTAAGAATGCAATCGGCTAGTTCATTTTCAGCAGGAGCCTCCACAGTGATACCAATGTTTTCTTCAATGTATTCTGTAGAATACGCTTTGTGTATTTTTCTATAGAGATCAATCGCTTTGTTCTCTACTATATTAACGATGTAGCTCTTCGTTTTTGGACACTCTATTTCTTGAATCTTGCTAATGTTTTTAGCAATGGAAATAAATGCATTGTGAACAGCATCTTCTGAGTCTTCATTATTTTTCAGAATTTGATTGGCAACGTAAAACATGAGCCCCTTGTATGTAACATAGATATGTTCAAATTTCTTGCGATCGTTGGGATCGTCAATCATCGCCATGTATATCATCATTGTCATGCACCCTCTAAAAATTTTTCAATAGTGATTATACTCCAAAATTTTAAAAAAGCTATGCTAAAGTGTCCAAAAATTAAAATCGGATTCGTTAAAAAAATAAAGGAAGTGTTTAAAATGAAAAAAATAGCTATGATTCTTTCTGCTTTACTTCTTGTCGTTTGTGTTCCCGTAACATCCTTTGCGGAGGATGTGTCTCCGTACTTTTTGACGAGTGGATACTTATCCATGGATGGCAACACAGCTATATGTACTGCGTATTTGCAAGCGGAGACTACAAATACATATGTAACCATGAAACTATGGCATAAAAATTCTTGCATAAAAACTTGGACAGAACAAGGAAAGAAAACTATTGCGATGAATGAACGTGTTTCGGTAAAGAAAGGTGAAATTTATAAACTAACAATTGATATGACTATAGATGGTGTACAGCAACCCCGGATTGAACAAAGTAAAAGATGCTAAATTCATTTATTACAAGTGTCCAATATTAACGGTTTAATTCGTTATAGAAATTGGATATGAAGGATATGAAAGCAAAAGAAATTCAGCGACCTACCATTTCAATGTTTTATGTTATGTATATAGACCTGTCCATGAGGTTGTCAGGCTTTGCAGGAAAAGTGCTGAACGACATATAGAAAACATGTAGTAGGATGCAAAGTGAGGACGACTCAGTATTCGTTTTTAATTTTAGAAAGAAACGCAACAAAATATTATTACTTTGGCAACTAAATGACGAGCTTGTGTTCGTATGATTCGCATGAAATCATTTATAATAAGGAGGTTTAGTATGTCTACGCTGAAAAAAGATTCGCCGGTTTTTCCACTCTTTGAACCTTGCGACACTGCAGGTCATCGCCACGCAAGTAAATTGGATCAGGGCGAAACAAGAGTGGAGTATAAGACAATCGATGGTGTAACGTATATGATTTCGTATACAAAAGTTTATTGCCATTGGTGCCATGATGCTATTGGCGAAAAAGAAACCAATCGTGTTCCTATACGAGGTTAAGGTTTCAACAGATACATATTGTAGAGCTTTAGTGAAAGGAGCATAGTATGAGTAATTCTATTACAAGAAGAAAATTTATGGGGATGGCAATGGGAACTGCGGTGGGATGTGTACTTTTGCCTAATGCAATGTCAGCATATGCTGCATACAATGCTAACAACGGTCCTCAAGATGCCGCGGAAAAGGCGATTTACGATTTCATTGATGCAGTAAATATGCATGATTGGGATAAGTGGCTGCTTACCATTACGCCTGTAGTCCGTCCTATGTACGAGGAGTTTATCAATGATGAGATAAGTCATGTTGATAAAGTAGGCATTTTGTCTGTAGAGAACGCTAAAATCCTTAGTATTACGCAGGCTGAACTGAATGACTATATGCTGCTTCCCGAAT
>JAHHTS010000212.1 GCA_020024475.1 Oscillospiraceae bacterium
TAACGCTATCCAAATCTTCATCCCAAATCGGGCAATAATCAGCTCTATGATAGTCTCGACATGCTATGAAATCTTCCTTTGTAAACTGAGTGGAAAACTTTGACTGTATCCAATCAATTATATCCTGATAATGTCCACTCTTAATAAGTTCGACTAATTCTATCGTAGCACGGTCACTGTCATAAAATACACGATTTTTAAAGCGCTCCAATCCACACCCCAATATATTTAATGTAATGTGCCCACCGCCACCGAATACATCAATTAAATACTGAGGATGACTTCTTTCAGACAGCTTTTCTATATAGGGTATCAAGTTATCTATATATAGGGTGCTACCACCATATATTCTAAAAAGTCCTTTATAGTTGTTCATTTTATGCTCTCAGCCTCTTTTTTCATCCTGGCTTTCTCTTCCTCAAGTTCAGCTGCTTTAAGTTCAAGCTGTTCTTCTGTCAAGTCAGCATCATCAACAAACTTATATGATATCGACCGTGAATCAACAAAGTACTTGTTTTTATTATCAAGCTCATCTAGCAATCGATCTAATAATCCTTCATAATTGATGACCAGAACGTTTTGATCATACGCACCATTGATTTTTTTCTTGCAGTACAGTTTGTTATCTTTCGGTGCTTCTATAATTCTGCCATCATCTTCATTCCGATGTATACCCATAATTTGTAATTTCTTGATGATTTTTTTGTGCTGTTCAGACAACTTCTTATCTGCTTTATGTAGCACATACTTATCTGGGCTAAACTTATATTTCGTTTTATCGTTTTCTTCCTGTTTTTCTTGCTCTTTGTATCGCTGCTCTATTTCTTCTATCTTTAGTTTGAATTTTTCTAATGCCTCACTACTATTATTCGCTAATTCCCTTTCTATTTCTGCCGCTTTTTTCTCAGCCTCTTTCTCCCTTTCTCTTTCCTCCCTTAATGCTCCCTCTTTCTCTGCTGCAGTAATTAAATTCTCTAAGTACTTTTTTTCAATCCATATCTTATCATAAGGTGCATTAGGTGATCCGCTATGCGCTGTTGCAAGAGTAGCAATGTGTCGCATGTCGCTATAATCACTTGGTGTATCAGCTACATAATCGGAGTACTTATTTAAATAGTTTAAAACATCTATAAGCATGCCAAACGCTTGCTTAATTTCAACCTCATCATATTCCAAACAAAGGTCATCCTCTTTATTAAGATAATCTTCCATATCTTTTATTGTTTTAACTAGGGTATCCAGTACAGCATTTCTTTGTGTTGTTGAATTTATTCCAAATGTATTAGAAGTCATTGCTACTGAGGTAGCATATACTGCCAATTTACTTGCATAACGATTTACGCTTGCAGTATAATCCTCTACCTCATCATCTAAGGCTTTCGACATTTTATCCCGTAGCATCTCTTCTATACTTTTATAGCTTGCCACAATCTCACTTATTCCCCATTGATTGTTTACAAGTGACTCGTATACTTTTAATACACCTGCATTGGTTTTCATAAGCATAGCTTCCACATCATTGATGTTCTCGCTTTTTGCACAAATATCATTTGCTTGGATGTGGAGTTCAAACAATCTAGCTTTAGATCCTTTTTCGTTCGCCTTGTCCTCTTTGATGAACTTGGTCAATCTACTCCCAATCTCACAGGAAATCATGACCTGACTATAAATTGTTTCCTTTTCAGCGTTTTTATTGATTCTGCCTGTAGGATTTGCTAGGCTGAAAATCTTCCGAATCCATTCATTCCGTGCACGCTTTTCTGTTGAAATATCATCGTATATCACGGCTTCAATTCCACTGGCCTTCAAAATGCTATCCATAGCACTGTCTGTTGTATCATTTGAAACACTGTTTGCATTACCAAACATGAATTTCTTAAAAGCTTTCGTTGCAAAGCTTTTGCCTTGTCCATCTTCACCTGTAACACTCAACAAGGTACGCTCATCTTTACGAGCTTCATTGTTTGCATCAATATCCAACGCCTGATAAACTAAACCATTCAACATAGAAGCCATGATAATCTGAGCTTTTGGTTTGCCCTGTAAATATTGTGACAGGTTTTCACTTAAATTAGGGTCAATTCTAAATTCATGCACCTCTTGCCAGTTTACATTCTTTTTTAATGCCTTATTTCCGTAGCAAAATGCATTTTCATAGTTTTCAATACCCTCAATTTTTGTGTTATAGGGTACCTCAATACCGAAAGCATTATTGCCTAGGCTGGTTTTGTTATCAATGATTTGGCTATTCTTCATTTCAGCCAGTTGCGCTTCAATTTCCGTAATGCTCTGATCTAGCCCCTGATTATCCTGTACTTCATTAAACTGTCTGCTTTTTACTGTAAAAATGAAGTCCTCAAAAGCTAATACTTCCCTTTCAGTATCAATGTCATCATATCGGATCCAGCCTGGCCTTTCATATGCTAAGACCTCTGGTTTAATAGTACCATTTTGAATTTCACTTTTTATTGCATCAATTTTATTTTTTATTAACTTAATTTCACTAGGAGCAATTTCTGCATCACCGTTTTCGTTAATCTCCTTTAGGACTGACCTTAAATCTTCAATTAAACTATATTTTCTACTTAAAGCCTTTTTTCTTCTAGTACTGTACTTAGAATATACTAAAATATATCCTGCTCGAATTTTACTACCCATGTTAGTGATGTTACGAGCGACATCAATACGTACAGCCACTCCATTAGAGCCCTTGATACCTATGTAGCTTTGTCCCATTATGCAGTACTCCTTTATCTTTTATATGTGTCACCATT
>JAHHTS010000213.1 GCA_020024475.1 Oscillospiraceae bacterium
TTCCAATGTTAGTGAAAAGGAATTTAAAGGCATATAGTGACGGAAAATTGCTTGCTTTTTATTGCTCGGAGCAATTAGAGGAGTTTTTAGTGGAACTTTATGGGCGATACACTTCATTGGTGTATGGTGTGGTATTGAAATATTTGAAATCTATGGAGGATGCAGATTTGCCATCATAGCATCAAAAGAATTGCAAAAATCATCTGTCATACAAAATAATTCTATAACTTTGCTTTCGGAGATCATTGCGATTATTGATCGTAATTCTTTGTATTTTAGCATAATAAAGATACAATATTTTTGCTAATTACCAAATTTACAAGTATTTACAATTCATTGAATTTATGTTATTATAGCATATAATATATATCTTTGGATATGAATTTGAAACAAGAAAAAATGAATGAATGAAGAAAAACGATTACCAAAACTTATTCGATACTTTTTATACTCCATTAGTAAATTTTGCTATTGTACATATCTCTCAAAAAGATGCAGCTGAAGATATTGTACAAGAGATATTTATTCACATGTATTGTAATAACATCACCTGTGAAAATGAGTTGGTCTTGAGAAGTTATTTATATCGTTCTGTTTTAAATCGTTGTAGGAATTATATCAGAGACCAACGTATACATGACGAATACAACAAAACATTGTATCAAGAAGATGAAATAAACAATACCGTTCTAAATTCTATTATTTCCGAAGAAGTATATCGTCAACTATCCAGCTCCGTTGAACACTTGCCTCCTCAATGTCGTAAAATATATGAAATGTTTCAAGACGGACTAAAACCATCAGAAATTGCAGAACAATTAGGTTTAGCAGTTGAAACCATAAAAAAACAACGGAAAATTGCAAAAAAAATTCTGCAAGACGAACTTGGAAAATATATTGTTCTGCTGGTATTATTAAAACATATAGAATTATGGTTGCAATAATTCTATTGAATATGTATTTGAAAAATTAACTGATTTCACTTTTTTTAAAAATCTATCCTCAACGGTCAAAAAATGAGAGGACATAGCAAATGATTTGTGAGTCAGTTAGTTCTGATTATTCGACCATTCGGGGGGGGAACCGCCAAAAGACGAACTTTTGCCAACTTTGGACAGAGCAGCGTTACTAAAACATTACCCTATATCCAACTGGGAAAGAATGGCAAAACGGTAATGAATTGGCTAATCTCCAACTGAAATCTTCTGCAAAGATAGCCCCATAAAGGGAGAATGGGAAGAAAAAAGGAAAAAAAATGAATGCTTGGAATCTTTCCTGTCAAAGTACAATGAATTGCTTATCAGCGGATAATATGACAATAAATAGTTTTGTAACTTATAAAGAGTCAGAATTATGCGAAGTACGTTTAAGGTTTTGTTCTACCTCAAAAAGAATGTCCCAAAGAAAGACGATTCCGTTCCCGTGATGTGTCGTATTACCATAGACGGAACCATTGCATAGTTCAGTAAATGCGACATTTTTCCCAATCTATGGGACGTAAAGAGCAACTGGGTTTCGGGAAAGAGTGCCGTGGTATTAGAGACTAACCGCTTCTTGGACAAGATTTGGGTAGGTATCAATGCCAAATACAAAGAGATTGCCGAAAGGGACTACCATGTCACGGCAGAGAAAGTAAAGAACGCTTTCTTGGGTCTGGAGATGCGGCACGAAACATTGCTGAAAGTCTATGCCCAGCACAATGAGGATTTTGCCAAGCAGGTATCTGCCGGTCTGCGTCACGATTCCACATACCACAAGTATTGTACCGTTTACAAACACTTGGAAGAATTCATAAAGACACGTTACAGTCTGAGCGAAATCGCCCTAAGAGAGCTTACTCTGGCATTTATTACTGACTTTGAAATTTTCCTCCGTACGGAAAAGCAGTGCTGCAACAATACCGTATGGATTTACATGATGCCTTTGCGCCGAATGGTTACCATCGCCCAAAATCATGGCTGGATTATTCGAGACCTGTTCGTGGATTACAGTATCTCCGCCGAGAGTACGGAAAGAGATTATCTGACCAAGGATGAGATACGTCAAATGATGGATTTGAAGTTTCACCGCAAGTCTATGGAGTTGGTGCGTGGCCTGTATGTGTTCTGCTGCTTTACCGGCTTGTCGTTTACCGATATGAAGAACCTAACCAAAGATAATGTGCAGACTTCATTCGACGGCAAGTTGTGGATTATGCCCAAGCGACAGAAGACGGGCGTGGAATCCAACATCATGCTGATGGACAGAGACTGTAAACTACCGATGGACATTCCCATGAGGACCTTGAAGAATGCATTTATCTTTTTTTAAGAATTTTACTTATTGATTCTGGAATGGAGAGGGTATTCTGAGGATTAAACTCTAATTCGGTAAGATGCCTGTCTTCATATTGCCTTCCCTCATTAATATTAAAAAACTCATTTTTCGGATGGAGTTTTGTGTATACTGCAAGATTTTCAAGATATTCGGTAGGAGGAAATGGATCAAAAAGAAGTATATTTAGTGTTTTGCCCACACTTAAGATTTTCTCAATATTGCTATACATCTTAACAGACAAAGACGAACAGCCAACATAGGATTTATCAACGTTGTGACTCTCTATGAAGTACATTGGCATAATGTCTGATAAGTCTTGGTGCCACATTGAATGCTCAGATTTGTTGAAATCTCCAAAAGAAATGCTCCGAGACTGTAAACTAAAGTGTGTCAAGTAAAGGAGAAATAAATTATTAACTTTACAGACACACTTTAATTATGAGTAATTCATTTGATTT
>JAHHTS010000214.1 GCA_020024475.1 Oscillospiraceae bacterium
ACAGAAACCCTGCCTCTGTTGCAGGTACTATGGGAAAGGAGAAGGCTGGAGAGATTCTTGTCTGGACGAAGGAAGAATATCTGCAGTTCTCCACCGTGATTAAAGATCGGCCGGCATCATTCATTGCTTTTGAAATACTTTACTGGTGCGGCTTGCGAGTAGGCGAACTGCTAGCACTTACATCCAACGATTTTGATCTTGAAAATAACATTATGAGCATAACCAGATCCTATCAGCGTATTGGAGGCGAAGATATCATTACACCACCCAAAACAGATAAGAGCGTAAGAAAAATATTGCTGCCGAATTTTCTTTCCGAGGAAATGCAAGAGTATATATCCGGCTTTCATAAACTGACTGGTGATGAGCGGATATTCCCGTTTACCAAGTCTTATCTTCGTCATGAGATGTGTCGAGGTTGTGCCGCCAGCGGTGTTAAGAGAATTAAACTTCATGGCTTCAGGCATTCTCATATTTCACTGCTTGCCGATATGGGCGTTCCCTTTATTGCTATTGCAGATCGTGTCGGACATGAAAATACAGATATGACATTTCGCTATGCGCACGTATTTCTGGAAACTCAAGTTGAAATGGTGTCAAAATTGGATAAAATGAATGCTGGGTCAAGATGTGAGATTAAAACATAAGTGATTTTGTGATATAATGCATAATTAATAGCAAATGTTATACAATCAGGACAACCAAATAAAAAACGAGAGGAGTTATAACAATGAATGATTCTAATAATTTTTCTATGGAGAAAATGAAAGCAGATATTGAAAAAGCTGGAAACCTATTTTATCAGTATCGGGCCTGTAGAAGAGATGCTGCCCTCGTATATGATATTGAGAATATTAGACATGGTGTTGTTTACGCACGTACACCGCTTCAAATGAACGATCCTTTTGATTCAAAAATTGGTTTTTCAGCAGAAAAAGTATATGACGAATGTATTGATTTGGTAATTGGCCAGCTTGATACTAATTTGGATCCTAATCTTAAGTTAATTATTAAAAACTTACTGAAGTACAGAGTTATCGGTGAAACATTAAATTTTGTTGATGTGCTTAATAAACTAAAAAAATATATTTTTACACAGAGCGTAATTGCGCATATCCCCATTTCCAACTTACCCCAATTCATCACAAAGGAGTTGAATAGACTCTATAGTAAATGCCCGGCAGAAATAAAGAAACACCTTAATAAGGGTGAATTCTTTGCTTTTTCGTTAGTTATTAAAGACTATAAAAATCAAGATATTCAAGAAAATACTATCGTTGACGCCTTTAAGATGGAAGCAATCTTAAAGGAACTAGAAAATGAAGTTGTTAAAGTTAGAGATGAATTATATATTCCATTTCTCAAAGATTTTCTTTCGAAGATGACGATTACATGCTTTAGTGCCAGTGGGTGGGATAATCAGCTGATGTGGTCGCATTATGCCAACTCTTATTCTGGAATTTGTGTTGAATACGATTTCAAGAAAATGGATAGCTTTATTGGATTTATGTATCCAGTCAAATATTCATCCGTTCGTCCTACAATATCCCTTAAGGATCTAGGTCTCACAGAATTCAAACAAGATGAAAACGGGAAATTAATAACGGATGAGGTCGATATTAGTGCCATATTCTCTTATTTGTTGTCGAAAAATAAATGTTGGAGTTATGAAGAAGAATGGAGAATTATCAATGTTGAAGGCGAGCCTTATACTCCTTTGTTTGTTGAGACACCATTTATTGAATCTATCACTTTAGGGCTTGATCTCGATGATATATGCAAACAACTATTATGGGATGTTTGTAACGAGAGAGGTATAGATTGTTACCAATTAATCGTTAATCCAAGCGACTATAGTTTAACTAGAGAACTTCTGACTGAAGACGACTTTGCTTTTGATAAAGAAAAAGAGGAACAATATATAAAATTCATTTGTGACCATAGTGTTCCGCTGTGCGAAAAAATTAGTACCAATTGCAATATTTTATCAAATGCAATTAGTAATGGGAGCTTTGAGGCTGAATCTTTAATAAATACATTGACAGGTACAGTGGATTATTTAAGTGATGTATATTTCTTAAAAACTACATTTAATAGGTTTTGTAGATTTACAGCCCCCCCTGTATCTGAGATCACAGGTGAAACTCAAATTGGTATAGCTATAACCCAGATTGATTCATTTCTTTCTAAATTAGATGTTGCAATTAAAACGGTTGATGATTCAATATTTAGACTTAGATTGATGAATAAAATTACATCAAAAGAATTCAAAGCAGCAAAAATGTTACTTGCTAACATCAAAGAATTATTCGAAAAACATCACGAGTTGAATTGGTATGGCACAGATAAGTCGTGAGTGTTCTTTGTAACTACAGAAGGCATTTGTTAGGAATGGTTTGAAAAAATGTTGTTTACGAGTTAATTTTGGATCCTATACAGCAGTTATCCATGAAATACATACATTACCTATTATGATAAATGTTTTGTAAGCTGCGCGACTATTACGTTGTCCTTATAGCAAAAATTAAATTTATTTGAGTTGATTGATCGAAAAACGGGTGGTTTCTGCGGATAAATTGGAGGTAGGTTTGAAAGTAAGGCGTAAGCTGTCTGTTACCATTCTTTTTGCTCTTTTGCAACACTTTTTGCAACACGAGCTCGTCTAACCAGTATAATACAGAGAAAAATGGCTTAAAAAGTGGCTGTTTTTCTAATAAAAGCTAACAGATATAGCCCTTACCAAAGTACAGGGAAAGAGTG
>JAHHTS010000215.1 GCA_020024475.1 Oscillospiraceae bacterium
AAACATATTTTATTTTTAACAAATATATTTATTCTATTCAGTATAATTTTATCAGGATGTTTTATAAAAAAAGAAGTTAAATATTATACATTTAATGATGTATATGTTGGTAAACAATATCTTATAGACAATTTAAAAAATACTTCTGAATGTGAGGATATATTTTTAAATGATGATGGTTCATTAACAATCGTACTTACAGAATCCCAAAGAAAAAAAATGATAAATCCTAATAAAATAAAAATTTTTCTTTTAGGATTAGAGAAAATGGGTGTTAGTATAACATATAACGAAACTTATACAGAAATGACTATTATTGCTCCTGACGGTATAGCAGAGGCTGCCTCCCCTATGATTAATAATTTTGCGTGGAACGCAGAACTTTATCAAATATTAAATGGTGCTGAATTTTGGTCACTAAAGGTAACGGTTATTAATAAAGATACCGGTGATATTGAACAGGAAGTTACCCTACCTGATGACGAACTTGATTGGAGTTTTATAGAAAATTAATTTATACCTATGCTACGTAAATTATTTTTATAAAATATCAACTAAATACATATAATCTTAATTCACTTAAACATTTCACATAGTATAATCTAATGTATGAATACAATATACTTTATTTACTTATATGTAATTAACATAATTGTACAAAAAAAGTTTTTTTGTTAATTAAATTTGTATAAAAGACTAATTGTATATATTCTACAAAAAGTGTTATTATGTTTAAAGCATTTTATTTAGAGGACGGTTGTATTAATGGGTAATTCTAAAAAAACTAATCATACTATAAATTTGCACATAGGTATGAGAAATATAAAAACTGCTTTAGCTGCAACTTTATGTGCGTTATTATACTTTCCATTTAGCAGAAATCCAACATTTGCATGTATCGGTGCTGTTTTTGGGATGGGTTCAGATATGGAAGCAAGTCAACTACATGGTGGAAATCGTCTTTTTGGAACAGCTATTGGTGGATTTATCGGTATGTTCTTATTTCATATATACATAAAATTTTATCCTAATGGAGAAAAACATCCTATAATACTTTTATTATTATTTGTAGGTATTGTAATTCTTATCTTGATAAGTCAAAATGTATGGCCTGGAGCAGTTCAACCTGGTAGTGTTGTTTTATGTATTATTTTATTTAATACCCCAGTTGAAACATATATTTCTTATTCTTTAAATCGTATTTTAGACACCGGAATTGGAGTATTAGTTGCACTTATTGTAAACTATTTTCTCCCAAGAGAGCGACTTATAAAATGGCTTGAAGTATGTCATCTAAGAAAACCGGAAATAGAAATTGAAATATCTGAATAATTATAAAAAGACAAGTTTTAAAAACTTGTCTTTTTATTATGCAACATAATTATATTTATCCTTGTAAACATTTACATCGTTTTTATTTCTATTAGATTTAAAATTAGTTACTCTTAGCATATTTTCTATTTTATAAAAGCAAGTAGTCATATATCCAAAAATATATGAACACATCAATGCTATAATTGTTTGTAAACTAAATCCTTTTAATGAAAAAAGACACATAATTGTCATTATTGCAAAAATAAATGTTAATATATTTGCTAAAATTATTTTATATTGTTTGCTCATAATTACCACCATAAATTCATTTTTAACAACTATTAGTTGTTTGTATGTTTAAAGCATATCACAACTAATGGTTGTTGTCAACAAATTCTTACAAATTTTTTATATTTTTTACTACTCTTAGTTGTTTACAAATATAATTTTATAGTGTATAATTATTAAAAATAACAACTATAGGTGGTGGATGTATGTTCAGCCAACAAATAAAGAATTTACGTAAACAAAATAAATTAAGTCAAGCAGAGCTTGCCAAGCAATTAAAAGTAACTCAGCAAGCTATTGGTAAGTGGGAAACTGGAAAAAGCACACCTGATACCGATACATTAAAAACTCTTGCAGAATTTTTTAAAACCAGTGTAGACTTTTTACTTGGAGTTGAAACAAATGTACAAGTTAATAATCTTCCTTTTGAAGTAGAATATGAGGAATCGGGATTTGGTATTCCTGTTATAGGTACTGTTCGTGCAGGGTATAATTCCCTTGCTTATAACGATGATTTTGGATACGAGTATGCTAATGTAAAAAATCCTGAGGATTATTTTTATCTTATTGTTCGTGGTGATAGTATGGAACCTAGAATAAAAGATGGTGACCTTGCACTTGTACATAAGCAACCGACACTAAATGATGGTGATTTAGGTGTTATTGTTTATGGTGATAATGAAGGTACTTTAAAAAAATATTCTCGTCGTGGCAATACAATAATTTTACAACCATTTAACCCAGATTATGAGGCCAAAATCATCAGTGGTGAAGATTTGAATAATGTTTACATAGCCGGCAGAGTTGTTGAAACTAAAACAAAGTGGTAATATACATAACAAAAACCTCATCAGTAACTAAACTGACGAGGTTTATTTTTTTGCTATTATATATTCTTAATCCAAAACAATCTTTTTCTTATTCCCTTTTTTATCTTTTGGATATTCTCTTATTCTTACTACAAAATCCAAGTTTACAACTTCCACAATACCATTTTTTTCAACCATAATGGCATTATCTCCAACTTCTGTTATAGAACCTACTATTTGTCCACTTATTAAATATATCAAACATTCTTTTCCTATAAATTTTTTTGATAATTCTTTCATTTGTTTTATCTCCTCAATATTTCTCTTCTTCTTAAGTTTTATTATTT
>JAHHTS010000216.1 GCA_020024475.1 Oscillospiraceae bacterium
ATGAATACCGCGAGGTAAGATTATCTCCGTAAGATGAATATTATTAGCAAATGCCTCTCGTCCAATAACTTTAACCTTCGACAATTCATCATATCTGCTCAAATCCAAGATTTGCTCATTTCCGTTATATTTTATTAATGTGTCTTTTTTTTCAGATAGCTCCAGTAGTTTAAGGAGATTGTCTCCTAACTGTTTCCCAAACATTTGCGTTGAGACAAAGATACAGACTATGAATAGAGGATATCTGATATTTTTTACTATTTTCTCCATTTTTATTACTGAGTTAATACGTCTACTAGCGATATTCCTTTGGCAAGTTTTTTGCCATTATATATTATCGCAGGGGTAAATTGGACATTATATTCATAAGCAATATTCAAATTGTCTCTTAAGATGACTGTAAGTTTCTTTTCATCATTAATGGAGACCTTATATTGGTTCATGAATCTCGTTGGATCTTTGTAGCCCCAGGAATACCAGTCTTTTAAACGATGAAAAATTGAAACTGGTTCATTTTCGGATAATATGGATATTCCAACTTTTTCTCCTTTTGAATCAGAAGCTATAATAATTGGAACCACTTTTGAGCATCCAATGTTTAGAATTAAATTGTAAGAACTTAGAAAGTCTTCCCTACAAGGGATGCAGAATGGATTTATGATGATTATAATTGTAGAATCTTCAGAATTTTCTACTGAGATTGAATTATCCAAGTATTTCTTCTTATAATAATCTAGCATCCGACTTTTTTTCTTATATTCATTTTGGTAAGTAATAGATTTCCATATCTGGGAAAAAGCAACATTGAATATAATAATAAAAATAGAAAGGAATAGTATCCCTTGTTGAACAAGATTGTAAATATCTAGTTTTACAAAATTTAGAATTCCTATTACTAACATCATTATAGTAATAGTTTGTATTGCAAGACAACTGCTACAAAACTGTCGCTTTTTGAATTGTATAAAGAAACTCCATACAACTTCGATAAAAGATAAGAACACGATACAATTTGACATAGAGTAGTTATTTAGCGGTAAAAGAATAAATGCACATAGGGAGCAGTAATAGGAGAATCCTAAAAGAGTTAATTTCCTGCTTTTCCCAACATTCAAATCACTACAAGATGAACGTTGAATCAATGAGCATATACAATTTATCAGGTTATTTGGTGAATAACGAGACAACTCTATCTGGTATGAAAGAATTGCACCTAGAGTGCTTAAAATAAAGATATAACATATATAATATGGCACATTGAAAATAGACATCCTATAAATACATAAAGTTAGAATTGTTAGTGTCACAGCTACACGAGATAACGTTATACGCAACTCATTCATAAAGTGCCTGTGAAAATTGGGTTCACCTACAGATTCTCCTATACCTATCGAAACCATTATCCCATTCCAATTTTTCAAAAAAGACTCTTTGCAATAGTTTTTATGTTTTCCATTAGCAAACCCAAATATTGTGTTCTCTGCTATCTCTGTAATTAACAATATCTCATTTCCATTTGCAGTTAAAAATGGCAGATTTGTATCATAAACCTTACTCGCCAAATTAGGATCGATTTTACACGGCTCAAGAATCAAACCATATAGTTTTAAAACATTGACAATACCCCATAGATTGTTGCTGTCAGAATTTTCATCTAGCAATTGTTGAACATAATTTCTAGTGTAGCGTATCTTAAAAAAACGCAAGATACTAATTACAGTGCTGATAGAATAAGCGGATTCCATGGAAAAGTCCTATTAATCGATTCAATCCCTTGTTACGATTAAGAAACCAAACAAAAAGATTGAATCGAGATTAAATATTAAATTTTACCTGCAAAATCAAGGCATTCTTGAACGGATTCAGTAATCGTCTCTCGAACTGTTCCATCCTTTTCTACAACGCGACAAGGAAATCCTTGACTAACAACTGAATTGTTACTAGTTACGTCTTTTCCGCCTACAATAGAACGAAGTTCCTCTTTAGAAAGTTTTGTTTTCATTTTCTTTTTTATTTGTTAAACATGTTGATTATTTCCTTTTATACAGTTTGGTCTGTGGGATTATTGTCGACTTTAATCTTTCTAATTTTATTATAAAACATTCATCAATCAGTTTCTTTTTTTATTAAAGAAACCTTTAAGTAATTTATCGACATATCAACACTTCTTGTTTGTCGTTTTTGTAAATTTATATGCTTCTCCCTAGAAATACTTGACACAAAAGTGTATTTTTTAACTATTGGTTTAAGAATTACACTTTTGTGTGTTAAATACACGTCTAAGTTTTGTTGTTTCTTTAAAAAGTGACAAGAGTTTTCGATTTGAACATACAGGTATGGTGTCTGAAGCGAAATAATTTACACTATTCCACATTTGTTTTGTATCTATGCCGAGAGCATTGATAACCTTGAGCAGTTTGCTGTCTATTCTGCAATCATATAGCTCTTGTCATCGCAAATAATAGGATAAATAGCAGATAGCATAAGTAGTTTGTATGATGTAAGGGTTGGTACACCTAAGAATGAATCTATCGCAAATCTTCCTATATGCCAGAAGCTGTAATCTTTTTCAGGATGAATTTCGGTTAAAGGATTTATTCCGAAGATTCTCTGTACAAGCAGCGTTTTTTCCCTGTCCCATTTGAAGACATGAATAGTTCCGATGATACTACCAGACCTGTGACGAGCAATATAATAATTAAATCATCTGCATAATCCAGTTCTTCCTCGTATACAGATTCGATTTC
>JAHHTS010000217.1 GCA_020024475.1 Oscillospiraceae bacterium
ATACTGCCATATTCGGCACCTCCTTTCTTTGGTTCTAAAAAGTGTTTGTTTTGAGGAAAAATGCTGTCTCTATGCCACCCAAGTGTCCTAGATAAGAAAACCTATGGGCGGTGGATTTTCCGTCGGATGTAGAAGATAAAACATTGGATTTTCCACCCTTTTTGACACAGTTTTACACCACCAGCTGACGGACATAAAAAAACCATAGGTTTAAGGCCTATGGCATGCGAAACATATTGTTATTATACTTTATGCTTATTTTATAATGTATTTTCAAAAAATATTACGTATTTCTAAGTTTAGACTCTTTTTTTGATGCAATTAGTGTATTATTTAATGTGCTAACTTTTGGTTTGCTTTATTACGATTGGAGATATTTGAATAAATGACTATTTTCTGTGCTATCCATTTGAGTACAATATAATCTTAATTTAAGCTTGGTCGTTAGCCACTTGCTTTTGTA
This sequence comes from Oscillospiraceae bacterium, assembly GCA_020024475.1. Taxonomy (GTDB): domain Bacteria; phylum Bacillota; class Clostridia; order Oscillospirales; family Ruminococcaceae; genus RGIG3102. The sequence goes on from JAHHTS010000217.1 coordinate 464, forward strand.
TAAAGAGAATAATGCTCACATATCAGCTGGATACAAATAAGTAAAATAATTACACTTAATCGTTGACATCTGTAAAATAATTACTTATTATATTAGTGAATTTAGGAGGTTTTATTATGCTCAAAAAATTGGTTTTAACTAATTTCTTATCATTTGTGAATCGAACTGAGTTCGACTTCACACCTACAAAATATGGCATACTTAGCAATACCAATATATCTTCTACAGGGTTCTTAAAAGGAGGCTTGTTTATAGGACCTAATGCCTCGGGTAAAACTAATGTATTAAAGGGCATAGCCTTTCTTTTAACCCTATTCAAAGATGAAAAGATTAATTACACCAAATACCTGTGCTTATGGGGGAAAGGTGCTAGTTTTGAAGTTACATATTCTTTCGATATTGCCGGGAATGATATTGAGTACACAATAACATACTTTGCAAATAACCGTAAGCTTGAGGAAAAATTACTAATCAACCAAGAGGAAGTTTTGACTCGTTTAGGTTCCGAAGGAAAGCTGACAATTGGAACACAAACAATCGTGAATTCTAATTTGGACAGTGGTACAATTTTTTTACGAACCGCAGCATTTGCAACAGGAAACTTTCCTGACAGTCCCGCCCTGCGTGGGCTCATGGAATTTATTACGAATTCTGTCTACCTTTCCAGTGACAGTTCAGGTATATTGGCCACTAAAGATATTGAGGGGTATGCTGAATCAAATGGACTGGATAAAGTAAATGAGTATTTAAATGACTTTAACTACGACTTTACCCTAGAGTATACAAATGAAAGTCAAGGAGAAGGCATCCGTTTCAAATCAGATGATAAGCAAATCGTATACAAAAGAAAAAGTTTTCCTATTCCTATGGTCCAGTATCTTGAATCACAGGGAAATTTATCATTTACATGTTTATTTCCGCATATCATTGATGCTATAGAAAATCCTGGAATGGTAATCATCGACGAATTTGGCAATAGCTTGCATAATGGATTAGCTGAGAAAGTTATACATTATTTCATGAAAAAAGCCGATCAATCTCAGATATTTATTACATCACACTGTACGAATCTTATTTCGAATTCTGTTTTTCGCCCAGACCAAATTAACCGAGTTATATTCGAAGGAAGATTGGGAAGCAGTACAAAACGTTTATCAGATTTTAAACCTAGAGAAGCACAAAATCTTGAAAAAATGTACTTAAGTGGAATGTTCGAAGGATTGCCTAATTATGACGAAATATAAGATAAATCGAGATCATAATATCGGTTCAGTTATCTTTATTTTAGAAGGTAGTAAAACCGAGTTTGATTTGCTTGAAAAAATTTTTGTGAATATTCTCGGTTACCAATTAGAACAGCTGCGTCGAACAAAGGGATACATATTGCGTGGTAAAAACCCTTATTCTAAAATCATTGCAATTAATTTTGAGGGTAATCATCTTTTTGACATTAACCCAGATGAGCAAGATCGTTTATTTGCTAAAATTATTGATTTAGGTGTAAAACCCGAGAATTCTCCAATCTACTATCTATATGATCGCGATGTAAAAAGCTATGAGATTGATGAAGTTAGAACTTTTGTAGAGCGGTATCAAGATCCTTATGGTACGATAGAAGGTGATCAAGGTCAGTTACTACTTAGCTATCCGGCAATAGAGAGTTATACGGTATCTTGTTTTTGTGATAATACCTATAAGCATACTATTGAACTAGGAAAAGATCTTAAGCAGTTTGCTGCTCAAAATAGCTATACGCTTCAAATGCTTCGTACAGAGGATCATATTCTCCATGCAACAAATGAAATGAACACTGCACTGACAGCATGCGGCATTGACAGTTATGATTTGGATAGTTTAGGTGAAACATTACTCGCGCTATACGATAGTCAACAACAAGTCTATTTACGTACAAAAGAATTCAATCTATTAAGCACATTGTCTTTTGTTTTGCTGGAACTTGGGATAATAGAAGTTGATGAATAGATACATCACCGGTTGGTGTCATCGCAACTCAAGATAGAAATTTATAATCACAACCGTAGCAGTCTGGTTTAGGCTTGTACTGAACTAGTTTTTATGACCTAATATTGCTGTGAATATCTCATTATTGAAATAAAAAATATATCATTTTATTTCAGTCAGGGCATTTCAATCTATCGATAGATTTGAAATTTACGAAAGGGCGAGTTGCAGAAAGCTTGATCTGCGACTCGCCCTGAGAACCCTACATATTACAGGTCCAGACTATCCAGCCATTCATCAAACGACTTCTTGGAAATGCGG
>JAHHTS010000022.1 GCA_020024475.1 Oscillospiraceae bacterium
TTTATTTCGATTGGTTATTTAGTTATGAATAGACAATATCATTCAATACAATCTCATAAGTACAAAAACAAATGTTATTTATCAATACTATCTCTCTCATCACCCCCTATGCTTTTAAGTGCTCAGTTACACCTTGCCTTTCGCCATTTCCTTTATCAGATGCTCCGCCATATTCCACTCCAAAGTATAAATTTGAGTAATGTGTTAATATAACTTTCCGCTGTGCATAAGTTTACATAAAATACCTTTATGTGTTCCTTTAAATACAGTTTCATCATTTGGATATATACTAAAACAGTATCTATCTAAAAAAGTAATAAACTAAAAAGGAGCTGTTATTAAAAAAATTATCTAATCATCATAGTATAAAAATTTTATTAAAAGTATTGAAAATACACAGTAGTACTAACTATTGATAATATTAGGCGAAAGGTTTACGTAAAATAAGTGTTAATCATGTATCAATATCAATTAAACAACTTAATATACATTCTATTGCAATAAAAAAGCATAAACACCACAAACAAAAACTTAACTCTACTATTTCTCATTAAAATCTTGCAGAACAAAAATTCACAGCCAATAAATCTAATCAAATATGGTTATCTTATATTATGTATATCTATACCATTAAAAATGGTTGGACTTATTTATCAAGCGTAGTAGATGTTTATACCAGAAAAATTATTGGTTTTTATGCTAAGAAATAGATAAACATATTATTTTATTTGACATTAAAAACGCTTGCCTTAATCAAAGCTACCCTAGCGGTGTTATCTCACACAGTAATAGTAAATTTCAATATAACTCCAATAATTATATATATTTTGCTATCAGTTTTAATACAAACTTTCTCTATACTAAAATTCGTATTTTCATGCTCAGATTATTGACTATAAGCTAGTCGTATTTTGTCTATAATTATAGACAAAATAAAATCAAAATATGTTACTCTTTTTTGTAACATATTTTGATTTTATTTAGATTTTAGGATAGTAAATAAATTTTTTTATCATCAAAATATATTTGCGAAGTATGGTTATAAATGCTAATCATAGTATCCATTTGTTGTAATATACCTGTTGCACCTGGATTACTTAGTGTTGCAAATTCTTTAACACATTTAGTCTCAATTTCTTTAGCATTACCTTTAATAGTTTTACCACCGTCCTGAAGAAACTCATCAACTTGACCTTCTTTAACAAACGGAATAGATCCTATAAAATCTCCTACACCTTTTGTAGCAATTCCAACTCCTTTAAGTAAATTAGTCTCCATTGAGGAATCACTTATTTTTTCGATATATAACGAAGCTTTGCTAAAAATATCTCTATATATAGCGGACAAATTTGTTATCTCATTTTTTATCTCAGATATGTATTCTTCTTTAAAATTACCACCTAGCATAATTTCCAACAACGAAGCTAAAGAGTATGTATAAAGAGATAATCTGTAATAATTGAATTTATCCTGCAATTTATTAAACTTTGACTTAACTTGCGTATGCACCGTAATAAAATGTTTTGAATCAATTAATTCAGAAACTTCTTTTTGATAAGCATTCATATTCTTGCGGGCAGTTCTTTGTATATCAAGAACCATTTTATAATTACTTGTAATAAAATTCTCATTGTCCCAATTCAACTTATACTTGTTCACAATATTCATTAATGTTTCAACATCTGCTTCGATTTCTGCCTTTTTCTCTCTTTCTAAAAAAACTAAAATTTGCTTTTGCATTTCTTGAATTTGACCGAGCTGTTTTTCAATGCTGAATAAAGCAACCGCCATCATCATCGTTGCCGGATTTATGGGCATAACAGTAGTTGAAGTTGCTGTTAATGGATTAGCAGCTTGAAGTTGGGCGAATTTTGATTTCCCTGTAGCAGTCTTAAATGCACCCCAAAAGTTTCCGTTTTGAGCCACTTTAAGTGTATCTCCTAACCCTGCATTTGCTAATCTAAATAATCCTTGTGTGTTAATTGTTGCTGTCTGTGTCACTGTGTGTAAAGAAGGAATTAGTGATGAAACACCTGCTCCTAAAGTAGCTAATTGTGCAATTGGAACACTTATAGTATTACTGCTTTCTATATTTTTTCTTGCTGTAGATAGCATTTCTTCGCCAATTTGAATAATTTCATTTGATTCATTGGTCATATCTATGTGATTTATACTATCTACTTTAATTATTTTCCCCATAAAAAACCTCCTATTTTTATAATATTAAATTAATTTTTATTGTAGGATTTGTTTGGTTTACGAATCCGTTATTCCATTTTATTGTAAGTATCTCGAACCATATCTTTATATTCTTCTTTTACATTTTCCGGACCAAGTATTTGTATTTTTCCTGAGAAACCAAATACCCAACCATAAAATGTTGGACTTGATGCAACATTTGTAATCACTCTAAATGAGTTCATATCATAAGCAAGGGTAGTTACATCCTCACCAAACTTGTCAATAATAGTTTTCATCAAACTGTTGTCGCAACGAAGATCAACCTCAACAACATCACCTTCAAACATTTTAAACACTGTTTTTGTGAATTCATTAAGATCAAATTCTTCTGGTTGTGAATAACTTTCTCTTTCAAGAATAGTAGGTATTGTTGCTATACGATCAACTCGAAAAGCAATAACTTTTTCTCGTTTTTCCGAGTACCCTAATACATAATAGTAATCACCATTCCAAGTAAGATGGTAGGGACTTATAGTATAAACCTCACCATTATTCTTCAGCACTTTTTTCTTCAATCCAGTGAAATCATAGTACTGGAATGAAATTTGTTTATTTTCGTTAATAGCATCATTAATTGCATCAACGATGTAATATACCTGTTCATTATCAGGCTTGATATTTTTAACAACATAGTTGTTTCTTTTTAATTTCTTGATCTGATAAATACTTGCTAAATCATTTATTTTATCTATTAGTATTTTGCTTTTATTTGAAGTAATGAACTTTGAAGATTCTACTGCATCGATGAGTAACTTTAATTCAGGTAATTCAAACTTTCTATCACCCATAAAATATTTATTCTGTGATGATCTTGTTTCTACAATATCATAGCCAATATCTTGTAAAGCTTCAATGTCTCTCTTAAAAGTGACTCTATGCACAGTTAACCCATATTCACTTTCAAGCATATTAGATAATTCTGATGTAGTAAGCTGATGTTCCTCATCGGTATATTTTTCTAATAGTTTCAGTAAGCATATAATTCTTGGCTTTGTATCCATAATATTTTCCTTTCAAAACAGGACTTACTGTTATAAAGTATAAAAACCAATTATTTAAAAAGATTTTGCGCTTTAACAAATTTTATAAAATGAGAATAGATTTGCTCTGTCCTATTCAAGATATTTTCTTCGGTATAATCTTGATACTTACTTGCTAATTTAACCAATTCTTCATCCTGTGTTCCATTTTTGTAAACACCTTTATCATTTTCAAAACCATTATAGTATTTTGCTTTATCCGTAAAGCGATAATCAGAAGCTCTGACGTTTATCTTTTCTTCCAATAATGCTTTGTTTCCAAGTTTTTCTAAACTGTTTTTATCTGATAAAGATTTTTCATTTTCCTGACGTTTTTTAGGATAAATATGTTCTATTTCTAATTTTGTATTAATATTAATTAGTTCTTGATTTGGTTCTTGATACATCCACCAAGCTAACATTGATTTTGTAATAGGACGCCCGTTAGTAAAAATATAATTTCTAATGCCATTATCTACTTCATTTTCATTTAACAAATAATCATTAAAAGAAATTTCTGCACCATTAACAATATTAATCATTTCTGGATAAATAGGTGTTCTTAATGCATTAACACCTGGTCTAATAAATGAATATGCCCATATAAAGGCGATTGTTTTATTTAAGAACACATATAGCTTTTCTTCATCCAATTCGTTTTCATTATTTCTATTAGACATAAAATATACTGATAAGAAATATGACCACATTCCATTTGGAGCATAATTAAGCACAAATAGTTGTTTAAGAACTCTATCCGAAAATACATTGGATTGAGTTTCTACAGAATGCCAAAATGAAGCTAATACTTCTAAATCATTCAAAGCTTGATCATTCTTTAATAAAGCATATCCATTCTTCTCAAAGAATTTACGTAAAGCTTCTGTTGTGGTATTCCTATTGCCTTGTTTAGCTCTTAGATAATACATATATTTTGTAAATAATTCGTCCATAGGTGAGCCGGATTTAGAACTAAAAATTTGCTGAGAAACAAGTTCCAGTTCTTTCCATCTAGAAATAAATTCATCTTTTTCACCTTTCAACGAATAATATTTATAAAGTTGTGCTTTAAAAATATCTGTATCAGAAAGAGGTTTTCCTCTATCATTTAATGTTGAGAATATTCTTAAAGCTGTATCTTGTGATTCTGCTTCAATAGGCAATAATATACAATTCTTTAGAACTCTATTTGGTAAAAAAGCAAAGTATGATGGGTATTCGTTTAAGAATTCTTGAATACGTATTTCAAAGAACCTAAACGTATCAGCATACTTACTTTTCATTGTTTTTGTTGCTTCACCATTCTTTAAAATTGAAATGAACTCTTCTTTATCCTCATCTGTTGAAACTTCAGAATCAATTTTTAAATGATTCTTATCAGGATTATCAAATTCATCAACTTTCCAAATACAAGCAGCAATGCTTTCTTTTGTTTTCTTGGTGTTATCATCTTTCATATTGAATAATTTTGAATAGAACGCTCTAAGTAAAAGCATAAGTGTTGTTAAACGTTGCTGTCCATCAATTATTTCTTGTTTGTTGTTACTATTCTTAAATGTAACAATCGGTCCTAAAAAATATTCATCGTTGTCTGAATCAAAATTATCTGCGTTACCTTCGGGAAAAGCAAATGAGAAAATATCATCCCATAATGTTTGACATTCAGCTTCTCCCCAAGCGTAAGGTCTTTGATAATCAGGAATTAAAAAATCAGACTTTTTATCCGAGAATAATTCTTTAATTGTTTTTTGATCTATGTTTAATTTTGACATTTTTCTCCTCATCACTTATCCGATAAAAATTAAATGAATTTATCATTAGGATATCTACTCAACTCCTAATGCTTTATATACAGCATCCTCTGCACTTACGTACGGTATTAACTGAAATGCTGACATTAATTCAGGTGGAACTGTAACTAAATCAGCCATAGAAATTGCTGGAATAAGTACCTTTTTAGCACCACTATCCAAACATACTTGAAGAACATTTGCTAATTCTTCAACTTTAATCATAGTTCCTGCAATAGTTATATCACCTAATACTGCTAAACTACTTATAGTAGGTTTCCCTAAAGCAATAGATGAAATTGCAATTAATGTAGGAAGCGCCAATGTATCTGTCATTCCTATTCCTTGAAGATCTTGGTAATTAACAATATAGTCTTTTGTAGTTGTACTAATACCTCCACTGATACGTGATGAATTAGCTTTTAAATAATTAAGTGCTGTGTTTGTAGCCTCTTTTGCTTTAGTGTTAGTACCAAGTCCAGAACGCTCAAATTTACCAGTACCAGGCATAATTTGAGATTCTAAACGATAAGCTCCAAGCATTCCCGATTTACCTCTAGATACTGTGTAAATTTGTCCTGGATTACATATTCCTTCTGGAATAAGTTTTCCTCCACCTTGTTCAGGAACTGAAACATAATGTTCATCAAAAGTTTCATTATCAATGTAAGAGAAATTTACGTCATAAAATTCCATTCCACCAAGCTTTTTAAGTTGTTCTTTTACTCTACGACGCATTTCTAATGCAATCTGAAGAATTTCTTCTAATTGCTCTTTAGTATATTCACCATCTGGATAAATTAACTTAATAAATCCACCAACTATTTTTCTAACTGCAATGGTATCTCTTTGGTTAAGGTTTTTTCCTAAATGAAAATATTTATCTAATGCATCCCCACATTGTTCCTTGCGTAATTCACGAATAAATTCTGCTAAATAATCTGTAATAAAACCATAAGCATTTGTAAAATGTTCTGGTCTAAATTTAGGAATTTCCCATCCCGGTATGTAACAGTGCATGCGATCTAAGAATGCAGTGTCTGTACCCATTTCGGGTGGAAATGGATCAAACAAACTTGACGTCTTTAACAAAACATCCACACTTTGATTTATATTACCAACAAAAACCATAGATGCAGAAGCTGCTTTTTCTTCTTTTCCACGTGCAAAAGATCCAGATGCCATATAGTCTTTCATAATTTGAATACCATCTTTATCTTTAAAATTGATTCCAGCAACTTCATCAAAAGCAACACAATCCCAAAGTCCAACTAAACCAACAGTTTTTCTTCCCATATTATAGAAAAGGTTGGCAACTGTTGTTTGTCCTCCTGATACAAGGATACTATTCGGAGAGATTTCTTTATAAATATGAGATTTACCAGTGCTTCGTGGTCCTAATTCGCAAAGGTTAAAATTGTTTTCTACAAGAGGAAGCATACGTGCAAGAAGTAACCATTTTTCACGATATTCTAACTTGTCAGGTTCCATTCCAATAGAGCGAAGCATAACATTCATCCATTCTTCTTGGGTAAACATTTTTCTACCTTGTTTCAACTCATCAATATCAACGTGTGGCATTTGAATCGGTGTCAACTTGCGAATATGAATAGGAGAGGAATTTTTATCTTCCTCAATAAACTCATATTCTAATTGACAAATACACCAAATACCACCACATAATAAACGATCAAATTTACTTGGGTATTGTTCTGATATAGGAATATTTTTTATTCCTAAGTTTGAAAATTCAGCCTCATATGTATCTTTCTTTATATTTAGATTTACCGTGATCTTATCAATAACTGTATAACTTCCTTTTTGACGAAGTACCGATAATATTTTTTGTGCTTCATCCGGACGCACATAGTTATCTGCTAAAATCTTTTTTACTGTAGCAACTCCTTCTTCAATGATAGAAGGATCATCTGAACTACAATATTGTCCTAACAAGAATTCAAGAACGTATACAGGGACGTTTGCTCCTTCTTTAATTGACTTTGTTAAGTCCTTACGAACGATTTTTCCATCAAAGTTTGTTCTCAACTTCCTATTTATTTCTTCATTTTGATCAATATACAAACTTGAATCTATCATAAATTCATCCAAAACAAAAACCTCCTAAAATTATCCGAAGAAACCAAAGTCATCTGCAAAAGCAATATCCATAACAATTTCGTGCCTAAAAATTTCAATATCATTTTTATCGTCGAATGCTACTAAATAATACTTTTGTGATTTATCATATTTCTTATTTTTTAAGCTAAAGCGAAGTCTGAACATTCTTTTAGCTGTGTCAGTATCTTTTTTATCTGCAACAATAATGTTCTCATTTGAAATCTTTTCATTATCATCAGAAATAAAGTAAACTCTGTAATTCGTTTCTTTTACAACATCACTTACTGGCTCAGTTTGTACAAAATCTAATGTAGTAATTAAGTTAGTTATTTTATTTGTTAGACTTACTAATGCAATTTGTGCAGAAGTTGTTTCTTTCTTACCACGTTCTACTTTAACTTCTAAAAGAGGAACAAGTAATTCTTGAGGTGAGCAACCACCGTGAACAAAGTTTTGTCCAGCACCACCAACTTTAAATATATCTGAAGCAATAGGGTACGAAACATATCTGTCATCCTTATTTCCTAAGACACGTCCAAGTGAAATAGAATTAACTCCATCTTCATTAATTGCATCCGGACTAATAACATATCTTTGACCTGTACTAGCTGATTTAGCTTTAAAAGATATTTTATCGTTAGCTTCTATCTTATCTCTTTTGTAGATAAATCCGTGATCAGCTGTAACAAAGAAATGGTGTGTATTAGCTAAAGAAGATACTCTACGCATAAATGTATGGATTTCTTCTATCGCTTCTTCGCAAGCTGTAAATACTTCGTTTTCAGTATTTGATGCATCACCTCTAGCATCAACTTGATTATGATAAACATAAACTACATCTTGTCCAGTAAATATTTCTCGTAATTCATCACGTTTCATATTTTTCATTGTGTCAAATTGAATGCAATTACTATTCACCTTGTAATTCTTTAAGATTCTAGAACGCTGTTCAGTTGTAGCACAAGGCTTTGCATCAATCAACACTTCATACTCATCTGTATATGAAAGTTCTTTATGAGGAAGTAAAGAAGCCATACCTAATGGGGTATACGATGGAAGTACACCTTGCATAGCATTAAGTGATGATATACATTTTTCATCGGCTTGTAATTTTTCATATAATGTATGAGCAACTTCATATCTTAACGCATCCGAAATAATAACAACTGTTCTTTCTTTAGCATTATTTATATGATTAGCAAAGAAGTTTTTCTGATAACGCAATCCAGTATCTCCACCTGCACTGGTGAATTCTGTGTTCCAGTTAACTGTAATTTTGTTCAAATAGTCATTAGTATAAATGTTTTCAACTAGTTCTCTAACTTTTTCAAAAGCCGTTGTATCTTCGATAGAATCTAAATGATAATAGAAATATCTGTATCTTCTATCAATCTTAAATCCTTCATTTAAGTAGAATTTAAGCACATTGTTTATACCACTGATAGGGTGATACTTACCACTTGATATAATTGCAAATGCATTTTCAATTACAAAGTATTCATTTTTAAATCTCTTGCCATAATGCTTTTTACGTTGTTGTAAACACAATTCATCAATAGACTTATTATTTAACTTAGCACCAATATCTTCTTGCTCTAAGCGTTCTATCATCCATTTAATGAGTAGCTTATCAATTCCTGAGAATATGTTGCAATCGACTATATCATTGATTTCCATTTTTGCAAAATACTTATCACCGTTGATAGCATTAAATACTTTATCAGCAATCTCATCATATCTCTCGCCGTAAATATAACTATTCATAAGATTGTCTATGAAAGCAATAATATTTCCAGACTTATAAGACACAAACGGTTTCCAAGCTTGTGGTACATCTGTACGAATTGCTTTCGCAATATATGTTACAAACATAGTAATAACAAGTTTTTCTAAAGTTGGTTTTGCGTCATTGTATCCAAAGTTATTGTCTGCTTGTTGCCAAAAGGCCTCAAGCAGATCATATTTTTCAAACTCCTGAAGATATTTATTATCTACAAAATCATCGTCAGTTATAATTACACGAAGTACCTCTTCAAAAGAGCAAGTTTTACTCTTGCATAAAACACTCATCAAAGCTACTTCTATACTACTTCTTGTGAAATTATCAATTTCTAAATCATAGAATTTTTGTATTCTATCTTTGTTTGCGAAGAATTTAATGTAATGTTGAATTACTGGTTTATATCTCTCATCTATTCCCAAGTCAACAGTTAATAGAGAAGCTCTATCTGCAAAAAATTCTTTTGAATACTGAATTGTGTCAAATAGATGATTTTCTCTAATGTTTGGTTTTGGAAACGGAGCATAAATCAAATAATTTGTTGTTTTATCTTCGCATTCTAAAAAATATTTTATATAAAATTGATTGTCCGGTTCTAAATATAGTACTTTTGCATTTTCAAGTTCAATCGTATTTATATCTTCTTGAAACTCTGCATTGGCATCGTACCAGAACACTAATTTTCTCACATCACCGACAAACTCAGCATTGAGCTTGTCGGTAATCTGTTTTAAGTTAAGTTCTGCCATAAAATTTCTCCTGTTAAAAAGGAAGCCAGTCCCTTAATTCTTTCAACCCTTTATAAGTTTTCATCAATGTTGAATTATTATTCAGGTATTCCATTCCTTTTACTGTTAATTTCGTACCATCTAAAAAGCAGTTTATAAAATGACTGCTATTTCCACTCTCTATAAATTGTGCGCCTTTAATAAGCCCTTCGTCTTGGCAAGCTTCAATTATATCGAAATACTCCCATTTTTCTATATTATAGTCTTCGGCTGTAGGTATATTGCCATCATTTAGTTCTCGCATAAAGCTGAGCATAACTTTTAGCTTGTTTACTGCCATTTATCTCACCTCAAATCTTAGCCAAAATCTGCATATTCTTTCCGTCTACGGTCTGAACCTTATCATAGTTGACCTTAACGCCGTCATCGAGATCAATGTCGATACGGGACAAGGCAATATGAGCAATCTTGGCATCGTAATCTTTCGTTTCCTTGAGCTGTTTTTGAAGCTTTTCTTTACGCTTGTTTGCTGCGGAAATCTCTTTGTTGTCATTACTGTTATCAATGATGTCCTGCATACGCTCAATTTCTTTTTCATACACACGCTGCATCTTGTGGAGATATTCTACACGCAGGTGACCAACAGTGTCCTCATTCCAACGGTGCATATAAACAAGAGCCTTAAAGCCATTCTGCTTACCACTGTCAAAGAGCCAGTAAATCGGGCGTTTCTGATACTTCTTAATGTGATCCTTGATAAAGTCATTAAGGAAGTAGTTGCGAATAACCTCTCTGCTGGTTTTCCCCTTGTTTCCAAGTGCATCAGCAACAAAGTTAAGGTTTTCTTCCAAGGTATCCTTACCGTAAACCACTTCAATAAACTTCACAAAGCGGCCTACAATGTCATCCTCAAAGTATTCTTCGTCAGTCAGCGGGATGCAGTTATCCGCATCAGGAATAAAGGTTGTATATTTGCTGTCATCCCATTCGCTGCCGGCGTAAGCAAGTCCATCCACATCCAATGAATATCGTCCCAGCATACAGCCCACAGCATAAGAAATGAGGGATTGGATATCTCTTGTTTTGTCGGCAAGACGCATTGCTATATCACGAGCTACGACTTCCGGAGTTACATCATTTTTAAGATTATAGGTTTTAATGAATAAAGTATTTATTCTTTCTTCATTCTTCTTTAATGTAGAATATCTTTCCGAGGAGTCGTATGCCCACTGGTTGAAAGATTCTTCTATTTTTGTTGAATTATAGCGAAGTAATGGATGTTTTTCAAAATCCCAAGATTCTTCAAAATCGTCCCAATCAGCCTTTGCCAACTTTATACATTCTTTTGAGAGGTCATCAATTTCCTCCTTGATATCTTTATCCACAATCAAGGGTAAATCCCCGATATTTCCAACCTGAAAATTAACAGTTGGTGCAAGTATAGACAAATACATAAAAGCAACCTTACTACAAAGAAAGGCCAAAATATAGTACATTAAGTCATCTGATGGAAACATAGACGAACCAGAAACATCAAAAAGAAATCCGTTTGTTTTATATCTAACGCCAAAGTTTTCGAATCCAAATAAAGACCAAGTAATTCCTGGTTTAAAATAAAAACTTGGATTCCTTAAGACTGCACTCTTGTAGTTTCTTAGTTCATAACCATCGTTTTCCCAATTTACAATATATTCGTTCATTCCATACCATTTTCGGAAATTTCCACCTTTGTTGTATGGAAACCATTTTAACCCCTTTTCCTTTCCATTGTTAAACATTGAGGCTTTTTCTTTCGAAATTTCTGTCCAAAATCTAACAAAACGATTATTATCAGCAGTTGCCATACCCTGTTTAGGTTCGGCATATTTTCTTAAAGGATTTGAAATATTGAAATTATTTAACGCTTCATTAGAAATCCAATATACAAACGGGTTTCCTGGTATTTGATAAAACTCGGTCTGATCTACATTAAATACCTGTTCACTATTTCTAAAATTTCTGAGTTTTTCTTCTGTACTATAAAAATCAGCCAGTCTCAAATAACTTCCTTTATAGTTCTTTAAGTGTGCTTTTCTCAATGAAAAAGAAGTTGCCAATACATTAAATGAATTAAGTTCTTCAAATGTAGCAGCACCAGTATGAACCATTGATGTTATTGTTGTTTCATTTAATACCTTGGAACGTAATTTTTTAAAAGAAGCAATAAACATCCAAGTATGAATTGTTATCATCGAGGTGAAGCCTCTGTGTTTTGTAAAATTCACACATTTCATAATAAACGCTGAATATAGTTCGGATTTCTCATCAGTATAGTTTTTATCAAGAAAATCACTTAATTTCCCATTCAAACTTTTTTTGCCCATATATGGAGGATTCGTGCATACGACATCATATTTTTGAGCCATTACTTCTGCAACTTGTACTAAAGGTAATAGTTCATCCAAGACAACTTCACGGCTCATACTAATATCATCTTCAATTTCTTTGAATCGTGCATATAGTGCATTAAAATCGACAGGAGTCACATCAATAATAGAGCCATATTCTTTAGCATCGTGCATTTCAGACAGAATACTCTTAATGGCTTTAATAAGCGTGCTATCACCATTGCAGAAGTAATCAACCGCATGCTGATCCAATCCATTGCTTTCACGAATTGCGTATACATTAGGTTGAATATTTCGACCAAGGAATCTGCGATCATACTGTCGAGCTTTCATCATCATAGCAAAATAAGAAAGCTGCGCCGCACGCTTATCAATATCTAAACCATAGATATTGTTCTCAACGATGTTGCGGACTGCATCACGGGCAGTGTATCCCATTGAATCATATATCTGCATTAAAACATCAAAGGCATACACAAGAATATGTCCACTACCCATACAAGGGTCAATCAATTTGATGTCTTCCGGAGAGATGGTTGAATAATTCTTGCGAATTTCTTCAAGTTGCTTCTCAACAGATTCTTCCTGCTGAGCTTCCTCCAAATAATACTTCCAGTTGCTTTTCAGTTCTTTATTCGGATGTCCCTCCACCCAAAGACGACCAAGGCTGTTTTCAACCATATAGCGAACAATCCAATCAGGGGTGAACAACTGTGTTGCGGCAGGAATATCCTCCTTGCGTATTTTCTTATTTTTCTTCAAGTTAGCAAAAACGGTATCCTTTGGAACGGAATTATAGAACTGATACATCCAGCCGATAATTTCAATCTGGCCTTCTTTTTCCACATTGAAATCATCTTCATCTACATCGTGTGTCAAACGATATACAAGACCATCTTTATCTGTGAAGGAGATAGTAAGAAGAAGTTCCGTATAGTCGTCAGTTTTTTCAAAAAGCTCAGGTAAAATCTCGTGGAGCTTATTGCACTGCTTAATAAAAAGCATACGGAACAGTTCATCCAGCTTATTTTTATCCTTAAGCTCGATAATATGATCCTGCTCAAAAGGTGTAAACTCCAGATCTGTATCAAACGGAGAGGTTACAAAGTCAGGCTCCACCTTGGCTTTGTTTTCAGAAGAGAGTACACGGATACCGGAAGGAAGATAGTTGTTGACCTCCATAAAACGGATAGCAACCAAACGGTTGAACCAAGTGTAGGCAACTTCTTCCACGACAAATTCAAAAGCTTCCTTGTATTTACCGCAATCTTTTTCCTTTTCATGAATTGCTTTTACAAGAGCATCACGCTGCTTAATTTCTTTCCCCTGAACCTCAGCATATTCTTTTGTTCCAATATCAAAGAATTTGAGGTCAGCAGTAGACTGCGGAAGTTCTTGCGCAATTCCACTGTCTGTAATGCCAAGCATTCCTGCTTTGTATGTTATATCTGCAATGAGCTTTTCTCTTGCTCCTATTGCAAAGTTTTTAATTTTAGTCTTATTCATCATTGATCCTCCTGATTAGAACTCAATGTTGAGTACAGTGTCGTCTTCAAGCGATGCCATCAGTTTCTTTTCCAACTCAGCTACATAGTGTTTTACATCATCCTGAGTTTCAATCTGCCAAGTGGTAGAATTGTTGATGGTCTTAATGCTAACTGTTTTTGTCTTCTTAACCGGAGCAACAGGTACCGGTTCACTGCCAGAGTTATCATCCTCGTGGTCAGGCTCTACCGGAGCCGGTGTCAGCTTTGCTTCTTCAGTAGCAATTTCATTCAGGCAACGCACCTTAAGTGCATCTACCTCAACAGTAATCGTCTGGAGTGTTGCTACATTATTGCAATGAGAAGTCTTGTCACGGATTTCTCTAAAAGCTTCTACATATTTATCAACCAGCTTATCGTGGCATTTCTTGCCATCAAGCTCGTCAAAGACACGCTTTCTTGCCACATCAATCGCTGCATCAACAGGCTTCTGCATCTCAGAGAGCAATCCGCCATAGGATTTGATAAAGTTTTCTAACAAGTCAGGCAGCTTAAAGATTTCACCGTAAGGATCAGCCTTTTTAAGGATGCTCTTAATGCTGGCTACAATGGACTCAATATCTTTATTTACAATGAAAGTCTTACTGTCATCGTAAATACCCATCAAACGCAGAGCTTTATCAAAGATGCCTTTCTGTTCGCCCTCAAAGAATTTCTTTACAGGCTCATAGTCTTCTGCAAAGTCGAGATATTCATCCTTGCTTTTATCAATACCAGCAAAGAACTCGGCAGAATACTTCATCTGGAGAACATCCGTCATCAGCTTCTTGCCTGTACCGATAAATCTCTTTCCGGGATAGGCAGGCTGATTCTTATAGTGAATTTCCAGCTTTTCAAGTTCAACCTTAAGTCTATCAGCATAACCGAGGAAGCTCTTCATAATGGCATCGTCATCATCACTGGACGGAGTAATGCCAAATAGTTCCTTCATTACTTCACGGACTGCTTTCTTCTGGCGTTCATTTGCTTTGACTTTCTTGTCCGTCATCAGTTTGTCCTGGTACTCTTTTCGGGTGAGAAAGCGAATGATTTCTTCCTCAGATTTAGAAATAAGAGTAACAGCTTCGTTATGAACGAACAGTGCAATCTCGCCATCCTTAAAGAGTTTTGCAACAAGCCACTGAACATCAGCTTCAACAAAACCGTAAGGTGCTTTAATAAAACGCTCTATCAATGATTTCATAGATGTCTTCATATGTCTTTGTGTGTTAAGTGAAATGTAGTCATTGACATCCTTTAATGCAAGTTCGTTTTTCTTAGTACTTGTGCTAGATAATGCTAATTGTTGAGTAGGATCTTTAAACATTGAACGAATGTCGCTTTCACTCATAGCAGTATCAATATAAGAGAGTTTATGATAAACGTTAGCCACCAATTTGCCAAGTGCATCATTTATTTTTGTATGTATATCCTTAGATGTTGACTGGATTTTATCTCCATTAACATAAATTTCTGCATTTTTTAAACTTTCTTCTAAGAATAATCTTGCAGTTGCGTTTCTTTCACGCATTTCGACTTTCTTAGCTTCTTTAATTTGTTCGAACTTAGTTACTGCGTTTGTAGCATCGTAACGAATAAATTTTTCTATCTGTAAAGCAGATCTTATTTCATCTAAAAAAGTTCTGTCTTCTGGCATAACAATCAATACACAGTTATACTGATCTGAAACAATTCTCATTGTTATGTCATCAGATCTTTCGTCACTATTAGGTGTTAGAATCTTTAATGTAATATCATTATTTTGATTAGCTTTATATGGCTTTTCATCAACAACTTGGTTAAACGCAAATGCGTATCTACCGTTAAAAGAAGGGTAACGATATTTCTTTTCATCATATAATCCATCGAAAATCATTTCCGAAACTTTGGCAATAACTTCTCCAGAATCAACATTCTGTGATTCGATAGCTCTATTTATCTCTTGTTCTTCATCTGTAAGAAAAACATAAATTTCACCATTCTTTTGTACAAGTGTTTGACGAACTAATCGTTTTAAGGAATCCTCAACCTTTTGTGTTAAACTCATACGGTCATCATTTATATTTGTAACCATAAGACTAGTAATGTTTTCTACATTAGCTTTTATTTCTTTTACATATTTAATCATAAATAATGCTTTAAGGACATTAACATCAAAACATTCTTTATCGTGATTAGGGTTGAGGTAATCATTATCTAACGCACGAGAAATTACTCCTTTATGAGAATGATCCAAAAATTGTTCAAGTGCATCATAGAACATATTAAACGGAACAATTTCTCCGGGCTCTTTATCCATAACTTTAACTGCTGACTCTTTAAAAAGAGCAAGCATTGAACGTTCACCTTCAGCAAGGTGCTTGCCTGATGCACCGTGTGTACGAATAGATGTAAGTACACTTGCTAAAAGATTAAATTGATATGGTATAAAAGGATAAATATCCGAAAAGTTTTCTTTTCCTGAATATAATTTTTTTTCAATACCATCATTAAATAAAATCAAATTTTTAATTATAGTTGACTTATCATCATAAAGTAAAGAAAGTGTTTGTTTAGCACTATCACTTTTTTCAAGAATTCTCTTTTTAATAACTTCATCAACGTTTGCAGAAGAAAGAGAGAGTCTAGTGTCAAAACGTCCTTGAATTTTAGAAAAGTCGTTTCCTTTTGTTTTAGTAATAGAATCAATGTCTTGTTGGCTCGTTACGATAACCCAGGCTTTACCCTGACAAGCTGTTCCTAAATCTTCAGTCACAGTTTGAAGATTTAACATTAATTTAGAATCATCACCAATATACTGACCAATTTCATCAATCAAAAATACAACGTGATGATTATTTCCTTTACTAGTAATATACTTTTTAACTAGCTGTGCAAAGTCTTCTACTTTATATTTGTATTCACCAGTTGCTTTTTCACACCAGTTTCTTCCTGCTTCTTCGCTCATAAAGTCAATATCAGCAAGAACTTCTACTACATCGTCTTGAATGAAGTCAAAATCACTGCGAGATTCTTCCCATTCAGAGCCAAAACTTTCTTCAAATCTCTCTTTGAATAAATCAAATTTTCCTTCTTCACTTAGTTTTCTCTCTAAATCTGCAAGGAATGGATTAGAGCCACTAAAACCTAACATTTCATTAAATACATTTTGCAAAACAGAAACAATAGCAACTTTAGATTGCTTTCCATTGACTTCACTTTTTGAATCAATGTTAAAAAGAACAACATCAGCAGGCACAGATGTAGCTAATTTCATATCTGCTAAGACCATTGGATCTGCAATCTTATTGTCTTCGATAAAATAATCAATAGCTTTTTTGCCATTAACATCTTTATTTTCTAAAAGGTAAGATAAAATTTTTAAGAAGTGAGATTTACCACTTCCAAAGAAACCGGAAATCCAAACACCCATTTTGTCAGTATTTCCGTTAATTCCTTTTTTATAGCTTTCAAAAAAATCAGCAAAATGCTTCTGTAATTCTCTTGTAACAACGTATTCTTCTAATTCCTGTTGGACACTTGCACTATCATCTTGACCCACCTTAATTACGCCTTTAATATCTCTATCAATAGGCTTATTAAACATGTTTTTAATGATCATATTATTTTTCTCCTTTAATCAACTAATTTAAATGCTCGGTAATAGTTGTCATCTTTAATTTCACTGAATAATACTAATTCTTGTCCATCGTATACACCTGGATAAAAAAGCACTACAGGAACATTATCGATTACCTGATGTAAATTATTTAAAACCGTATGTGACCTAAGAATTGGATAACATTTTCCTATTCCAGTAATAAAAACGATTGCTTTTTCTGGAGTATTTTCTTGAATGTGCTTTATTATTAAACCATCTGCCGATGTAATTTTAAGCATATTGCTTATAGATTTAGAAACACGTTCAAAACCTTTCTTCTTTTCAAAGTCGTAACACTTTTCAAGGAACCCTTTTTTCTTTAGAATATCAATCGTAATATAATATAAATCAAATTCTACGATTTTATAATCATCCATTGATGAATTATTTTTCTTTTTCATATAATCAATTCGTTCTCTAACATACAGTTCTTTTTCGGCTGGATAATCAAAAATATAATATCCCACTTCATTTCCTAATCCTTTATTTTCTCTAAAGCTTGGCTTTTTGATAATTTCTTCAGCCTTATCAAGTCGTTGATCAAGTGTCATCTCTTAATTCACCCCCGTAATTGCTTTTACAATCGCACTTTCGCCTACAGCTTCAAGATAGCGTTCTAACGCTATATCCATAATAGGCGGTGTTATTGTTTTTTCTTTCCCATTAATACTTAACAAATTTGCATCTACCATAAAATTGAAATATGCAGAACGTAATCTTTTTCTAGTAGCATCTGTTAACTTAGCTACATCATCTGTTTGTATTTCCTTGTTATTGAAAAAAATATTTGCATCTTTGTCTTCTATGGCAGGTATTCCTAAGATTTTTTTTTCTCTGTACACTTCAAAAATAAATTCAAAAAATAACCTATCTCCACGTAATATCGCAATTAAATTTATCAGTTTTTGTGTTTGCAAGTCTGATGTCAAAAATAATTGTAATAAACTATCATCTAGTTTTTTGACTCTTTTCCATATGTATCCATACATTCTTCTTGCACGATATTCTTTTGCAGCCCCAAATAGATTTTCATCTATACATAACTTTTTAATTTCTTCGTCTGTTTTTCCATCACTTATTAGTTTTATAACTTTTTTAAACTCCACAAACCAAAACGATTGTGAAACCAATCCTGCACTATATTTATCATCTATCATTCTATATCACCTTTAATCATCTAAAATAACTTCACATATATCACCAATATCGCAATGAAACACCTTGCACATTTTCATAAGTACTTCTAATGAAACTGGTTCATCCTTATTAAGTTTAGTCATTGTATTAGAACTTATCTCGGCAGCTCTTAACAAATCAGCTCTTTTCATTTTGTTATCTATCATCAATTTTTGAAGCTTGTTGTAACTTATTTTCATAAACATTTCCTTTCTAATAATTGACAAATAGTTATTATATGTGACTATTTAACAATAAATAACATTAAATAAACTTATTCACTTTATATTATAGTGTTTATTTCTGATCCCTTCAATAATTATGATGGTATTTAGCATTTTAAACAAATATGTTGTCTATTTTTCGAACATATTAGTTATATGTTTCTTAGTATTGATTAAATATACAAATGCCTACTCATACTAGTAACCACTCGTATAATATGCGGTGAATCACACTATCAAGTGCAACAGTTTTAAAAAAATTCATATAAATTTATAGTAGAATAAAGTCATCACAGCACACCACTAAAAAATGAAATCTATATGAACTATATTCGCATCTTACCGTATAAGAACGCAGTTGTATACGAAAATATTGTGTGAATGGATTAGTTGATCGAAAAATTGCTGACTCATTGTGCTCAGCTACAGTACTGTTTATCATGAAATAAGAAGAAATTGCATACATATGTATGTCATTACAACATATTACACATATACAACACAAAAGAAGTATATGCTACGTTGATCTTGCCGTCATCGCGGAATGTTTCATTCACAGCAAGTAATCAAATATCTTGAAGAAAAATGAAAGATACTTGATATCCAGAACAGAATTCTAATACACTATGTGAGTTATGTTCAAGTCAACTAATCATTTTCAACTGATTATTGTGAAAATGTTTATTAAACGGTAATTTAAAAGTCTTCGGTCTCAAGGAAAAGAATCTCAGCAACAAGGAAGCACGTGGTAAATTTAGTAAAGGCAAGTCTATAATAAATTTTGATAAATCTGTTTAGATCAGACTGGAATCCTAGCACCAGCAAGCTGAAACAGTAGTTAGCTAGAAGAGTAAAATCAAAGTAGGTTTTGCCACATTGTCAAAATGTAATACAAGATTTTACATAGCAGTTAAAATGTCTGACCGCAATGCTGAAACAACGTAAAATACTATAGTTAAAACTCTTTATGCTTTTTTCTCATTAACTGCTTAACACCATTACATCTGACGTATATACATAATTAGTAAACTGACATAATAATGAACAACAATTTAACTGTTATATTTATTTTGACATTTCTTATTGTGCTTGGAAAATGAACAAATAAAAACTCAAACGTATTACTCATAAAGTTTTATTCTAAATGTATAAATCTTTCAAAAGTCAGTACTATAACATTAAAAATAACCTGGCATTAATTAACACTAGTCCTTGTAAAGTTTTAAATTTTCTGTCTGTCCAAGAATTATGAAATTCTAAGCTTGCTAATTGTTGCTCTTAGTTTGACAATTCACTGCTTCAAAAAGAATTATTGGAAGAATTACAGCCATATGCCCGCCAAAATAATATTTCTGCAAATGAACTGGTTGCTCAATGTTTCAAATATACAATGCAAAAGAAAGTTACAAAAGACAAATAGATAAAAAACAACTGCATTAAAAGATTATACTCTTTTTAATGCGGTTTTAATTTACATTTCTTCTGTCAATACTATATATTATAAATCACCATTTCCTCTTTTAAGAGATCTATGTGATTCTTTTGATTTTAATTAAAACTGTAATTTGATAAGATTACACATACCGTTAAGCTTTCAATAGTAATATTAACCTTGTTCTTTCCTCTTGAGTTTCAATTTCTACAATGCCTCATTTGTTATCTGGAACTACAACAATTATTGTTTCATAATATATTTCTATTTTATTAATATCCCAAAAATATTATTTTAAAATTGTTTTTAATATCATCCTTTGTTGCAACTTCCAATAGATTCTGGAAATAAGTATTCACTTTAACCGTATAATCTACAAGCACATCTTTTCACATTAATATTTCAGCCAATACTTTTAAATCGTCGTGTAATATTCTTTCTATAATTTCATCTATTTTTTTGATATTCCCATCAATTTCAGTCACATCTGTTTGTATAGTCTGCTCTGTTTCCGATTCTTCGTTTGAAAATAACATTACTTAACTTGAGCCAAATACCAGAGATTAAAGTTTAAAATTGAAAAACTTTAACTGTTGCTGAAATTTAAAAAATCTCCAACAAAAACTTGCTCTTTTGGAGAAATAAAATAACATTCTAAAACAGTATCTATCTAAAAAAGTAATAAACTAAAAAGGAGCTGTTATTAAAAAAATTATCTAATCATCATAGTATAAAAATTTTATTAAAAGTATTGAAAATACACAGTAGTACTAACTATTGATAATATTAGGCGAAAGGTTTACGTAAAATAAGTGTTAATCATGTATCAATATCAATTAAACAACTTAATATACATTCTATTGCAATAAAAAAGCATAAACACCACAAACAAAAACTTAACTCTACTATTTCTCATTAAAATCTTGCAGAACAAAAATTCACAGCCAATAAATCTAATCAAATATGGTTATCTTATATTATGTATATCTATACCATTAAAAATGGTTGGACTTATTTATCAAGCGTAGTAGATGTTTATACCAGAAAAATTATTGGTTTTTATGCTAAGAAATAGATAAACATATTATTTTATTTGACATTAAAAACGCTTGCCTTAATCAAAGCTACCCTAGCGGTGTTATCTCACACAGTAATAGTAAATTTCAATATAACTCCAATAATTATATATATTTTGCTATCAGTTTTAATACAAACTTTCTCTATACTAAAATTCGTATTTTCATGCTCAGATTATTGACTATAATCTAAATAACATATATGTACACTGAGTTTTAATATTGATTATATAATTGTATTTTTTTACTTTTCATAGTTTTATATTGTTCTATTTCTCAAATAATAAAGAATTGCTAATGTATATAAATTGATATAATTATAAACAAATATTGCCAAAATGTTTGACTACAACAAAGTTAAATCTACTTGGTGAGTTTTCTTCGTTGTTATTTTGCAAAAAGCACTATATAATATGATTAATTATATATTTAACTTAAACTATAATCCAACTATTTAAACTTTTTTAAGAAAGGCTATATGTATGGGCGTAAAACATTACCAAAAACTGGTGCGTGATCGCATCCCTAAAATCATAGAGGCAGATGGAAAATCTTGTATAACAGAAGTTCTTTCTGATGA
Source organism: Oscillospiraceae bacterium (assembly GCA_020024475.1). Taxonomy (GTDB): domain Bacteria; phylum Bacillota; class Clostridia; order Oscillospirales; family Ruminococcaceae; genus RGIG3102. The sequence continues at coordinate 21,715 of JAHHTS010000022.1, forward strand.
AATGTACATACAAATGCTAGATGCAAAGCTTAATGAGGAATTATTTGAATATCAAGAAAGCAAATCATTGGAAGAGCTAGCTGATTTATTAGAGGTAATACAATCAATAGTAAAAGCTCGAGGATGGAGTTTGGAGCAATTGGAACAGGTTCGTATTGAAAAAAATTCTAAACACGGTGGATTCAGCAAAAAGCTTCTGCTTAAAGAAGTAAATGATAAGTGAGGTAAGTCTATGGAAAATACACGATACGAATCTTGCACTACATCAGAAAATATATTTGCCAATCTATTTGTAGACACTTTCGGTGCCGAAAAAGCAGACTATCTATACCCACAATATCATTTTTATGATATTTACCAGGGAAGTCGTTACGCTGATTTTATGGTAGATGCTGGAGGTCGAAAAGTTGTTATTGAGATTGACGATGAAGCCAGTCACAATAAGCAGTTAGTATCCTCTGGCAAGTTCTATGATGATTTACTCAAACAAAACAGCATGGTTCATCTTGGTTGGGATGTTTACCGCTGGGCAGTGCGACAACTACAAAAAGAACCAGAAAGAGTCAAGGATTAGCTTCGTATTTTTCTAGGTACCCATCCACACTTTCAAGAAATTGATGATTATCTACCCAAACAGCGTGGCAAGATATTAGACGGTTCTAATTTGAAGCTAAAACAGCATCAAGTAGCCGCACTTAATGCTTTAAGTGAAATGCGTACCAACCATGAATCTATTGCCATTTTATATCATGCAACTGGAACCGGAAAGACAGTTACTGCAGTGATGGACGCCAAGCGATGTGGTGGTAGAGTGTTATTTTTAGCACATACTCAGGAGCTAGTTAACCAGGCGGCAAAGTCTTTCCAAAAATTGTGGCCAACCGTTACTGTGGGTCGATATGTGGAAGATATAAAGCAGTCCGATTCCCATGTAGTTTGTGGCAGTGTACAGAGCGTCGCCTTGCATTTAGACAGTTTTAGAGACATAGATTTTGATTATCTGATTGTGGACGAAGCACATCACGCTGCCGCTGATACATACCAAAAGGTTTTATCATTTTTTAATCCATCGTTTACACTTGGATTAACTGCTACTCCGGAACGTGCAGATGATAAAAGTATACTGGATATTTTCAAAAACACAGCCCACAAAATCGACATTCAGACTGCTGTGGAAATTGGAGAACTCGTACCTGTGCGATGTATTCGAATCCACACAAATATTGATCTAACCAAAGTACGGTTTTGTGGTGTTCAGTACAACATCCGTGATTTGGAGAGTAGAATCTATGTACCAGAACGCAATCGTTTAATTGTACAAACATGGATGCAGTATGTTAAAAATAAGCGCACAGTAATATTTTGTGCTTCCGTCAAACACGCAGAACAAATTGCAGCTATGTTTTGTGAACAAGGTATCTCTGCTGTAGCAGTGTCTGGCGCTATGAAACAATCCGATCGCAAAGAATTTCAAGATAGATTTGTAAACCGAGAAATTCAAATTCTCTGTGCTTGTGATTTACTGAACGAAGGATGGGACTGTCCTGAAATTGAAGTTCTATTCATGGCTCGCCCAACCATGTCCAAAGTTCTGTATACTCAGCAACTTGGACGTGGGATGCGCTTATACGAGGGAAAAGAAAGTTTGATGGTGTTTGATTTTGTGGATAACGCAAGCCAATACAATGCCCCATATTCATTGCACCGTCTATTCAAATTGAAAGAATATCACCCTGGAAAACTGGCTATATCACCAAACGCAAAAAGAGCAGCCGAGGAGAATCTATACTTAAAAGGAGAAAAACCGGATGCCTTAATTGACTGGCCTGTTGATGTTACTGATTACGAGGTGGTAGATATTTTCAACTGGCAGGAAGAAGCCATAGGTATGATTTCTCAAATGGAGTTTGTTCGCCGTGTTGATGTTCAGACAGAAACTATTGAACGATATGTAAGGGAGGGCAAATTGGTTCCAGATTTGGTAGTTCCAATGAGTGAACATCGTACATTCAAATATTTCAAGGAAGATACACTTCATAAATATGCGAAACAGTATGATTGGCGCATTATAGACGACAGCAATCGCAAGGATATGTTTATGGAAATGATACGTCAAATGGATATGAGCTATTCCTATAAGCCTGTGCTTATCAAAGCTATTTTACTATATGCCGACAACAAAGGTTGTGTAAAATTGGATGATATTGTAACTTATTTCCGTTCATTTTATGAAAATAGACGGTCTATAGGTCTTATTGTAGAGAAATCTAACAGCATTTTCGCCAAAGGTGGATATACTGATAAGGATGCCACACGAAATATCCTGTCTAACCCTTTCAAGCGTTTTGAAGATATGCAAATAATACGCCATACTAAAACATTGGGAATTATCCAGGTCGATGAATCGGTGTGGAAGCATTTAAGCAAAGAGGAAAAATCAGAAATTGAAAAAATCTGCGATAATAAGCTGAATGCATACTATGAAAATTTATCTAAAAAAGCCAATAAATAAATGATACTGACTTATAACAGCAATTCTATAAACTATATAGTCTTTAGATTATAAACCTAATTTTAAAAAATATTTTCTCATAAGTGAGAAACAGTTAGGTAATCCGCTGAATAACTACCTTGAAAGTCTAAATCAAGACTTGCAATGATATTATAGAATTGTAATGTACTGACATTGAGATGTTATCATTATTAGAATTAAAATTATATATGTTTTGAACCAAGTATTGCGAATTTAGTTTATACAACAAACTTTTTTAACTAGTGTTTTAAATATTTATATCAAATCTCCATCATAGATAGCTGGTTATATAAAAATTAGGAATAGCCTGTATATTATTTGGCTATTCCTTTATTATTTATACTATTTAATTACAATTTATCAATTTAATATTCTAAATACCTTATGATTAATTGCTTTATACAGTTTCCCATACTCTCCAGCTTATACCATCATCGGTTGTTATGTAGTAATTTGTGTAATCATTCTCGGTATTATTTACGCTTACAATACCTATATTACTATCAAAATAGATTATTTTATCAACATAACCAGTTTTATCCAAAACCGTTACGTCGGTGAATTTTTTGTCCGAAATGCTCTTTTTAAGCATAATATTACTGCCAAAATTTCCTGAGATATACTTTGTGTCGTCGAAGGTTACCAAATCAAAAGGCACAATCTGCTCTTCTTCATTAAACAGGTTTTTTATTTTATATTTTTTTGTTTGCTTCCAGTTGGCTCCGTTATCAGTTGATGTAAACTGCAAAATTCCGTCAGGAGCAAAGAACAATAGTGTGCCTACACCAGATGTGTCAAAATGGAAACTAGCATTGGTTTTACCGTATTTTTCAACATCAATTTTCGGTAAAAAGCAATAATCAAATTTGCTGTTCATATTAGATCTTGTATTCACAATCACTCTGTCTTGGCTTCCAACATAGTCAACATACGCCGAATATGTATCGGACAAATATATACCCATATTCTTTGTAGTTGTCCCTCTTAAAATACACATATAGCCTATTTTTTCTTTCGTAATTGGTGAATAATAGTCAAACCATAAAAGTTCATTTTCAAACCTTACTCCATGTTCAACATATCTACTCAGAATATCATCTATCATGGTTATTTCTTCTTTGGTATATATAAGTTTGTTTATGTTGTCTATACCAAATCCTCTTTCACCTGCCATAACAGAGCCGTCTTTGAGAGATATTGCAGGTTCAAATTTCATAGTTTCTGTATCTGTTGTTATTTCGATAAATATTTCGCTGAATACTTCGCTATAATTGCCACACACAACAAAAGGTGAATTTCCATCAAATTCAAACATTAAATCCTTGTTTTGACCAAATATATCGTTTTTATAAATCTTTGTATTTCTTACATTTTCTTTTGGGATAATAAGATAATATTCTCCCTGTGAAATTTCGTAAATAGGTATTTCTTCCTCATTAAGAAATACCTCGTTATATGTTTTTAGTCTGTGTGTAGCCATTTCTTGCTCAAACCCAAGATAAGCTACTACATACATCTTATCTTTTGCATGTTCAAAAATATCCAGTGTTGTATTTTTGTATGTTTGCTCTGCTGAGCATGCTGAAAATATTACTACAAATAGTGATGTTAAAAGTATTATTATCTTTTTCATAAATATTACCTCTAATCAAACTTTGATACTATACGAAAATATTAACATATATAATTTACTCATTCAATAATATCAGCAACACAATTCCTGACATCAGCAGTATAACTAGAATAATATCCATATATGTCTATACAATATAATATATAACCTATGTGCGTTTACTGTATAGTGCCACATCTCTTATCATATTGGTATTTTTATTTTCCGATTACTTACGCTATTGTTATAAAGTTTGTAAGTACATAGTTAATGTTTGTATCTATCATATTTCTGTCTATTATGTTCACCAATGCTCTAGTATTTTGAATATTATCCGTATAATATATAATCTCGGTCAATTAGTCAGCATATTGGTAAAATGTTTTATTGCATTTTTAATTTTTCCTAAATCTTAACCACTTTGTTCTACTTATTTCTCATTATTTTATTTAGTGTATATATTTGTATTTATATAAATTCTATAAACCTATATCATGCTTTCATCTATAGCTTTACAAGCAATATCCTATCTATTATAATGAAATTAAATTTAATCAATAAAATAACAGATTGTAGTAACATTTAAGTCATTGCTTGTAAGTATAAACAAAGCAATTGACAGGAGACGCTATGAAAAAATTAAAAATATGGGATTTGGTATCAACAGCTATAGTATTGCTTGGAGCAATGCTATTCTATTTGGGTTGTATAACAACAGAAAGATTTGACAACTTTATGTCTGCAACTGGGATTGTACTTGTCTCGATAGCGATAATTATTTCATTAATAAAACAGAGATGTCCATTTTGTAAGCATTATTTAGGCTACTTTTTCAGCTCTAAGCGTAAGTTTTGTCCGTATTGTGGATGTGAAATTGACAGCAACTGATACTGCCTTATAAAATTTTATCGAAAGTAGCCGTGGCTTTATTGTATTCAGTTTATCTAAAGCCCAACTCTTACTATCTGTCCATTGTTATAAGATATCCATATAATTTAGTTTTCTCTATGCTGTCTGATAACTAACTCTATGTAAAATAGAGTTTTACTATACAGATTAAATTAAATCTAGAAGTATTTGAGTTTTTTATGGCTCACATTCGCCAGATTATTGACAATATTATAAATCATTATGAAATATAAACCAAGGCGTGGGCACTCAAAAGAGAGTGTTCATGCCTTGGCTTTTTGTGTTACAAAACTAACTAACTATCTATCGGCAAATATATAATATATTTTGTATTGTGTAAGTATTTTTATTTTACTTATATTTATTTTACATATTTAACTATAAAATAAATTATACAACAGAATACTCATCTGTCAGTAATGTGTATGTAACATAAATTATAGATACAGAAAGTATTAAATATAACCAACTAAATATGCTTAATCCACCATTCATAAAAAAGTGTGCAAAATGGAATGTTGGATATAAAGTTATCCATTTAGTCCATTCTACTCCTAGATAATACAAAATAGCCGGAAAACCTAGTAACAATACTGAAAACATAACAGCTGATATATAACTATCAAGTTTTTGTGAAATAAATAATACTACCATTGTCATAGTAAAGGTAACTAATAATCTTACTCCTATCATAAAAATTATTAAAGCTACCACCGGAATATGTTCGCTAATATTATGTAGCATATCTATACTTTTAGCTGGTACAAAAAGACCTTTAAAACCATAGTCTTTTCCAACTTGCCAAAATCTTGGTGCAATTGAAACTGCTGTTATAATACCTGAAACTATAAACGAAACTTTTATTTTAGTTTTAGCTGTGTATTCCATACCAAGTGGTGTTGCTTTTATTACTTTTAGCATTCCACTTGATTTTTCAATGCAAAATAGTCCTGCAAAGGATAAGCTTGTAACTAAAATTGTAAATAGATAATCTTTTAAATCCAATAAGTCATTAAAATCAAACAACTTAATATATCCTGTATCATAAATAAGTTGAATTCCTTTATTCTCGTTCACAAACTTGACTTTATCTAAAACTTGCCTATATACCTCATATTCCATATTTAATGCATAGTTTGAAGATGTTATCATTGAATATTCTTCTTGACTTATCTGTTTATTCTTTAGCATTTTTTTAGCCTTATACAAAGGTTCAAATTTTTCATTTTCTTCTTTTAAAAATTCATAAGACTTTGTATCATACGGACCGGTTATTTCTTTCATATAATAAGAATAAAACATTTCTTCTGCTGTAATATAATTTTCTGCTTTATATGCGTTGTATCCCTGAAAAATACAGAACAAAGCCAATATAAATGCCGCACCATTTACAACCGTAAGCTTGTACCATTCTTGTTTAAATACTGTTGTTGCTTTATATTTTCTTTTAATATTAAAGCTTATTTTTTTATTATCTGACTTACTTAGCTGTGCTTTTTCAAACGTTATCAAGAATATTGCTATAAAAATAACTGTAAATATAATTGCAGCTATAATTTCAACCCAAAATAAACGTACTGGTTTTCCAAACCAATAAATATTTCTATAACTGCCCAGTATTTCATTTGTTGTTAAAAAACTTACAAGATTAGAATATTTAATAACATTTAGATGGCTTGTTGCAGGTATCATATTTCGTATAATTAACTGTAATACCGGCATTGATAGTGATAAAACATACCCTGTAAAAACTCTTTTAGTTAAAACCATACTAAATAAAATCCATACACCACAAATAAATGCTGCTATCCATTTTGTGAAAATAAATATCAACAAATATTGCGCAACATTTATTCTCATTGTACTTCTCATAAGATATGGTATTGACTGTATACTTCTTGTTAAACTTCCAAGCCCGTATGTATAATTACAAAAAAATAGATTTACTACATATATCGCTGTTACCGCTATAAGTAGACTTACACCCATTGCTAAAATTTTTACAACAGCTGTTTTTGTTCTCCCAGCAGAATTTGTACGAATAAGTGTTAATAATCCATTGTCTTTTTCTTCTCTAACTATAAATGATGCAAGTAATATCATTATAAATATAAGGACTACATCACTATATTTATAACTTATAGCTTTAACCAAACCCTCTTGTGGAAAATACTCTGTTTTTATGCCGGATATATCTTCATAAGCTTTTGCAGTTGCTTTAATATTTAAACTATCATAACTTCCCTCTTTATTGAAAATTGATATTTGTGATAGTTGAACTGCTTTTTTCTGTATTTCCTCCAAAAAGTTTTCATAACCCGATGACTCTTTGATTTCGTTATTTATCTTTTGCAAAAAATAGTATTCTGTATATAGATTGTCAGTATATTTTATATATGTTTTTTTCTTATATATTTCTCCATATTTAAGAAAAATCTCCCGATATTCACCGTCCATCATTTTCTGTGCAGATTTTGGATTATAACTGTATTCTTTCATAATATTATCAATCTTTGTAATACCAGAAATCATATCAAACTGACTTTGTATATATTTTACTTTTTGTTCTTCCGTCATGCCTTTAAGGTCGATAGTCAATTGCTTATATGCTTTTGGAGAAGCAACATAACTTGATGCTGTTTGGGAACTCATCCATATTAAAAACAGATTGACACATACAAGTAAAGCAAAATAGAGCAAAAACGTCTTCTTGCTCCATAGCTTTTTAATTTCATAGAGGAAAAGTCTCAATGAACTCCCTCCTCGCCGAATATATTAAGATACACCTGTTCCAGATTTTCGCCTGGTGCATATTTTTCTATAAGTACATCTACTGGCGCTTTATCAACTAAATGACCGTCTTTAAGTAACAAAATCTCATCTGCAACTGTTTCAACATCGCTTACAACATGTGTTGCTGTAAGAACTATTGCATCTTTGGACAATTCTTTCATAAATTGTCTTAATCTTACTCTTTCTTTTGGGTCAAGACCAGCTGTTGGCTCGTCAAAAATCAAAAGTTTTGGGCTACCTAAAACTGCTGATGCTGCAAGCAATCTTTGTTTCATACCTCCTGAGTATGCGCCAAGTTTTTTATCAAGTTGTTCTGTTAAATTTACTCTTTTTGCAACATTTTCAACTTCTGTAACTGCATTTTCTGATTTTATTTCTTTAAGAGCACACATATACAGCAAAAATTGGCGACCGGTGAAAGTATCATATAGGTTTTGTTGTTGTGGCATATATCCCAAAATTCTTCTATATTTTTTACCAAGTTTTCTTATAGATACATCGTCCCATTTTACACTGCCACTATTTTGTTTTAATGTACCGGTGATAATATTTATAAGTGTGGATTTGCCTGCACCGTTAGGCCCTAAAAGGCCATAAAGCCCTGGAGCAAGGTCAAAACTGACCTCGTCCAAAGCTTTTTTATATTGTTGTTTTTCTTTGCTCAAAAATTTCTTTGGCAAAGGATATTTTTTTGATAGTTCGTTTATTGTTAATCTTTCCATTTTATTTTTACTTATATAGATTTAATAAATTCCTTGCAATTCTTGATATAAATTTTTTGCATATGTATCTGTCATTCCACTTATATAGTCTGTTATTAGTAAAAATCTAAGATACAGGTTATAGTTTTCATCTTTAGTTTTATATTTTATATATCTTGATTAATAATTTTCAAATAATACTCACGGAAATGTTTGTAATTAAAATTGTTCTTTATTATCATTAATTACTTTTTAATATTATTCAATATATATTTACAATCAATTCAAATTAATGTAAAAATTATTATATTTGTGACTTGTTGGATATTTTACTTTCCCATTTTATTTTTAATATTACACTCAAAAAATTATACAAATATTAACATCTATACTAAATAATGCTGTTATTATGTGTAAATAATACTATTTGACAACATTTCAACTAAGTATTATATGTTTGTAATCAGTTTTTGTAAGTAAAACTCTTTTCGATTATTGCAATCTATACTCTAACTTTATATATAGTGTATCTTTTAAAACAAAACAATTATTTATTTTTCTTTTTAGATAATATTCTTATGCATAATATAAAGAAAACAATTATTATCAATATTGCTGATATTTTCAAGTACAGTGAATTTAAAAAATTTATATTTGAAAACATCATAAATAACATCATTGGACACCAAAGTAACACAATATATGCTAATATACATATATATTCAAATAAGTTCATATTCCCCATTGTCTGTTCTATTAATAAGTTTTGATAACCACCACAAACGGATACAATACAAGAAATTAATATACCAAATAATACATACAATAATATGATTTTTAATAATTTTTTTAAAAAGTTCATTTACACAATATTCCTTTATTTTAAAGCTACTATTCCTGGTACTAATTCTAATTCATTTAAGTCATATTCTGTTATATTTTCATTTGTCAAGTTGTAAACAATTAATGTTTTCGGAGTTTGAAAATAATAATTATTTTCTCCTTTAGAAAAATATATAGAATAATCACCATATGTACCGTAATCAAACTCTAAAGATGTGATAGTTTTTGTTTTTAAATTATATATAGAGTAACAATTCATTCCCAAACTATATCTATCATGCATAAAAATAATATTATTATTTTTTTCATCATATCTTATATGTTTTGGATATTTATATTCCAGTGAGATATAGTTTGATTTTAATGTCATTTCACTTAAGTCATATATATCTATCTTATTAGAACCTATTGCATATTTATTTTCATCTAATCCCTCTGTAGTTTTAGCTAAATAAATTAAATCATCTATTTTACATGCGTGTTGATAACTACCATCATATAACTTTAAATCAGTACTCTTTTTCAAATTAAATTTTAAATCAAATTCAAACAGATAGTTTGTTATATCTCCATAAGATGAATTTTTATCTATTATTCCGCAAAATAAGTATATATTTTCTTCACTTACTACGATTCCTGATGGAAAAATAATTGCGGCATCATATTCAAATTTTTCAGTATAATTTAAGCTCAAATTGCTATCATAAACTTCTAAAACTAAATATGGATTTTCATCCACATAACTACTGATAGCATATATATCACCTTCATATTGACATGCTGTATAAAAATCTTTTTGAAGTTTTATCGTATTTTTTTCGTTTCCGTCTTTAGAAATTGTTTGTAAATATGTATCTCTTTTTAAATCAGTTTGAGTTTTTAAATAAGTCAAATTTGGAGATTCTAAAGAAAATTCATATATATATCCCAAACCACTGACATTAGATGTCCTTTTTACACTGTCATGTATTTCCACTTTTGTATTATTTTCATCTAATCCACATAAATAATAATATTGATTATCAAAAAGTATAAATTCTGCATCATCGGTGTCAAGTTTATCTACATCTTTGGAGCAACCACAAAGTAAAATTATAAAGAGAAATATACAACAAATTATTTTACTATTTTTCATTTTTCTCCAATCTATCCCATACTTGCTCTTCCCAACCAAGTTGACGTTCTTTATCATTGAAAAAACTTGTATCTTCAGCCATTTCAACATTATGGCTACCATCAATTGCTGTATTCTCGGCAGCAAATGTTGTTATTCCCATATATGATAACATCATAAAACTTAGTGCTAAACTAATCATTTTTTTCATATTTTTTCTCATTTTAATTTTTAATATCAAATTTGTAGTCAATATTATTTAAAATTATTTGTTAATATTTTATCAAATAATTCAAGAAAGAAGAATAAAAAATATACGTTAGTGTAATTTATAAATAATATATTAAAACCAATGTTCTTATTTTCCATTATATAACTATATTCTCATTTGTTCTATGGATATTTTTTAATATTTTAAATTTATTATCACTATATTTCATCATATAATTTTCCAATTATCAATAATTTTAAATATATATTAAATTTTAATTATTAAAATCAATATAATTTGGGGTATTACTCAAATAATCTTCCTTAGTAATAAAAGATTTATCCAGTATTGTAACATTAACATCTGATATATTTCCATCTGACATTGTAACTTTAACTGTGTTTAATTTTGAATTATGTGATATATCTTTCCAAACTATAAATACCTAGACCATTAACTGATGTCTGTCCTACTTTACATATAGATGAATTATTATCAATATCTTTATTACTACATCCTATAAAGATTAAAAACGATAAACACAATTCTATTATTTTCATATCATACTCCTAGTAGCTCACATTAAAAGCCCGGTTTTTATCTTACTTTAAAAATATTTTTCTCAATATTTTATGTTTACATCATATATTCAATAAGAGCATTCCCATAATTATTATAAGAATCCATTTCGGATACAGTTTAACTCTTTTGTACTTATACATATTTGTAGCCAATTTTACTATATCGTATAAACGGTAATTAACTTAAATATCTTATTGGAGTATAATTTGGTATACTGTTATAAAAATATTCTGTTTTTATCAAACCAAGCTTTGCTACACCTATTTTTGATGGAACACTTTGTCCTTTAAAAATATAATCAACATAGTCTATACCATAAGATACAATTATACAATCCTTATACTCTTCATATACATTTATAGGGTCAAATATAATTTCTTCATCATTTTCTTCTCTAATTTTATTTAGAAAAATCTCTTTGTACGTGCCATCATCAAGGTTTATTACGTATCTGCCCATCTTATCTTCATCAGCACCATTTCTTTTAAATTTCACCATATCTATAATAATATTATTTGATAAATATCCTTTAACAGATGTGCTATCTAAGTTCCCAAAATATGCGACATTATCAGATATCAATGTCTTTTCTTTGCTTGCAATATCTGTTTTATACATAGATGCTGTATTTTCTTGTATATCTGTAAAACTATATAAAAATCTATCTTTAACAAAAGCAAATTCATTAGATACAGAATCATCCACCATACTATATTTATAACTAGTAACTGTATCTACACTTTTATTATCTACATTTATTGACACTATCTCATAATCTATTTCCATTGTTGATGAATTATAATTGCTAAGTTCGACTACAATATTTCTATCGTATGCTCCCAATATTTTTGCATTATTATCAGTAAATTCAAATATTGATTTACTTTCTCCTGTTGTGTAATTTACGCTAACTAAACTTAATTTATTTGAAATAGAATTATCTGTAATTTGACTTTCTGTATTACCTGTAATTATATAAATATTATCTCTATCGCCAGAAATATTTATAAAACTATTCGGGTTAGTCATTCTTTTATCTATAATTTTTTTATCAGAACCGTCTAAATTTTTTATAACTGTTATGTACTGATGTGTAGATTCATCAAGATAATTATAAAATAATTTATCTTTGTTTAAACTTAAAAAAATCCTACTGAGTGATGATTCCATTTTTGCTGTACAAGTATCATCTTTATGTTCACAGGCACTGCTGGAACACAAAGGTGTACTTATTTCATTTTCATAATCATAAAAGTTCAATAAATAGTTTTCTGTATAATAAATTCCACTTTCAATAGTTGCTACTTGGTCAGCTCCTTTATATGCCGTTAACATAGATATATTATTGATATTATTAACATTATTATCAACAGTTAATTGTTCTTTGTCTGAGTTTACACAACCAGATAAAACAATTAAAATTACCAAAGTAAACAACAATATTATTTTTTTC
>JAHHTS010000218.1 GCA_020024475.1 Oscillospiraceae bacterium
AGAGGAGCGACAAGGATGAGACTGAGATAACTGTCACGAGGAATATCAGTCTTCATCCTTTCAACCCATGTTAAACATCAGAATTTTATCAAAATTATATCTTAAAAATCAAATCCTGCAAAAGAAAACATTCTATTTTACTCCCTGAAATGTTAAAACCATCTGCGGTTCTCTTTTTCAAATGCTCCACGGATACAGAGAGTGTCACCGGGCAGCCCGATACAGCGTTTCACATAAAAACGTGAAAGATGCATACGGATCTTGTTCCAATCTTTAGCATACGGAAAATTAAAGACCAGAACATCTCCGTGACGTATGGGGGAAAAACCTTTTACACGCCAGGTTTTCGGTTCCGTCCCGTTTTTCAAAAAATCAAAGTCTTCATACATTCTGGCTCCGAAACTTAATTTGTCCACCAATATAAAATCTCCCGGTTCAATTGCCGGAGACATGGAGTCACTGGGAATTGAATAGAAATCTACGGCAAACAGACGCAATAACAGGGCTATAGCTAATGATAAAATAACGCCTCCCAAATACTGCAATATAGTTTTGATAATATTCTTCATTTACTCCATTTTGATATTTCCTTTTTATATAAACGCCAAAGTTTAGGATTGTTAATAGGATTTCCGATAAGCAAAACTCTATTGTTTGTATCTAAAAGAAAAGTTCTAAAAGTTTGGAATTGCGGGAGTTTATTCAATTTATTAAAACTATCTTGTAAATCATAATATAAAGGAACATTAAATTTGTTTTTGCATTGCATTAATTCTAGTTCTCTGTAATCTTGTAAATATACAATAAATATAAAATCAGTATTCAACTTTAAACTATCAACTTCATCTTTCAATAACTTCCACTCATATAATTTTAACTGACATGCAGTGCATCCACTAGTGTCGATATAGTTTAATATTTTGTATTTTTTATTATCTATTGAGCATATAGTATCTTTCCCATAAACTTTTACTTTAAGATTATTAGGAAATAAAATCTCTTTAGTTTGCCAAGTCTGTACTATGTTCTTTATTTTTTCTTTCTTTGCGCTACAGCTGACAATACAAAATGCAAATATCAGTATATATAAATTATTCATTATAGAATAGTATCACAGTTAATATATAATATCTTAGGACTGATTTCGTCACATCCAATTGCATATAAAGCATTGTTTTCATAACAATAATTAATGGCTTTTACTTTTTCATTAAGAATGAGCATCTTGTACGGGGTTCCATTCCAATCATATATTAAAATTTTATCTCCATAAAATATATTATCCTTCAATACGGATGCTTCTTTTAATAAATTACCATTATACAATGCAAATATGTACGAATCGTTTCCTGTTAGTGAAGTTATTCCTAATTTTGTATTTCCTGATAATACAGGGCGTTTTTCGCCTCTAATAAATTCGCTTGTAAAATTTGGAAGACTACCTATAGTTTTATGAATAAGTGTTATATTATCCGGATTAGTATAGTCATAAATTTCGAATGCATCTCCATACATTGAAAACCAAGCTATCCTTTTTTGCTTAAGTGAATTATGACAGAATCCACTTAGAATTTGCGTAATCATATTATTAGATAAATTTCTGACATTAATTTTATCACCAAAATAACAAATACTATCAATGTTATTTCTTTGTAAAAAAAATCGATGTTCTGATCCTGATAAGGTTCCAATAAACAAATTGGTATCACAGCAAAATGTCACAGTTTCTTTTGGGACAAATAGTTCATTTTCTATAAACAGAGAAGAGTCTCGATAAGAATATGTAAAAACTTTTTTTGTATGCGTATCTAAAACAAAAAATTCATTTTCATTTTCAGTATTACTGATTTGCTGGATATCCAACATTTCTCTTGGCCCCCTACCCTTTGATAAAAAATTATAATACCGTTTCATAGAAAGATTATAAGCTGATAATAGATAATCCTTACGCGGTTCGACTATGATAATAGTATTTTTTACAGTATGAATAAAAATAGGAGCACCTATCGAATCTACCGGGAAACATTCTTCCTTGGCTAGACTAACTTTTTGTTGCTGTACAAAATAATCAGTTAATTGCCTTGAATGATAGCTACATGAACTACAATATATCATTAACAAAATATAAATATATTTCATATTTTACTTATATTAAAAATAACAATAGTTTTGCAAAATGATTTGCTTGAATAATAATTCAAGCAAATCATTAAAGATTTAGAATTCACATTTTACTAACGGACCTTTTCCTGTAGATCCATCAGCCAATTTACATTCTCCCCAAAGACCTGCACAACAAGTAATAGACGCACCACCTTCTGCATCTGAAGCTAACGCTTCAATATTATCAAATGCCAATCCAATAGTATTATGCTTGTAATTTGTATTCCAACAACTGACAATGTAACGAAACATACCAACACTCCTATTTTCATAATGTATTTTTTCATAGATTATATTTTTTATAATTAAACTATTAAATAAACCAACAATCAATACTATAATCCACTACCTTGTAGTAAATTATATAAAAAAAATATCTATACTTTTGTAACCTCCTTTCTTTTTAGAGGAGCGACAAGGATGAGACTGAGATAACTGTCACGAGGAATATCAGT
>JAHHTS010000219.1 GCA_020024475.1 Oscillospiraceae bacterium
ACGATTAATGCAAGCATTTGAAATTTTATATAACAAGGAACAATTTATGAAAGACATTAAAAACATTGCACATAATCTTGTCGGAATAAATCAAATAAATAATCAAGCTATTGTTACTGTTACGACTACTTTAACCAATACAACAAATATGTTTACCAGTTTAGGTGGAGCTATTGGCACTATAATGACAAGCGAAGATTATAATAACTTGATAAATGAAGCAATAACGTATTCTTATCAAAATATGCATATTCAAGCCCCGAATATGCAGGGCATTTCAGATATAAAAGAAGCCCAAATACCCTCTTGCAGTAGTAGTCATCAGCTTTCCAAAAATACCATAAATCAACCCTTACAAAAGCAATACTCTCAAAAGCAAGGATATTCTAAACCGCATAGTACAACAAGAATAGCATCAGAAGCTCAACAAAATCTTATACGCAATTTATGTAATGAAAAAGGCAAAGACCTTAATACAATCCTTGCCCAATACAATAAAGAATTATCCACTATAACCAGTGCAGACGCTAATACTATCATACAAGAAATGAAAAATAGTTAAATAATACAATATGTTGTATAATAATCCTCTTTATGAGAAAAATTTTATACAAATAACATATTGAATTTACTAGAAAGAATAAAAAAGCTTATCAACTTCTTTTATTTCTTGTTCCATTCTTTTGCTAATTTCTGATGTAATAAATTCTTGTTGAATTTTATATATAAAACGAATATCTGTAACTAAATGAATTACTGTATTTAATAAACTTCCTATATCTAAGGCTTTAGGATTTGAAAGAATACTTGCATAAATAATACTGCTTGATGATGCTATCATATTTGAAATAAGTAATATTTTTCTTGTTCGTACTTCATATTGCTGTATATTTTCTTGTTCTGTTCTAAAAAGCCCATGAACTAATCCAATAATTATATCGAATAGTTTTGAAATGATAAATGATGTACCAACAATTTTTATATCACGAGAAAAGCATAAAGCGTCATAGTTATCTTTATAAAGTTTGCTTGCAAAATTTTCATTAAAGCTTGAAAGCAATGGAACAGGTAAGCCCAACCTAGTATTAATATCAGATTTTAAATGTTGTGCTTGAGCAAAAATTGCTGCAGGCAAGTTTAGATAATCTAATTTTACTAATTCATAACTTTCTGAAAATAAAGTCCAAATAGGAACAATTTCCCCTGTTATTTTCATGGGATTTCTTGTTACTCGATATGAATTAAAATTATTTAATGTCATCACATCGGTAAGGATATTCATTGTTCCAAATAGCCACCCTAAAATAGGATCATGCCCTAAAGTATATAAACGATGGTATCCTCCTCCAAGATAGATGTCATTTTCTTTTGCTCCTCGCGTAATATCATAAGGGGGTGTTTGATATAATAAATTTGTCCAATGCCCTTTTTCATGATTTTGTAATTTTTCATCACGAAATTGATTATTTGCTTCTCGTTGAGCAGTTTTTATGGAATTATCATCATGTGCTAGTCTAGTAGTTTTATCAAAACTTTCCCCGTAATTAAATTTACTTGCAATCATAGGAAATAAAAGAGATTTAGTAACTTGTAACCCTATGGCTATTGCTAAAAAAGTTAAATCTGTTTTATTAATAATTCCTGTTTTTTCTTTAAATGTTTTGATAATTTGTTCTCTTTCTGCAAAAGAATCAGCAAGTTCTTTATCAGATAAAATATCCTCAAAAGTTACTATATGAGGAGAATATTCTTCTGCTTCTTTTACAATATCTTCCCAACTTTGTAATTTAGGTTTATTTTGAAATGTGTATGTTTCAGAATGGGATTTTATATTATTTTTTAATTGTATAATTTCTTTTTCTTTTCCTAATGATTGTAGTAATTTTAATGATTCTTCAATAGAAGAATCTGCAACAGTTCTTGTTATTTGCAATTCTGAATCATTAAGAAGAGAAGTAGATTAATCTAAGTTCTTTTTCAAAACTTTGCATAATACACTGTCTTCTTGGCTATATTCAAATTTATTCATATAGAGCCTATGTAGCAGTACCTAAATCATATCTAAGGTCATTAATGGCTGCTTGTAATAATGTATTTAAACTTGTTAAATATTCAATACGTTCTTTATCTGCGTTACTTTCATTTTTTAATGCATTTAAAATTGCCTGTTGTTTTGCCAATGCATTTTTATAAACAATTTCTTTTACTTCTTTTAATTTTTTATTTTTATAGTGTGAAGCTAAACCAACACCTAAACTTCCTAAAATAACAGCAGGTGCAGCTAAAACTCCAACACCTGCTACCATTCCTCCACCAATAAGCGAACCTGCTGCAGCTAAACCACTTGTAATTCCAGCAGCACTAATTCCTGTAACAGTTCCACCAAGATATAAACTAGCAAAACCTATTCCAGCCCCTACACCTGTTCCAACAGCTCCAGCTAATGCTTCTTGAATGGGAGAATCAGAAATTCTTTTACTTTTATCATTTAAAGCACTATCTGCTTCCGCAATAACATTTTCAACAGTTTTTAATGCCTCAATACTTTGAAATTTCATGTCTTTTTTTGATGTGATATA
>JAHHTS010000220.1 GCA_020024475.1 Oscillospiraceae bacterium
TAATTGTTATAAAAGCTAAAGATGGATTATGTGTATCATCTTTAGTTTTTTTATATTTGTCGTGTATTTAGAAAATATATCTTTGTGAAAAATAGATGCAAGACAATGAGCTTAACATTTGGTAGAGAGTATGAGATTGAAAGGCAATTTGAAAATTGTTTTAAACAATATTTTAAACCGTTGTGTTTTTATGCAATGCGATTATTAAAGGATTCGGAAGTTGCCAAAGATGTTGTCCATGATGTTTTTCTTATTGTATGGAAGCACCGTAATAATCTTGATTTCAGTCGTACGATGTATCCTTATTTCTTGAATCTTACACGGAATAATGCTTTTAATTATTTAGCGCATTTGAAAGTTAAGGAAAATTATGAAAACAAGGGGGTATTACAGGATTGTGTCGATTTTGCGGAAAATGATACGGAACATGAAGAATTAATAGGAAATATAATAAAACGAATAGATCAATTGCCAGAACGGTGTAGAATTGTGATGCAGTTGTGTTTTATTGAATGTAAAAAATATAAGGAGGTCGCTGATTTATTAGGAATTTCAGTGAATACAGTAAAAACTCATATTTCTACGGGCCTAAAGATTCTTCGAGAAGAATTTTCAGCGTCTCTTTTATATATATTTTTCAGCTGTATTAATAAAAGTTAATTTTCAAAAGTCATATCACCCATTTTCCTCTTCTATTTGTGTTTATATAAAAGTTTAGAATTGGAACTCTATGAAATGGGATATTGAGGATATAGAATATGTATTAAGCTGTATTGATTCTCCGGAAAAATTGAATAGTGATGAATTTGTGTGTTGGCTAAAAATAGGGGAACATAAGAAGCTTTTTGATTTTGTGCTTACTAACCGAGAGGCATTCCTGCGTAAAGAGAATCGTGAAGACATTAATGTGGACGAGGAGTACTTAAAATTTAAGAGACATTATATTTCAAAAAAACCTTTGAGAATCTTGAAATGGGGTGTTGTGGCTGCCTCTATTATTATCGTATTGTTTGTTGGATTATTATGGAATAGGGGAAGCCAGACTGATTATCAGCTTGCTAATAGTGGATTGAATTACACGGGTCAAAGAATGGCAGAATTGGTGTTAGCCAATGGAGAGTGTATTGAATTGAATGATAAAAGAATTGATTTGCAGGAATTTAATGGGACTAAGATTTCTATTGATACGAATAGAAATTTGGCCTATGATGTGGAAAATTATAATCATGGAGAGACAGATAAACCTGTTTATAATACACTGAGAGTACCGGCAGGAGCAGATTATGTCGTATGTTTATCTGATGGAACAAAAGTGCATTTGAATTGCGAAAGTGAACTAAGATATCCGCTTTGTTTTGGCAAAGAGGAACGAAAAGTTTTTTTAGTAGGTGAAGCTTGTTTTGAAGTCGAAAAATCAAAGGAGTGGCCTTTTATTGTTGTGACGGATAAAATGGACGTGCGAGTGACAGGAACAATTTTTAATGTGCAGGCATATCCGTCGGATGCTGTATTGGCGACAACTTTAGTGAAGGGAGGGATCGTTGTAAAAATCAAAGGAGAAAACGGGAAAGAAAAATATTTAGAGCCTTCTGAACAGTTGCAATTGAATAAGATAACCGGACAGGCAGTGATTAAAAAAGTAGATGTGAATTTGTTTGTGGGTTGGACAGAAGGAATGTTCGTTTTTAAAAATACTCGTTTTGAGGATGTTATGAATACTTTAGCTCGTTGGTATCAAGTTGAGGTGTTTTATAGTGATCAGAGTAAAAAGGATTTGAGAATTTCCGCAAATTTGAATCGTTATGAACATATAGATGTATTACTGCAAATACTCAATGCGATGGATAAAGTGTATTTAGAAAGAAAAGATAATGTGATTGTTGTAAAATAAAAAGTGGGAGTTGAAATTGTTGGCGCAATTCACCTCCCTAATAAAAAAAAGTTTAATTTAAACTATTACAAAAGTATGGAAAAAAGTTGGAGAGACAAGTTTCCTTTGCCTAGAAGTTTGTCAAAAATGCTACTATGTATGAAATTAACATTGGTTTTTTGTTTGTGTATTGCATTGCAAACCTTTGCGAACATAAGTGCTCAAACGGTGAGTCTGAAAAAACATAATGTGTCTTTAGAAGAAATTATTTGGGAATTAAAAAGCAAAACGACATTTGTATTTTTGTATAGTGATGAAGACATTGCTGATGTCAATGGAATTTCGATTGATGCTGAAAATTTGGATGTTGATGAGGTATTGAAAAAGTGTCTTGAAGGTACAGATTTGAGATGTGTACGAGAGAATAATGCTTTTATTATTAAGAAAAGTGATAAGTTAAGGATGATGCCTCAGGCGAAAGAGCGCAAATTGTCTGGGAAAGTTATGGATAAAGCAGGGCAACCTTTACCCGGTGTAACAGTGTTATTGGAGGGAACGACTATCGGCGTAATTTCAGATGCTGAAGGAAGGTTTTCCTTATCTTGTCCTGCTGCCGACAAGGTGGTGGTTGTATTTACTTTTGTGGGAATGAAAACTCAAAAAGTGGTATTTGAAGACAAAAATGTGATGAATGTGGTGATGGAGGAA
>JAHHTS010000221.1 GCA_020024475.1 Oscillospiraceae bacterium
ACATCTAGGATGTAAGCTATATGAATCCTATATGAATGCTATATGAATCCTATATATATAGCTTTTATATAACTAATGGATAGCTTTTTAATATACCTTTATCCAGATTTGATGTAGATAAGATTTAGATTTGATTGGTGTTTGGGTGAGATAGGGAATGTTTGTACTCGAAATGTTTGTTTGTTGAAATTTATTTCATTGGATGTTTTTAATTCGAAAAGAGATTTTTATCTATTTATTTGGTATTATCAAAATATTTTATATATTTGTTGCAAGGTTTGATATGTGTCACTACTAAACGCAATTGAAATGAAAAAAGTTATTGTTTTTTTATTTTTTTTATAGGTCTTGGAGGTTGTTATAACTTAGATTCTAAAACAGAATCGGAATTTGAAGACAAGGTATCGAATGTTTGGGCGATTCATTTTCAGAAAGAATATTTTAAACAATGGGGTGTTGATTTTCAAGATGATTTGCCGCTTGATAATCATATATTGTTGTTCGAATATGCAGAATTGGGAACTTCGTATGAATACGAAGTTTTTATGCAGTACCTGCTAAAAATGAATTAACGGGTGATGTTGATTGCTTCTTGCTTTATCCTTTTGAACCGAAAGATGGGGAGTTGCGTGGAAAATTGGAAGGTAGAATAGGGAGTCCTGTTGTAGTTGATTTTGCATATATGAAAACGTTGCCAGAGCGGAATATGTTTAGGTATTCGGCTCGTTTTTTGCTTTGGGAGCGGAAAGGATTGTCTATTAGAGCGGAATTGTATTTGCCGGCAGAAGAGATTTGCAAGCGAATGGATAATTGGGGAAATAGGGTATTGAAAACACGTAGTGAAAGAATTGCTAATGAGCAATATGATGTGACGGTATGTTATGAACTATCCCCTTACGCTTATTACGAAAATGGAGAGATAGTTGTACAAGTTCCCTTGATAAAAACTCTTGAAAAGTTATTGGTGAGGGAATTTAAATGTTATGGAGATGTACTCCAGGTTGCTATAGGAATTCCTTCGGGAACTTTTGATATTACATATAAAACACAGTATGGTCCTATAAAAGATGTGGTAAATAGGGTTATGATGCAGGCGGAAAATGTATTAAAAAGAGAATATAATATTGAATTTACCTATTATAGTGTTTATGCAATAGGCGGTAATCCCGGTCCGAATTGGAAAGAGGGAGGTTCGATTGGAGGAGGTTCCAATTCAGGGGTGTATCCTATTATCGATGTCGATTATTTTGACGGTAGCATCTTATTGGATGTTTATAATGAATTTTATAATAAAAGTTTATGGTTTCAGAAAATGCTAAAAGATTTTTGTGCAGAAAATTCCATTGCTCATTTAAGATGGATTATTACTGATAATATGGCATCGAATAAATTAGGAGAGTTTGATTCGAAAATGGAAGGATATTATTTTACGATAGCGCTGAATGAAAGAGTGTTAGTTAATTATCCTAAATTATTTGTATGTAAAACAATGATGCATGAAGCAATTCATACTAAGATATTTATGGAACTGTTGAAAGTGAGTGAGGATCCTGTTGGGTGTGATTTATCTCCAGAGGAAATACAAAGATTGAGAGGAAATTTGAATGAGAATAATTTTCCGACATTATTTGATTATTATCAAAAATTTAATAACCATAATGATGTACAACATAATTATATGGCTGATTATTATATTGGAATAATTGTTGCAGCTTTACAAGAAATGAAGCCTGATGTAGAACGGGAAGTTTGTGAAGCTTTGGCTTGGAGTGGTTTGGTGAATACTAAAGCGTGGAAATCGTTATCTTTATTACAGCAGGATAAATATATTCAGATATATAAAGATTATGTCAATAATACACATGATTTATTTGAACCATGAGGCATTTGTTTTTAATATTATCCTTGTCGTTTTTGACAACTTTGCTGTTTGCACAATCTCAGGATGAGTGCCGGCAACGAAAAGCGATGTGTAAGCAGCATCGTATGAGTAATGATCCGATTTATGCCGTTGGTGATACGTTGTATCTCTTATATGATTCTACAGATTCATTGCAATGGAATGAAGACAGACTTTTGTGTTGGTATCAACGGGGGCTTACGCTAGAAGAGAGAGGTCAGGGAGAAGTTGACCATATATTATTGGGTAGTATAACGCTTCATTTGAGAAAAGACAGGAATTTCAAGAAGTTGACTTATGATGAATTGAAAAATATACCTTTAACTTCGCGAGAGGAATATGTGAATTTTTATGAGCGGGAGTATAAGCGGTTAGATGGTAAGCTGTGTTTAGAGAATTCTTATATACCGATGGAATTCAGCAGCTTTAGTCCTTTTTATTATTTCAAAAAGGTTTATATAATAGTCCCAGATGAGAATGGGACTTTTAAAATGCACGTTTGTACAGAAACCGCGTTGATAATAATTTGACGGCATTTTATCCATACTCTGTATTGTACTGAATAAAAAAACGTATTTTTGTGCAGAACAAAATGGATAACGGATAAAAAAATGATGGAGATGATAGAAGAAGCAAAAAAAATG
>JAHHTS010000222.1 GCA_020024475.1 Oscillospiraceae bacterium
ATCAAATTCAACTGCCCGAAAAGTACATTCGTTTTCTATTAAATTATGGTGGTGGCTATTTCGGGTATGCAAATATTTATTCCTTAGATAAGAATAGTTATTTTTACCTGCCTAATCATAATGAAAAAGTGCTAGAAAAGTTCCTTTATATTGCGGATAATGAATGTGGCGATTATTATGCACTACCTATCGAGCAAGGAAAATGTAAAGAAGCCGTCGTTTTTTATAATCATGACGATGATGAAATATATAGCACAGAATTTGCTGATATACTGGAGTATCTTGTAAAAATAGGCTTGAAACAACGATAGCTTTTCATTTATCAGAAAGAGAACAATTAAATGGAAACTGAAAATCAGCCGTCATCAACAATAAACAAAATATTCTACCCTCAATGAGACATTAAGCAGTGAATTTTTTTGAAGGTGTGAAGGAGCGTGAAAATATTTATGTCGAGAGTAAAAGTTGATGAATGTAAATATATCGATATGGAGTGGTATGGTGTTGACAGACAGGGGAATATCGCTGTATTTTGCAGTGCAGGTACAGGCAATTTGCCGGAGTTTATTTGCGAAGATAGAGAAAGAGCAGATGAATTGATTGACTATTTTGAGGATACAGAAAAACATACTGAAAGCGTATTGCAGTTTGAAATGACGGATGCAGAAGAAAAGTGTGCAAGGGATTTTTCAGATAAGGGACTATATTATTTTGATGCGGATGATGGTACAAAAATTGGTGTTGCTACACTGCACAAATATTATACAAAGCAGTCTTGTCCGAAAAAACCGTTGAAATATGAGTTGCTTCCAAGCCATATTCGGGAAATGTTAAAATATAATTTTATGGAAATTGAAAACTTTTCGTTGGTGAATACAATCCATGTGAAACACGCTTATGTGTAATAGCTTCCATTTGTTAAGAAACTTACAAGACTAAGCAAGCTTTACCCAATGTTGATAGAGCCCCACCCCCCAATCATAAAATTGGATAACAGAAAAGCAAATAGAAAGTTGGTGAAACGAATTGATGGACTATATCGAAAAAATATCAGAGCAATACGATGGAAACATATTGCTTCACGCCCCCTATAAATGCTTATGTACGATAAAGAAGTATACAAAATAAGACAAGAACAGCCATCTCACCACTATCCCGTCAACCGAGTATAGATAACAGAACAGGCAGTAGCTGTTAAGGGGAAAACGAACGGTGTATACGCGCCGCCCTACGACAGTCACCGCCTGTTCTTTTGTAGCA
Source organism: Oscillospiraceae bacterium (assembly GCA_020024475.1). Classification (GTDB taxonomy): domain Bacteria; phylum Bacillota; class Clostridia; order Oscillospirales; family Ruminococcaceae; genus RGIG3102. Next base: position 1,261 of record JAHHTS010000222.1, read on the forward strand.
ATCAAGGGAGAGACATAATGAAAAATCGTCTTGTTCGCCCATTATGAGGCGAAATAATAGAAATGTTTACATCTTTGTGCTAAAATGATACGGAAAATGAAAAATCCTTTCCAACCAATAGTTGAATCTCCCCAATCCAACCGTTGGTTCGTGTAAAAATAATGCAAGTAGATGTATCGTTAAAGCAGGAGGGAGAAAATTATGATGAATCAAACAGAAATTGGCGAATTTATCTCCAAATGTCGCAAAGAGAAAAAAGTAACTCAAGCGCAGTTGGCAGAAAGGTTAAACATTACAGATAGAGCGGTGTCTAAATGGGAGACAGGAAAGAGTATGCCAGATTCATCTATAATGTTGGAACTTTGCGAAATATTGGGAATCACAGTGAACGATTTGCTAAGTGGGGAGAAAATTGGTATGGAAAGTTATGAAAAAAAGCAGATGAAAATTTGATTGCCTTAAAAAGAAAAGATGAAAATAACATGAGAAAAAATACAGTTATTTCACTCTTATTTTCAGTAACACTTTTAATAGGAATTATGGTATGTCTGATTTGCAATATTGCAATATCTGGAAATTTAACATGGTCACTAATTCCGGTTAGTTCTATTGTTTTTGTATGGGTTATATCCTTTCCAAGTATCATATTGGGAAAAAAGGGAATCCTCATTAGTTTAATATCATTAAGTGTTTTTGTTATTCCTTATTTATTTTTGTTGAGTAGGTTGATAAAAGTAAAAGAAGTATTTTCAGTCGGTATAGTTATGGCGATGGCTTCAATCTTTTTCTTGTGGGTAATAGTTGCGATTTGGAATCGTGTTGGAAAAACAAGAAAATTGATTGCGTTAGGAATGACTTTTTTATTAGCTATCCCATTTATGGTTATCATCAATGTAATTTTATCAAGAATGATAGTTGAACCTATCCTTGATGTATGGGATATGTTGTCTATCTTCATTTTAGTGATATTAGCATTTATTTCTTTTATTTTCGACTACGCTAAGAAAAAGGGATTGATGAAATAAATTGATAGCAAAGCCAGCCGAGCCAGTCAACGGTCAAGATAAGCGGACTGCACCCGCCGTTAACAGCCCCGACACCTCAACCACAAAACTGAACAATACCACGCACCGTGGCACCCCCAGCAGGAAATCTTTTTTAAGGTTTCCTGCTTTTGGTACTGTCAAGAGTTATGCGCAAATTGGTTTGCAGACCCCTGCGTGAATGAGG
>JAHHTS010000223.1 GCA_020024475.1 Oscillospiraceae bacterium
AAGTTTATTCAGACCCAGTGGATGCCGCTTTCAAGGCGTTGGGAATTAAATAAATATTATTTATCATTAATTCGTGAGAAGAAGATAATAGTTGTAATAAACTTTATAAAAAGGTATAGTCGAAACTTTTACAGTAATTAAGAATGGAAGAAAAACTAGAAGATATATATTTTGCTTACAAAGATTTTCCAATTTCCTTAAAAGAAGTTGGAAAGTCCTCTGAGAACCCCATAATTCAAGAGTTTAATTCTATATATGAAGAATTAAATCTTAAATATAGCTTTTCAAAGCTATCAAGTCTTTCGGATAATTTTTTTGGGGAATCTCCCATATATCTTCATTATAAAGAACAGAAAATGACTTTAACGGATTTTGTTTCTGAAAATAATGAGATGGCTAAAGAGTTAATTCTTCTTCCTGGAATAGCTGGACTTGAAGTTCAACATGCCTTTAATCTTCTGATACAACAAATAGAATCTAAAAAGATTCAAGAAAATTCTGTTGCCATATGTATTGAAACTTTCAGACTTCTTCAAGACCTTTACAATACATTTGCCATGGCTCGATACTCATTATTACAAGGATACCAAAAAATACATTCTTATAATATAATAAAATGGGATAGCGGAACTTATGGTCAATACTGGATTAGAGCTATTAATGTAAATAACTCTATAGTTTGGTATAACTCATGCTTTGATATTCTACTCCAAACATTATGGATTGGAAAAAAATATTTTTTACAGAATTCTAAGAGCAATTTTATCGATATATACAATCTAAAGCAGTACGAAACTATTCTTCACAAATGCAGGCTAGAAGACTTTCCTGAAAATTCTGATAAAAAAATCTTGAAAGATTTTATGGAAACGGAACCATTCAAGAGCCTTAGATCTAAAGCGAATGCACTTAAGCATAGACACAGCCTTAGATATTACGAATTATCTCCCAAAAATTTGATCGCATTTTTATCAGCGGATGACAAAGGATATAGTTCAACAAAAACCTTATCTTTTTTTAGTATTGATGATACAATTATTGATTTGATAAAGTTCCATAAAATATTCATACCATTAGTTGTAGAGATAAAAAAGATATTAGTACAAGAATTTTTAAAATATGGTATATCTATATAAAATGGAAACTATGAAATCTTATCCCATCATATATGTTGATGAAGCAGGTAATACTGGATCTAATATTCTAAATGATACACAGCCAAATTTTGTCTTATCTGCAATACATTTTACTAGTGAAGAATTGAATCAAATATTTAAAGATATTTCTTATGATAAGGAGATCCATTTTGTAAATATGAAAAGAAGCATTGAAGGACGCCAAAAAATAAAGCAAATACTTCAACATCCTTTGATGAACAAAAAAAATGTGTCATTTCAGTTTGTAAATAAACGATTTTGTATTTATGCTCAAATTGTTGATATGACAATTGAACCTGTTTTTCACTTTATATATAATAGAGACCTGTATATTGATCGTGGGAACATTATTCTTGCTAATTGTTTATTTGTTTTTTGTGAAAATCACAAAAAAAAATGGATTGTAGAAGACTTCATTAAGTCATTTGAAATAATGATGCGTGAACAATCAAATGAAAGTATTGATGCATTTTATGAAAATGTTGACATTTTATCAGAATTATCAGATAAATATCTATGTGACATTTTATTTCATATAAGAATGAGCAAGGATATTATAGAGCATGTCCTTACGGAAGATCGTAAGTATTGTCTTGACCTAACAACAACATCCTTGGTTAATTTGGCTTGGTATTGGAGTAATAAACTAAATTCAGATATTGATATTATAACAGATACTTCTAAGCCTCTAAAAGAAAGTTTACCTATAATAAAACAACTTTCAAGCAAAGATATTCCCTCTACTTTAGTTGGTTACGATACTAGAAAGCATCAGTATCCTCTTCGTATTCATTCCATTTCAATGAAAGATTCTGCTTCTGACCTAGGTATCCAATTAGCAGACATTGTTGCCAGTTCCATTTCTTTTATGTATAATGATAGTCATTCTAAATTTGAACAATTTAAAAAGGAACTAAGAGCAATACCCTTTTCAAAGCTAGACGGATTTCCAATTCAACCTGCATCATCTGAATTCCTGTCTCAAAAAGTAGACAATTCAAATGATAGTAGTCCTCTTGATTTTATCATAAAAAATCTAAATTCGAGATGCGAATTGTAATATCCTTTTTTAGGATCGCAAATATTAACACAGATATGAAAGAAAAATAGGGTAAAATAAATTCTTTACCTATACACCGATTTTATGTTTTGATTATTTTCTTTATTGTTCCCTTTGCCTGAATAGTACTCCTCAAGCCTATTGACAAAATCATTAAGCTGTTTAGATTTACGACATTCCCGACGCAGAAGCAGATATTTCTCTTCTGTGTCACGAAGTCGGCAATTTTCACGTAAGATGAAAAAG
>JAHHTS010000224.1 GCA_020024475.1 Oscillospiraceae bacterium
TTTTTAATTTAATCTTTTATTTACACTATATGCTTTCATAATTCTAATAATATAGCATCACATTATTAAATAACAATATATTCATAAACGACATAGTCACTAATTATAAGTGTAAAACTACAACAATTATTGCTTTACACAGGTTCAATAATTTAAGTTTAAATTTGCAATATCAATTTCTGAACTAATCTGATTAGAATAGCCCATTAATCTACATTGTAATATTCATTTAATTCGAAAATATAAATGAATATTGTTTTTTATAATATTTATTTCAGTCACCTAAAATAATATTTTTTAACTGTTCAAAATCATTTACTATATATGTTGGCTTGATTTCGGTAGGATTTTTTACATTTTTAAAATTTATCCAACATGTATCAAGACCTGCATTTATTCCACCTTTAATGTCCGAGTATAGGTTATCTCCTACAACTAAAACTTTTTTTCGATTCTCAACTCCTAAAATTTTTAATGCTCCATTGAAAATTCTTTTATCAGGTTTATTATAGCCTATTTTTTCACTTGTAAATATACCGTCCGCAAAATCTATCACTCTGCTTAATTTTAATCTGTTTTGCTGTACACTTTCTATACCATTCGTAACAATTGCAATTGTAGCAAATTCCTCTATATCTTCAAGAAACTCAATAGCTCCATCTAAAAGTACAGCACTATTTCTTAGGTAATTCAAATAATCTCTATTCATTTCATCGCTAGAAGCTTCTTTTAAATTAAATTTCTCAACAATTTTTTGAAATCTTGTTTTTTCAATTTGATGTTTTTTTATTTTACCGTTTTCAAATTCACGCCATAATGCTTCATTTTCATTAACATAGAATTCTATATTTTCAGCAGTAACTGGTATATTATATTTATTGTATAATTTTATCAAAGAATGTTCCTCACTCCGAGTAAAAGAAACAAGAGTTTCGTCAAAATCTAGAAGGACACAATTATAAGACATTTAGCACCTCTCAACAATAACTATCCATTTTTATAAATATTATTATATACTATATTTAATAATAAATAAAGTTTTTTATATAAAAAAAGCCTGCTGTTAAGCAGGCCACATTTTATGAGTTGGAAAAAAAATTTGCTAAAGAAAGCACTGAATTCCATGTTTTATTTCCTATCACTCCATCTTTTTCTAATCCTACAAGTGCTTGAAATGATTCTACTGCCATTTTTGTTTCATTACCAAAAATTCCATCGCCTGCAATATTATTATAAAAAGGATACTTTTCAATAATTGTATCAATACAATCTTGCATAATAAGCACATCATTTCCTGTCGAACCTAATTTTAATACTGTTCCTGGATATTCTGGAAAAATCATATAATCACCCCTATGAATATAATATGTAATCATAGGTTTTATTGTTCATTATATGGATTCACATGTACCATGCAATGCTTAACAAGAGGAAATTCAGATTCTATTTTATCATGGATTTTACTAGCAATCTCATGTGCTTGACTCAAGGTCTGAGAACCATCTGCTGAAAATTCTACATCCACATATATCTTGTTACCAAACAATCTAGTCTTTACCAAATCAACACTTAAAACACCTTCTTGTGTTGATATTATTTGTTCCATCCGTTTGATTGTTTCCTTGTCACAGGATTTGTCAACAAGTTTATCAATAGAATCCTTGAGAATTTCAATAGACGCTTTGACAATAAAACCGCATATTATTACACTTGCAATTCTATCAAGAATTGGAAATCCATTTCTAGCACCTAATATACCAATAAATATTCCAACGCTACTAAGAGCATCTGATCTATGGTCCCAAGCAAAAGCCAGCAATGCACTAGAATTTATTTTATTCGCTTGTTTTTTTGTATAATGGTATAAAATTTCTTTTATTAGCATAGTTACAGCAGCAGCGATTAAAGCAAAAAAGCCAGGTGTAGTGACAATTTCACCCGAAATAATTTTTTTTATTCCTTCAATACCAATACTGATACCAGTAGCGAACAAAGCGACTGCAAGTATAACTGCTACTACACTCTCAAGTTTTTCATGACCATACTGATGATTATCATCTGCTGCTTTGTTGGACATATTTATACCTATCATGCCAACTAATGTGCTTAATACATCACCAATTGATTGAATAGCATCCGCCATTATTGCACCTGAATGAGAAAAATAAGCAGATAATAGCTTAAATAATGCTAAAAAAATATTACTTATTAAAGTTACAGCAGAAGCTTTCATAGCAATTTTTTTTTCGTTCATAAATACCTCAAACAACTTTAATTAATATATAAACACAAAGTGAACTTTTCAAAATGTGTATTATAAATAGTTTTTAATATATAATTAAATCTATATTAAGAAATTATATTAAATCATTATAACTTTGTCAATAAAACAAAAATAATGTTGGTAGTTTAGATTAAC
>JAHHTS010000225.1 GCA_020024475.1 Oscillospiraceae bacterium
GGCAACGCTATGCAATAAAACATCAAGCGCAAATGATGATTTACTTTTAACACATGTTGTTGCAACTTTATATGCATCTTTTTTATAGTTTCCGTTTTTATATTTTTCTGTTACATCTTCTTTATTTTTAAGACTTTCCCATGTACTAATGGTATTGGATAAGAACTCTCTGTTGATTTGAATGAATGCATCTTCAAAACTTCGAGGATAATAATCTTCCTCTTTCGTCTGATACACTATCATCAAATTGCCTGTAGGCGAAGTACACCAATTGTTTTCTACTTTGTCTAGGCTTTTATCGTTTAGGGGCAACGTTGTAAAAAAGTTAAGTTCACTTCCTTGCGCATTGTCTAGATATTCTTTTAATGGCTTTTGGTAATAGTGCTTCAATGCGTTATTTGAGGTATGTGTTCCGCTTTCTACTGAACACGCCTCTATATTGGTTCTGTTGTTTCCATTTTTATCACGTTTCACTACTTCTTCTCCAGCATCAATATCTGTAATGATTAAGGTCTTAATTCCAACAAAAGCCAAGAACTTATCAAATATTTGTGAGTATGCCCCACTGGCTATAAGAGATATATTTTGTGACAACATTGGTACTTCATCTTTCGTTGGATGCTCTTCATCAACTTTTTTCAGCATAGCTGGAAGCAGGATATTTTCTGTTTCACCTTCATATAGAATGACCTTATCAGCAAAGAATATCTCTGCACAATTTAACGTTAAATATTGCTTAAGAAACTTAAAATGGTTATGATCTGGATTTTTTTCGTTTTTATATTCAATCTCAAGCTGCTTTAAATTCTTTGAAATGACATTAGTGCTGCTCACTCTTCTGAAATATTTTATATCATCGAAATCACATTCTGCTACTATATGAGAAGAATGTGTAGTGATAATTGTCTGCAAGTTAACCAATGCATTCCCGTTTTCATCGGAGATACCTTCAGTCAATAGCTCTTTTATATTCTTTATGAAAATGTATTGCAACTGAGGATGTGTATGTGCTTCCGGCTCTTCAATAAAAAGCAAATTTATATCCGAGGGACGCTTAGCTTTATCATTCTGTTTTAAGAAATCTCCCAAATAGATTTCGACTTCCATAATCATGCTAATTAAATTCAGATATCCTAATCCATTATAACTTTCAGGTAACTCATGATTGTTATTTTGATATACAACCGTTGTATTTCCTTTTAGTAGTTGTTGCTGGCTTAATGACGATATAATCCGCACAACTGTTTCGCTTTCGCGTATGCCACCAAACTTTTTTATTTTATCAATGACATTTTTGAACAGACCTTCATATACGCCTGTTAAAGTTTCGTCTGTGTTTTGCAATGTTCCTTCAAATTCAATTACCTCTGGATTCTCTTGATCAGATTTTGTTTTTTCGTAGTATCGACTGGATAGTTGCGATAATGTACTGTCTCCCTCTTTATTGACTGTATCTCTACGCGCACTGATGCAACGGAAGCAAATTATTTTACTCAGATCCAAATCCTTTGAATCCAGGATAGAATATTCTATGTTTGATGCTTCCTTTGTTTTTTCATCATAGAGCACAGCTTTTCTATAGGATTCAAAATATTTTCTATGTCGCGTTTTTATAAAGGACTCAAAAGCATCTTGGTTCTTACTTTTCTTATGATCTTTATATCTTTGAATATAACTATCGAAATCCTCTTTAAGCTGATTTAGTTTTGTTGGACTCAGCATATATTCAAATTTTATAACAACCATATTATTATTGGGATCTAGATCAAGTATTAATGGCTGAATATTTGCTAAATTATCCTTTTCATCATACTGAATGTAGAGTAAAAGCTCAATTCCTTTAATTGCTACATCGTTCCAATCTTTATCTTCCTCACTTACAAATGAGTACAGAACATCTTGAAATGTGCTATTGAAATCATCGTATGAGAAATTATTTGTAGAACTTTGTGTCCCAATAAATTTTTCTAAAATAGACAATAAAGAGGTTTTTCCGCAATTGTTTTTTCCTATCACAAGTGATAGCTCGTCCTCAAGATCAAAGTCGAAATTCTGCAATATACGGTAATTGTTAACATGAATTCTCGTAATTTTCACAATGAAATCTCCCCTTTATGTAAATTTTGTGCTGCCCTTATTTGGTTTATACTATAGAACTTTACTTTATAGTGATTTCCAAAAACATCTAAAGGTGTGTGATATTTTTATAGTTTTGTATTTCTCATAAAAAGCAACCGACACAAACCAGAAACAGAAATACGCCATAATGCCATTTATATATAAAACCTATGGTTAATTAACAATTTCTTTTGTATTTTACCAATTTTATTGTATCGCATTATCGGTATAATAGCAATTACTTCCATATTTACTTTCTTTGCTCAATTCTTAGCGATAATAAGCTCATTTTC
>JAHHTS010000226.1 GCA_020024475.1 Oscillospiraceae bacterium
ATTCACTGTATTTTTCTTCATATCCATTGATATTTTCAATACTATCGGGTATAATACCGATAGTACATTTAGTAGATGACTGCTCCGTATCTGGGCCAACAGATACATTAGGGGTGGTCATTTCTTTTTTATTCATATTCATCGTCTCCTTTCAAACCACTTAATGTTTCAGTAATTAGTTCTATTAGTGACAGTAAATCTAAGTTAATGTTACTTCCGTTTTCAATTCGTTGTAGTTCATTAAGGACATCTCTTAATTCATTTCTAAGTGCTTTGTATACCCTTGTATTACCTATCACAACTACATCTTGATTCGTGCATTTACGATAGCAATACTCTTGCTTAGATAAGCCTGACATTGCCACAGCTTTATTGATTAACTCATTTTCTTCAGGTGACACTCGAAAACCTACTGTGATATTTCTAAAACGATCTTGTCTATCTAAATTTTTTGCCGACACTTTAATTCCCTCTTTCCATATCTAACTTGTCCGCCATTTCCGTTTGCTTTGATGGGAAAAGATGAGCATAGTTGTAAGTTATATCAATGCTTTCGTGTCCTACACGGTCTGCTATGGCGGTTGCTGAAAAGCCTAAATCAATCAGGTGACTAACGTGACTGTGACGAATATCGTGTATTCTAATACGCTTAACACCTGCTTCTTTTGCTCCACGATCCATTTCTCTGTGCAGATAACTTTTGGTTATGGTAAACATTCTTTCATCTGCTCCAACACCATAGAGCAATCCTAAATAATCTTGTATTTCTTCAGCAAGAAATTTTGGTATGGTAATTGTTCTATTGCTTTTTTCTGTCTTTGGTGTGGTAATAAGATCCTTACCATTTAAACGCTGATAGGACTTGTTAATAGTTACAGTCCTTTTTTCAAAATCAAAATCGTTTGGAGTGAGTGCTAAGAGTTCGCCCTCTCGGATACCCGTCCAATAAAGCATTTCAAACGCATAATAGGATATAGGCTTGTCCATCATCACATCTGCAAATTTGAGATATTCATCCTTTGTCCAAAAGAGCATTTCACGATTTTTCTTTTTACCCATACTTCCTGCCTTTTTGCAAGGATTTTCACGCAAGTTATAATATTTGGTAGCGTGATTGAAAATAGCACTGAGCTGATTATGAATGGTTTTGAGATAAACAGGTGAGTACGGATTTCCGTTTTCATCTTTATAATTGATAAGTTCATTTTGCCAAGTAATAATCTGCTGTGCTGTAATATTGCACATTTTTAACTTCCCGAAATAAGGAATTAACTTTGTACGGATAATATGTTCTTTCGTTTCCCAAGTGTTTTCCTTAATGCGAGCTTGCATATCTTCTTTGTAGTGTTCTACAAAGATTTTAAAGGTCATGTCAAGATCAGCACTTATTTTGTTCAGCTGTTCTCGTTCCCACGCCTGTGCCTCTCTCTTTGTCCTGAATCCACGCTTTTGGGATTGCTTTCGTTCACCGTTCCAATCGGTATAACGGTAAATTACTCGCCAGGTGTTTGTTTTTTCTTCCTTATAAACAGCCATTTATATCACATCCTTTCTTTTTCGACTGTACCGTAACAAACTCTTTCTAAAAAATACTGTTTGTTTACTCGTCCTGAAATTGTTATAAATCCTTGAGCTTTTAATTCTTCGTTCAGCTGCTGCACAATTTTATAAGCGTAAGACTTTGAAATGCCTAATTCGTCGGCAACATCTTGTACTTTCATAAATGTTGTACTCATACTGAAACCTCCTTTCAATTTTTTGTTCGTTTGTTTATTTAATGTCGGAGAACTTTCTGACCGCATTCCGATTTGCCCGAGCGGACATACCTTTACTGTGATATGTGACAGTTATTTAATTTGACTAAACATATTTGTTTTAGTTATATTGACATATCTTAAACTAATATGTATAATTTAATTTATCATACATAGTATAGGAGGAATTGCTATGGCAATTGGCGAAAGAATTCGTTTCTTTAGAAACTTAAAAGGAATGACTCAAAAATATCTTGGTATGCAAATTGGCTTTTCCGAAAAGACTGCTGATATTCGTATGGCTCAATATGAAAGTGGTACTCGAACTCCAAAATCCGAAGCAACAAATGACCTTGCAAAAGTATTAGATGTATCTCCTCAGGCTTTAACGGTGCCGGATATAGACAGTTATAACGGGCTAATGCACACTTTATTTGCATTAGAAGATTTGTATGGTTTTAGAATAGATACACTCTCTGACGAAGTCTGCATTCGTCTTGATAAGGGAATGGGTACCAATTACATTACTATGTTAGAAATGTTCACTGCTTGGCAAGAACAATCTGAAAAGTTCAAAAACGGCGAGATTACCAAAGAAGAATATGATCAGTGGAGATATAACTATTCTAAGATAAAAGGAGATA
>JAHHTS010000227.1 GCA_020024475.1 Oscillospiraceae bacterium
CCTCATTCACACGGGAGTCTGCAAACTAATTTGCGCATAAATCTTGACGGTACCTATTTCCTAGGCACTTTTGCGAACTTCATTGTACTCTATCCATTCGGAAATGGCTTGGAGTTATATTGTGTAATATTGATTGTATAGCTTCTGTACTAATGTAAACGATCCCCGGAGCCTGATGGCTCCGGGGATTTTGCATTGCAATATGTTTGCTCAAACTATGTTGTGCGTTCATTTATCATACAAATAATTTAAATTTTTCGTATGCCTACCTTTTCATGGATCGCATAGGTTACTTTGGGATCACTAATCTCATAAATTACTGCACCACCAGGCCTTTTTTCTCCAGTCTTATTTACAAGTCCAATATTCATCATGCTTGTAATATAATTTTGAGTTGATCCACCTGTTGATGCAACATTTCGTAATTCTTCACTGGTGAACTGGTCTGTGCCATTAAGTTTTAAAAGATGGCGTATGTAGGAATAAATATCATTAGTATTTTTTCGTGCAGTCTTAGGACGCGGATAATACTCATAAAATTGAAAATTCTCGACGAAATTATGAAGTCCTTCTACAACAGCAGCTTTAGTTAATTTGTTACAGCTTGAATCAGAAGAATATTGCTGTCTAAAAATAGCATCATATATTGACCATAAATCTCTAGGATTAGAGTTTGACAAATTATATATCGTGTCTAAAATATCTTCTGTCACACTTTCGTCAAATAAGTCTCTATAATTTGTAATTTTTCCATTAGAAAAAGTCGATAATCTTTGATTAAGTACTTTTTCTAATTGATATCTGTTCCATTTTATATAAAAAACAGTATTTTTAGACGCCCTAAAGATTGATCCTAGCATATCGAACGGAATCTTCCAAACGGAAATAATCAACTGGATATTTTTATTTAACAGTAAGGCGCTATCACACACAATATCTTTGAAAAACTTAGCAGTCAATTCTGCGTCATTCTCTAGACGAATATCTTCGTCTAATCTGTCAAAAAACACAACTGGTGCATAGCCAGTTAACCGAACTATCATTTCCAAAACTCTGTTTAGCAGGGAATAGGAAGTCTCAACAGACTTAAATTCATGCTCTACCCTGAAATTTATGTCTGGAAAAATTCTTTTAATTTCACCTTCGTTTATATTAGGTAGATACGCTGAAAAATGTTTATTCAGTAACTCGTTTCCAAAATTTGTTGCGGCAGTTCCACCATAGTTTAGGATTGAAGTTATGGGCGTGGAAAATCTATTTAATTTGCTTTGCCACCAGCTCAACTGAATTTCTTCCAACCGACTGTAAAGTTGATTATCTGTAATATTGTCACCAAATCTTTTTATAAGGAAAGATATCAAAATTTTATCATCATGAATTGCTTTTTTTAGCTTTCTTTTATTTTTTGATAGAAAGATAAGGAGTTCTCTAGTCAGGTTTTCCAAAAGTAAGTTATAAAAATCAATACGATTTTCTGAAAGTTCCACTTTTTCAAAGCAATCTATAGAGCAACATATTCTATTATCCGTTGGATTTTCCTGCAAAGATAACAACGTCATTGTTTTACCTGTGCCACGATTACCACAAATGATAATCGACTTTTTGTGATCATAATCGCTTTTTAAATATGAAAAATCGATGGGATCAATAAATAACTCGGTCACATTTTCCTTTTCTGCTGTCTTATCTCTAAAGGGATAATCTATTAATCCTATATTCTCATAAAACTGTTCAAATGATATAAATTTCAAATCCGCACACCTTCATTCTTTATATGTAGCATACTGCATATTTCTATCAAAATCTGACATAATTCCTTTTGATATGAGTATAACAAATTTTGATTTATCAATCAACAGGCAAACATATAAATTAAGACTATCCTGCGTTAAAATGCTAAATGCACAAACCTTCAGTAACGAGTGCAGTTCCATAGCGGTGAACAGTAACTCCGATGCTTCCGAAGAAACATGGATCCTTTTGTATCAATAATTACTCTAACGTTAAAACTGAGACCATTTATGATTTGTCTTTGCTTATATTTAATCCAGATATTATACTAACAGATTGTTAATAAATTTAAACTATTCAGATGTAATTGTATAGAGAACGTCTAATTCTGCCTTCTCCTCCACATTCCTGATAGTTGAAAACACGCCAGCACGAACGCCTACGGCTGTAGTCACCAGATCGATACTATTCGTAATCATAGCGGCTACGGAAGTTGCGCATACAAAACCGACAAACAGAAAACCTCCCGAACGAATTTTCATTCGGGAGGAATTTTATAGGTATCATAGCGACTGCATTACTTCTGGAAGAACATAATGTAGTAAATAGGAATATATGTGATTTTGCCC
>JAHHTS010000023.1 GCA_020024475.1 Oscillospiraceae bacterium
GCCTATAATTTTTATTCATAGTAAAATTGGTTATTGTGAGATAATTAACTTTGCTTGTTATTTTATAATCATTAAATTATAAATAAAATATTCAATAAATTATTTATAATTTATTGATTTTGATTTTTTAAAGCCTAAAATAGAACATACTATAAGAACAAGAATATTTATTATTCGCATAGTAATAGTTAGTTCGCAAAGTGATTTAATAACTACAAAAAGTTCTATAATCGCACATATAAAGATAATCAAAAAGTAAAATGGTGTCGGTATATTAAGCCATGATTTTTGCCATTCGCTTTTAAATACAAAAGGAAAATTAACAGATGAAATAATCATCAATATTGCAGATAAGGCACCTAAGGCCATTGTTATACTTGCTATTTGTGAAATTGAAAAGTTAAATATAACTGGTAAAGATCCTATTATAAAAATGATTATTATTGAAATATGGTATGCGCCATATCTGTTTTGACTAGATATAAATTTAGGTAGCCAACCTTCTTTTGCACCAGCTATTGCTGGTAGTGCTGAATTCATGATACCTGCATTCATTGTGGTAAGCAGTGCAAATATAGGACCAAATATAACAAAAAGGTTAAATACAAATGGTGTCATTATAGATTTAGCAGTTATTATCAATGTATTGTTTGCTGTTTCGTTTAGGGGTAATACGGCAGCACTGGCAAAACCAACGGCCACATATATGAAGGTAATTATAATAGAAACAATTATCATAGATAGAGGGACTGTTTTTTTTGAATTTTTGCATTGTGTTGAATAATTGGATAAAGAAGCAACTCCATCACAAGAGTAACTTAATAGGACTACAGCTGTAAAGAAGCCACTTTTACCACCCCGAAACATATAATTAGATGAAAAATCTAGATATCCAGATTGCATATTTACTATACCTAGAATAGAAAAAATAGTAAGTGATATAAGTAAAATTGGTGTTGCGATGCTTTGAATTTTACTCATAACATTTAAACCAAATAAATTGGCTATGCAAAAGAATCCCCATAGCATTATTGTAAAAGCTTTACTATTGATAAAAGGTAAAAATTCACTTATGTATTGGGATAGGGCTAATACGGCTGTGCCTCTGGCAGACCAATTTAAAATAGAAGAAAGTGATATAAGACCACCATACTTCATACCAGAACATCTTGTTATCATTCCATAATATCCACCATCAACCGTTACGGCTGAGGTGAAAAATATTACAGGTAAAATTCTTATAAAAGATAAGATGCATGCTATAAGAAATGCCAGCCATACTGAATAACCCGTACTTGCTATGGCACTTCCTACAATACTAACCACTCCGGCACCTATAACATGACCTGTGCCTATCCATACTAATTGTTTTAAATCTAACTTATTTTTCATATGTCTTCTCCAATGTTTTATTAATTATTATGGAAAAAACAAAAATAAAATGCCTTGTCAATTATGACAAGGCATAAGTTTTATGTATCAATTACATGAAAAATTCATTTTCTCTATCTGGTTTTGCGAAACCTGCTTCACATCTTGCAATCATTTGATCATAAGCATCATAATTAAATACTTTAGCATTTACAGGACATTTTGTTACACAACTATGACAGAGAAAACAATTTTTACCTTCGTTAACAATTTTTGTAGGATCTTCTTTGCTGATAATTCCACTTGGGCAGTTATTTGCACAAATACCACATTTTATGCATGCATCTGTTGTTGATGGTATCATTGGGCCAGGTTTAGAACCTTCAACTTCGTATGGTCTATGCCCGGGAATAACACCTTTAGAAAGTGCATTTCCTTCTTTAGCAACAACTAGCTTCATGAATTCAGCAGCGCCTTCTAGATCTTTTGAATCTGGTCTAGAACCAGCGATATTGTCAGAGAATGAATGTCTGCCAACAACTGCAGCACCGGCAATAACTTTAAACCCATTTACAGTCATAATATCTTCCATCTCCACAAGAGCATCATCATAATGACGATTTCCATATGAAGCAACAACTACGCAAGGTGTTTCTTCGCCTTTTAGTGCATTTACATAATCCAAGCAAAAATATGGCACTCTACCACCATAAACTGGAAGTGCAATGATAACGAAATCATCTTTACCAAATTTAGGTGCTTTTGCAGGATCTCTGTTTTCAGGAAGAGTGAAATTATATTCAATAATATCGCTTGAAATAGAGTTACCCATTGCAAGAGCATACTTTTTGTCTACATCTGTTGCACTAAAATAAACAAGGCTGACTTTTTTTACTTCCATAATAAATCTCCTTTTGATATAAAATCTTTACAAATATTCTAGCATACAGAACTATAATTTTCAAGATTTAGGATAAGCTAGCTTTTCAATCAGCTTCCAAGAAGTAATCACTAATTTTAAGATAATAATCAATATTATTGTGCCTTCTATCTAATGGAAAATAATAAAATAAATTTAAATCAATTAAATATGTATTATGTGTGCTGTGACGTATGTCAAAGATAAAAAAATTAGTGTTTGAAATGTAAATAGCTTTTATTTTTTTGTTTAAAAACTCGTCATCTATGAAATAAAAAATATCTGAATTTAAATTGGTATACATGAACTTTCTCATAAGATTATCAGATGCAACTCCAATTTTGTCATATAAAACAACCTTATTATTTAAAGTTTGTGATTTATTTATGGTTTCGTAGGTTTTATCAATTGCCTTAATGTCAATAAGCGATTTATAATATAAAAAATTATCGGTTAAAACTGTTTTTGCCGCCGACAACCAAAGTATTTTTTTATGATATATGTTATTATATTTTTCTTTCATGTTTAACACCACCTAAAAAATGTAGTTTTTTATAAAATAACTTCGTTATAAGTCACAATGCACTATATTATTTTATTCAAAATTTGTGCAAATGTTTAAAAAATAATTTTTATAACTATTATGCTTGTAAAAAAAGTTTTTTTAATGTATTATAATTCTTAGCGAAATTAAATTATCTGGAGGATTTTAATTATGGCAAAAATTTTAGTTGAAACATCTGCAAGACATATCCATCTTACACAGGAACATGTTGATATACTTTTTGGCGCTGGTCATCAACTCACAAAGAAAAAAGACCTTTCACAGCCTGGTCAGTTTGCTTGTGAAGAAAGAGTAACAGTTGTTGGCCCAAAAAGAGAATTGGCTAATGTTTCTATTCTTGGTCCGGTTAGAAAAGCTTCACAGGTTGAACTTTCACTCACAGATGCTCGTTCTATCGGATTATCTGCACCAGTAAGAGAATCAGGTGATATTGCAGGTTCTGCACCATGTAAACTTGTTGGTCCTGCTGGTGAAGTTGAATTGACAGAAGGTGTTATTGCAGCTAAGAGACATATTCATATCACACCAGAAGATGCACAGAGTTTTGGTGTTACTGACAAAGAAATTGTTAAAGTAAAAATCGATTCTGATGGCAGAAGCCTTGTATTTGATGATGTAGTAGTTCGTGTTTCAGCATCTTATGCAACAGCAATGCATATTGATACAGATGAATCAAATGCTTGTGGTGGTGCAAAAGAAGGCGAAATTGTTAAATAATTAAATTTTATACTTATAAAGACCGCTAAAAGCGGTCTTTTTATTCTTAATGTGAAAAAATTGCAATAATGTATTGAAATTATATTTAATATATGATAATATATAGAAGTTACAGGACAGTGCTATTTAGCGTTGTCAGATATGCAAAGAAAGCCGGCACGAAGGTAGGCTGTGAACCATGTCAGGTGGGGAACCAAGCAGCATTAAGCAGATTCTCCTTGCGATGCTTTAGCTTTCTTTGTATATGTGATAATGCAAAACGCCTATGGCGTTTATAGCCTGTCCTATTTTGAAATAAGGGGGTCAATTTATGCACATAGCTTTGTACAGAAAATACCGTCCAAAGACATTTGAACAAGTGATTGGCCAAAAATATGTAGTTGAAGCACTTAAAAATCAAGTGAATAGTGGAAAGATAGGACATGCTTTCCTTTTCACAGGTACACGAGGTACTGGTAAAACAAGTTGTGCTAAAATTTTTGCTAAAGCTGTAAACTGTTTGCACCCTGTAAATGGAGAGCCATGTCTTGAGTGTGATGTCTGCAAAGGTATAGAAAACGAATCCATTTATGATGTCACTGAAATGGATGCAGCTTCAAATAACTCCGTAGAAGACATAAGGGATGTTCTAAACGAAGTTAATTATCTTCCGGTTATGGCAAAATATAGAGTATATATAATAGATGAAGTGCATATGTTGTCACAAGCTGCTTTTAATGCACTTTTGAAAACATTGGAAGAACCTCCAGCACATGTGATTTTTATTTTAGCAACAACAGAAATTCATAAGGTTCCTGCTACTATACTTTCTCGCTGTCAACGATATGATTTTACAAAACTGACAGTAGAGAATATATCTAATGCGCTTCTACACATAGCAAAAGAAGAGAATATTTCACTTACACCTGGAGCAGCAAAAATGATAGCCTCACTTTCTGATGGAGCGATGAGAGATGCTAACAGTATACTTGATACTTGTATTTCTATGGGAAATGTAGTTGATGAAGAAACAGTAGCAAATATCGTGGGCGTTCCGAAAGAAAATGATATTTTTGATTTTGTTAATAATCTTATTGAGGCTGATATGGCTAAATCAATGCAATCTTTGATGGGGATTGTTCAAAGGAGCATTGATATAAAGAGATTGTGTGAAGAACTTATAACACATTTTAGCAACTTGTTAATTGCAAATTTGGTAGGAAGTACACCACAGCTGTTAAATATGTCCGATGATAAATTTAATAAGTTAAAACAACAAGCCGAGAATTGCTCACATTCTTTCATAACATTTGCTTTGAATTGTTTTATTACTGCACTTGACAGTATTAATAAGGGACAAAATGCTAAAATTGTAATGGATATTGCAGTTTACACTATGTGCTCACCACAACAAGTCACGCAACCGGCAATTATTAGACCTACACAAATACAAACCATACAACATGTTAATAATGCCGCAGAAAGTAAATTAAATTCTTCCAACGATAAAATTATAAAACAACCAAGCACGGAATTTGTAAATACTGAAAAAAATATAGAAGTGTCAGAATCACAAGTAGAGCCACAAGAACCTCAACAAATTACTCAAAAACCAATTCAAAAAGCCGAAGAAAAGCCGGCGGAATTTGAATATTGGCAAAATGTTGTGGATATTATTGCTGATATAGATATACCATTACATTCACTTTTGAAAAACTCAAAGGCATATTTATTTAAAGGTATTATTTATATAAAAGCTAGCGAAGGATTTAACGATTATATTAGAAACAATAAAGAGATTAATGGTATAATAAAAAATGCTATCTTACAAGCTTGTGGATATAGGTATAAAATAGGCGGATACAAGAATATCGCCCATATGTTTATGAATGAACAACATGATAGTTTGAATGACATTCTTGCTCTGCGCAAGTGCGGAGTTGAAGTCAATATAAAAGATTAATATTTCAAGGAGATAAATAAAATGAAAGCTAGATTACCAAAAGGCATGGGTGGTGGCCCACAGAATATGAACCGGATTATTAAACAGGCACAAAAAATGCAGGATGATATGAAAGAACTTCAGGATAGACTTGATGTTACAGAATATTCTGGTGAAAGTGGTTCTGGTCTCGTAAAAGCAACTGTAACAGGTAAACATGATGTTACCAGTATAAAAATTGATCCAAATGCAATTGATCCTGAGGATATTGAAATGTTGGAAGATCTTATTGCAGCAGCTATTAATGATGCTATTACAAAAGCTAAAACCGAGAGTGAAGCTGAAATGGATAAAATCACAGGTGGCATCAGCGTACCTGGTATTATGTAATTATGTCACAGTACAACGCAGAGCCTTTAGAAAGGCTTATCAATAATTTTTCTCGTCTTAACGGTGTAGGCCGTAAAGGGGCGACAAGAATGGCATATCAAGTTCTTAGCATGGATAAAAATGAAGCCGAAGAATTTGCAAATTCTATAATGGATGTACATGACAAAATTAAGCGCTGTGCTATTTGTCAAAATTTCACAGATCAAGAAGTTTGTTCTATATGTTCATCTAGTAAAAGAGATAATAGTGTTGTCTGCATTGTTGAAAGTCCGAGAGATGTTGCTACATTTGAGAAAACAAGAGAGTATAACGGAGTATACCATGTACTGCATGGACTCATCTCACCTATGGATGGGATAACGGCTGAACAACTTACTATAAAAGAGCTTTTGGCACGATTGAAAGACGAAACTATAAAAGAGGTTATCATGGCAACTAGTCCTACAATTGAGGGTGAAACTACAACTATGTATATTTCTCGTCTTATAAAACCTTTGGGTGTGAAGGTGACAAGACTTGCTTATGGATTGCCAGTAGGAGCATCATTAGAATATGCTGATGAAGTTACGCTTTATAGAGCTCTTGAAGGTAGAACAGAAATATAAAACAATAAAAAGCAGTGCTAACTACACTGCTTTTTTGTTAGTTTGCAATAAAATATTTTTTAGTATAAAACATTTTTAAAAAATATTAGGTATTTTGTATATTGAAAATGAGAAAAATATCATTTATTATGTAATATATTGAAATTACTTTATACTAGATAAGGAAGTGACAAAATGTCCAAAAAATTTTTATTGGTAGATAGTGATGTTTTACCAGAAGTATTTTTAAAAGTAGTAAAAGCAAAAGAACTTTTAGCGGCAGGCACAGTTAAAAATCTTTCAGCAGCTGCAAAAGAAGTGAATATTTCAAGAAGTGCTCTTTATAAGTATAAAGATAAAATTTTTGATGTTAGCGAAACAAAAACAGTTGTTGCGGTTCATGTGGTTTTGATTGATGAGCTTGGTGCTTTACAGAATTTACTTAAGCTGATTGCAAAATACAATATAAGTATAGTGACTATTACACAATCAGCACCTGTCGACGGAACAGCTACTGTGTCAATTACTTTAAAAGTAAAAGATATGATAGGTGATGTGGATGAGCTTGTTGAAGAAATGAAAATTCAAGACTTTGTTGTTACAGCAAAAAGAATTATGCGGGATATGTAAATTATGTCTTATGTTGTTAAATATATAGGAAATTGCACTAAAAAAAATATTGACATAAAGCCATTATATGTAGATGATATTGAAAATGGCGAAAGAGTAGTTTTAGTTAGTGAAAAAGCTAATAGTGCACAGTACTTTAGTGATGAAATAAAACTTATAGATAATATAGTTGACGTATCTAGTTGTGATGCAAATGTAATGCTTTTGAGAACCGAAAAAAATGCAATGGAATTAGCTGTGGAATGTGCTGCAACGTTATATAGTACAGAATGCCAAGTTTATGTTGAACATGACGGATTATTTACAGCTGATCCATCGGTGTTAGAGTACGCTAAAAGAATAGAAAAAATAGATTATGACGAAATAGGTGAAATCTGTATAGGTGGTTATAGCGGAATAGATTATACAATGATTGAAGCGGCTAAAAAATTCGGAGTCATTTTACATCTTTTGTCATACAATAAACCAAATGGTAAAGGAACGATTATTAAAGAAGTACTTGGGTCGGAAAATGAAATAATAAAAGGTGTAATAAAAGATCTGGATATATGCATAATAACACTGTTAGATATTCTTGATGAAAAAGGAGTATTATATAAAATATTTCAGGCCATAAGCGATGCTGAAATAGTAGTAGATATTATCTCGCTGCCAGTATCGCACAATGGTAAACAAGACCTAAGTTTTACTGTTAATAGAAAAGATAAATTTCTTGCACAAAAAACACTTATTGAAAAACAGCAAGAACTCGGGTTTTCATCAATTGTTGTTGATGATAATGTAGCAAAAATTTCTATAGTTGGGGCAGCTTTACAAACGAGTCATGGTATTGCAGCTAAGGTTTTTAGAATTTTATATGAAAACGATATAAATCTTAAGCTTATCACAACCAGTGAAATTAAAATAGCATTTATAGTGGATAAACCGACAGCTGATTTATCTGTACAAAAAATTCACGAAGTTTTTATAAATTAGGCTCTTAAGAGCCTTTTTATTTTATATAAATTGTGGTATCATAATATATTAGATATATAAATTCGTAATAATTGGGAGAAAATATGAATAGAGAACTTATAGCACCAAATGTTTATTTGACACAGTTGCCAAATGAAAAATTTAAACGCAACAGATTGAGCATTAATCTAATAGTTCCAAATGAAAGAAAAAAAGCTACTATGTATGCGATTCTGCCAGGACTTCTAGAAAGAGCTTATGAAGATTATCCAACAATGAAAGCATTATCTAGAAAACTTGAGAGAATGTATTCAGCACAACTTTCTGTGGGAACATCTATTATAGGCGCTAATCGTTGTTTGAGATTTACCATACAGAGTATAAAGAATGAATACTGTATTAACTGTGAGGATCTTTTATCTGCTTCTTGCGACCTTTTACTTGGAGTTTTATTTAGACCTTGTCTAGAAAATGGAGAATTTATAAACGAATGGCTAGAAGTTGAAAAATTTAAGCTTCGAGAAGAAATTGAAGGAGAAATCAACGATAAAAGAGGATATTGCATAAAAAATACAAGAAGAAAATTCTTTGGCGAGAGTATGAATGGCGTTGAGAGATTTGGATATATTGAGGAGATAGATGATGTAACATCAAAAGATTTATATGAATGTTACAAATGGATGCTTAACAATGCAGTTGTTGAAATTTACATTACTGCTAACAATCCCGAAGGCGTAAAAGAAAAGCTAATAAACGCATTTTCATATGAAAGATTCGCGGATTCTAAGGTCTTACCTATAACAGCGATGCCATGTACAAATATACAGTCATTTTCGCATAAAATGGATACAACACAGAGTAAAGTTTGTCTTATGTATACAACTAAACGATTGCTTACAGAAGACGAAAGATACCATATGCTTGTTGCTAGCGCTTTATATGGTGGAACCGCCTCATCAAGATTATTTAAAAATGTTCGAGAAAAACAAAGCCTTTGTTATTATTGTGCCGCAGGCTTTAATGGATTTACATCATCAATGAGCATTGACTCCGGTGTTGAACACCATAATACATTACGCACAATCGAAGCTATTCAAAAAGAGCTTTATGATATGATCAATGGTGATATTACCGAACAAGAAATTAAAGAAACGAAATTGATAATTCAAAATAGCCTTAAATCTAATTATGATGGACTCCATGGATTGGAAGCTTGGTATCTTAATGAAGCGGTTCGTGGTTCATCATTTACTCCAGAAGAAGTGATAGATAAAGTTGATAATGTTACAGCAGATGATATTAGAAAAGTGTTATCTTTGCTTAATCTTAATGTAGTTTATACAATAACAAAATAAGGAAAAGAAAATGACAGAAATCAAGAATAATATATTGAATGAAAGCTATCAAATTGTAAAAACTGATTGTGGCTTAACTATAGCTTGCTATAATATGCCTGGATATAATGCTGTACATGCCGTTTTTGCAACAAACTTCGGCTCAGTAGACAGAAGCTATATTATGAATGGACAAAAATATGATATTCCCGCTGGTGTTGCACATTTTTTAGAACATAAAATGTTTGAAGATGAAGATGGTGATGCTTTTGACAAGTATGCAAAAACAGGGGCAAATGCAAATGCATTTACAAGTTTTGATAAAACTTGTTACATTTTTACAGCAACGGATATGATTGATGAATCTTTGGACATCTTGCTTAAGTTTGTAACAACTCCCTATTTCACACCACAGACTGTCGAAAAAGAGATGGGAATTATTGGACAAGAAATAAAAATGTATGACGATAGCGCTGATTGGCGTGCACTTTTTGGTGTATTAGAAGGGCTTTTTGTAAATCATACAGTTAAATATGATATTGCCGGAACAGTTGAAAGCATTTCGCATATTACTGATAAAATGCTTTATGATACGGCAAAAGCATTTTATTCACCATGTCAAATGTTTTTATCAGTGGCTGGGAATATAACAACCGATACTGTTCTTGCAGCTTGTGAAAGAGCAGGGTTTAGATGTGACATTGTTGAAGTAGAAAGGCTTAAAAATGACGAGCCAGATGAGATAAATTATACAAGTAAAAGTATAAATATGCCTGTTTCAGTACCTATGATAGCCGTTGGATTTAAAGAAAAAATGTCCACACCTGTATCAGCTAAAGAGGAAATAATAGGCGAGATCATCATGAGCATACTAACTGGCTCGACAAGCAAGTTATTTAATAAGTTATATGATAAAAATATTGTGAATGGTACTTTCAGTGGTGAGGTATTTTCTGGAGATGATTACTATGCAACAATTATTTCTGGAGAAACAGCTTACCCAGATGAACTATTGATGGAAATAGAAAATTCTATAAAAGAAATAAAAGAATCCGGAATATGTGAAGATGATTTTATTACTTGTAAAAATTCTATGTATGGTAATATGATTGTAGACTTTGAAAATGTAGAGGAAGTGGCAACAAATATAGTTACAGCTTACTTCAAGGGACGAACAGCTTATACATCACTTGAAACTCTTTCAACAATTACTCTTGATGATGTAAACCAACAACTTAAAATGATGTTCCGAGAAGATAAGAGAACGGTATTTACAATAATGCCAATGGAGAAAGATAATGATTAATCATATACAGTTTCCAAATCTTGGTTTGGAGTTTACTATAAACCGTATAGCATTTTCGGCTTTTGGTTTAGAAATTTATTGGTATGGCATTTTACTCACCACAGGAATGGTACTATCGGTTTTGGTGGGATTACACCTTGCAAAAAGGTTTAATATCAATCAAGATAACTTACTTGATGTTATAATGATAGGCGGCGTCATGGGCATAGTTTGTGCTCGCATTTATTATATTGCTTTTGCTCCATTTGAATATGAAACTGTTTGGGATATGATAAATATACGTGATGGTGGAATTGGTATTTATGGAGGTATAATAGGTGGATTCGTTTTTGGTGGACTTGCTTGCAAATGGAAAAATGTAGATATTGGAAATGCTGCTGATATAACGGCAACATGCTTTATGCTTGGGCAAGCTATAGGGCGTTGGGGTAATTTTGCTAACCAAGAGGCTTTCGGGACTAATACAACAAGTATTTTTGGTATGATAAGTGAAGGAACCACCAGGTATCTTGAACAAATGGCGCCTTCTTTAGCGCAGCAAGGAATTATTGTTGACCCTAATATGCCGGTTCATCCAACATTTTTATATGAGTCTGTTTGGTGTGCTATCGGCTTTATTGTTTTGTACATCCATTTTACAAAAAACCGTAAGTTTAAAGGTGAACTAGTTTGTATGTATGCAGTTTGGTATGGTGTAGGTCGTTTCTTCATTGAAGGATTGCGTACAGATAGTCTTATAACAAGTAGTGGATTACGCACAAGTCAGATAGTAGCTGTTGTTACTGTAATTGTTGGACTTATAATTCTACTATATAATTATTCGAAATTAATAAAAAAGAAAAGGAAAAATTAAATGGATAACAAGATAATCAGCGGAAAAGAATTGGCAACTAAAATAAAGAGTGAAATAAAACTTGAGGTTGAAAAACTTAATTTAGAAGGTATTTTTCCTAAATTATCAGTTATCATAGTTGGTGAAAATCCTGCAAGTCTTTCTTATGTAAGAGGAAAACACAAGGACTGCGCGGAATGTGGCATAATATCTGATAATATTGCATTTCCAGAAACTATAACACAGGACGAATTACTAGAAGAAATAAATAGATTGAATAACGATAATAGCGTTCACGGTATACTTGTACAATTACCATTGCCTAATCATATTGATGAGTATGAAATTATAAATTCTATTGCTCCTGAAAAAGATGTTGACGGTTTTACCGCTATAAATGTTGGAAACATGAACATTGGCAAAGATTGCTTTGCACCATGTACCCCACAAGGTTGCATGGATATGCTAGATTATGCAGGAGTTGATCTTGCAGGTAAAGACCTTGTTGTAATTGGAAGAAGTAATATTGTTGGAAAACCGGTCGCTACACTCGCATTGCAGCGCAGCGCCACAGTGACAATTTGTCATTCAAAAACGAAGAATATTTCGGAAAAAACTAAGAATGCGGATGTTATTATAGTTGCAGTAGGAAAAGCAGGATTTCTTACTGGAGACATGATAAAGGAAGGTGCTGTTGTCGTTGATGTAGGAATAAATAGAAATGATAACGGAAAACTCTGTGGTGATGCTGACTTTGATTCTTGTTTGAAAGTCGCATCAAAAATTACGCCAGTTCCTGGCGGTGTTGGTTTGCTAACCCGAGCAAACCTATTAAAAAACACCGTAAAAAGTGCAAAAAATGCAGGAAAATGAGTTTTAACAGTTGACTTTTTAATCCTATCATGGTATTATATTTTAGCCGCATGTAAATGGTTTATTAAGTTATATAATTTCTATATACACCTGGTTCAGCGAGACTTATTTAATGAGAGGGTATTTAAATGAAAGCAGTATTTGTTACTGGTGGCAAACAGTACTCTGTTTGCGAAGGCGATGTAATTTTCATCGAAAAACTCGAAGCACAAGCAGATGAAACAGTTACTTTTGAAGAAGTTCTTTTCGTAGGCGAAGGTGCAGATGCAAAATTTGGCACACCTGTTGTAGAAGGTGCTAAAGTTGAAGCTAAAGTTATTAAAAATGGCAAAGGCAAAAAACTTAACATCATCACTTACAAACCTAAAAAGGGTTCTGCAAGAAGAATGGGTCATAGACAGCCATACACAAAAGTTGAAATCACAAAAATTGTTGGTTAATTTTCATTAAGGGAGGATTTGAATAATGGCACATAAGAAGGGCGTTGGTTCTACTAAGAACGGTCGTGATTCTGAATCAAAAAGACTTGGTGCAAAAAGAGCAGATGGTCAGGTTGTTAAAGCTGGCAATATCATTGTTCGCCAGAGAGGCACTCACATTCACCCAGGTGAAAATGTAGGCCGTGGCAGCGACGACACATTGTTCGCACTTATCGACGGTACAGTTAAATTTGAAAGACTTGGCCGTGATAAAAAACAGGTAAGCGTTTACGCTAAATAAGATGACAATTACCCCGAGCTTAAAATAAGTTCGGGGTTTGTTTTTGAAAATATCATTCGAAACATAATATTGATTTAATAATAATTATTGTTGACTACTATAATGAAGTATGTCACAGTTAGATTTTAATTATCAATCTTGACTATAATCTTTATTAAGAGTTTTAATAAAAGATTTGATTTTGACAAATATATTTTTTATAATAAATAATATGTTAAGTAATAAAACTAGTTTAATACTATTAGTATTTCATAATTAGTAGATACTAATATCATATTTTAATAATAGCATGCAGATAAAACATGAAAGTGAGGTGTAAATATGGCTATTCAATTTGTTGATATCGCGAAAATTTACATTAAAGCAGGTAACGGTGGCAACGGTGCAGTTGCTTTTCACCGTGAAAAATATGTAGCAGCAGGTGGTCCAGATGGTGGAGATGGTGGAAAAGGCGGAGATATTGTTTTTAGAGGCGAAAGAAATCTCTCAACTCTTATGGATTTCCGCTATAAGCGTAAATACGTGGCTCAAAATGGAGAGGCTGGTCGTGGAGGAAATCAATCTGGTAAGTCAGCAGAAAATCTTGTAGTAAAAGTGCCAATAGGTACAGTTATTAAAGATGCTGAAACAGGACTTGTAATTGCAGATATTTCAGAAGAAAAAGACTATGTTATTGCAAAAGGTGGAAAAGGTGGTTTAGGAAATCAGCATTTTGCTACACCTACACGACAAATTCCTAATTTCGCAAAACCGGGTTTTCGTGGCGAAGAAATGGAAGTTACATTAGAGCTTAAATTGATAGCAGATGTAGGTCTTATAGGATTTCCAAATGTTGGTAAATCAACACTTATTTCTACAATTTCATCAGCAAAACCTAAAATTGCTAATTATCATTTTACAACGCTATCACCAGTACTTGGTGTAGTCAGAGTTGATGAAGAAGCATCTTTTGTAGCAGCTGATATTCCAGGTATTATTGAAGGTGCTAGTGAAGGAATTGGTCTTGGACATGATTTTTTAAGACATGTTGAACGTTGTCGTTTACTTTTACATGTTGTTGATGTTTCTGGTTCTGAATACAGAGATCCTATCGAGGATTTTAAGCTAATAAATCAAGAGCTAGTATCTTTTAGTGAAGAATTGTCAAAGCGACCTCAAATTGCTATTGCAAATAAATCCGATATTGCTTCAGAAGAAGATATCAATCGCTTTAAAAATTTCTGTGAAAAAGAAGGTATTCAATTATTTGTTATTTCAGCAGCAACTAAACAAGGCTTAACAAACCTTGTTCAAACTGTATATAATGAATTGCAGAAATTACCTCCTATTACAATTTATGAACCAGAATATGTTGCTCCAACTACTGAAACAGATGGAAATGGTTTCAATATCTTCCGTACAGATGACGGTGCGTTTAATATTGATGCTCCATGGCTTGTTGATCTTCTTAATACTTCAGATATTGATGACTATTCTAGCTTACAGTATTTTCAGAGAAGACTTCGTGATAGTGGTATTATTGATAAACTGGAAGAAATGGGCGTTCAAGAAGGAGATACAATTCGTATTGATGAGTTCGAATTTGATTTCGTATACTAATAAGAGGTTAATATGGTGAATATCAGAGAGCAGTCACCTTTGTCCTTGGCTTTTGTAGGGGATGCTGTGTACTCGCTTTTAATAAGGGAATACCTTGTTACAAATAAAAGATACAATATAAATACACTTAATAAGTTAACAGTGCAATATGTGAGTGCTAAAGGACAATTTTTAGCATTAAGCATTATAAGAGATATTCTCACTGAAGAAGAGTCTTCGATTATAAAAAGAGGACAGAATGCATCAAAGGCGAGTGTTGCTAAACATGCTTCGGTAGAGGAGTACCGTGCTTCAACAGGATTTGAATGTCTTATAGGGTATCTTAAATTAACTGGACAAGATGATAGAATTAAATTTATTACAGAATATATTATAGAAAATATTAAATTTGATTCTCAAAAATAAAAATGACCGTGTACAAAGATGTGCACGGTCATTTTTATTTATTATTTTTAAGAAAATCAGTATACATTTCGGGAGAATTTGTTGTTATACCAAGGACACATTTAAAAATATCCCGTCCTTTTAATATAAATTGTTCACCGGCATATTTTGCACTTTCTTCGTCTGGCATGTGAATATCAACTGAAAAAATACAGAAATTATCATCTTCTATGGAACAATGAAGTTTGAATCCACCACCTTCTACAGGTGTGATTTTTATATGATTTTGTTTTTTTAGAGTTTCATATTGTAAAAGTTTTGTTGCCATTGTATAAGCATATCTTTTTACTGTTGTCGATACAGTGCCTTCAAGTTGCTCAGCTATTTCTTTCCCTTCTGGAAGAATACTAAAACCGTTTTTGTCTTCTTTGATAAACCCATTATCTAATAAATGTTGTAAAGCACTCTGCATCTCAAAATAATTTACTAATTCTTGACCACATACACATTCAATTAGTTGGTTTTGTGTTATCGGCTGTTTCAAAGAAGCCAAAAGATAACATAATAAAATTTTTATTTCTGTTCTATCAGAAAGTCCACCTACACGAACTCCTGCGGTGATTGCTTTGTTTTCCATACAACTCCCTCCAACGTATTTATGATACTATTTTTTTAAAATAAAGTAAAGAGTATCTTGTAAACAAAGAGGAAATATGATAATATCAATTTAGAATGTTAAGGAGGATTATATAATATGAAACTTTTTATCGATACTGCTAATGTTGAGGAAATAAGACAAGCAAATGACCTTGGTGTCATTTGTGGTGTCACAACAAATCCATCACTTATAGCAAAAGAAGGAAGAGATTTTAAAGAAGTAGTAAAAGAAATTACAACTATCGTTGATGGTCCTATTTCTGCTGAAGTTATTAGTATGGACAGTACAGTTATGGTTGAAGAAGCAAAAGAACTTGTTAAAATTCATCCAAATATTGTTATTAAAATTCCAATGTGTGCAGAAGGACTTAAAGCAACAAAGATACTTACAGCTATGGGTGTGAAAACAAATGTTACACTTATTTTTTCAGCAGCACAGGCATTGCTTGCAGCTAGAGCAGGTGCAACATATGTAAGTCCATTTGTTGGAAGAATTGATGATATTGGTATGGATGGTGTTGGTCTTATTAGAGAGGTAGCAGAAATTTTTGCTATTCATGATATTAAAACTGAAATTATTGCAGCATCAATCAGAATGCCAACACATGTTACAGCATGTGCAGCTGCAGGTGCTGATATTGCTACAGTTCCATATAAAATCATTATGCAAATGATTAAACACCCATTAACTGATGCTGGTATAGAAAAGTTTTTGAAAGATTGGGAATCAGTTGAAAATAAGTAAGTTTTCTATTCAATGAAACATCTAAAAAAGTCGCATTTTTTGCGACTTTTTTAGATGTTTAGATGCTATAACGATATAAAAATATTTATTTGTCAATAATGCGAACTTATAGTCGTATATAGTTGATTAATGTTATGCATTTTTGCTGTTGACATTTGTGGTATACAAGATATATAGTATATATACTAATTTTAGTATGTACAGCTTTTACTTTTTAGCAAATCCGTGTACGTGGAGCCCTAGGTTTCGCCTATACGGCTTTTTTCTTGTTCAAAAGGTAAAAACTGTGTGCGATTGTCTTTTATGCAAATACAAAACTAATTTTTTTTGTGTATATGTGCTTGAACTAAAGCGATTGATAGACTGTAAGCATATATTATTTTAAAAATAAGAATAGGGGTAAATTATGTATATCTTGTTATTTTTACTTTGGGTAGCATTAAACGGCAAATTCACTTTTGAAATAGCTATGTTTGGTGTTGTAATTTCAGCATTCGTATATTGGTTTATGTGTAAGTTTTTGGAATACTCACCAAAAAGTGATATTCGCTTTTTGAAAAACTTCTTTAATATTTTAACTTATATAGGTGTACTTTTTGTAGAAATTGTAAAATCTAGCTTTGTTGTAATAAAAATGGTGTACTCATCAAAAATGGATATTCAACCACAAATAGTTTTTTTTAATGCTCCTATAAAAAATGAATTTCTTCGTACAATACTTGCAAACTCAATTACACTTACACCTGGCACTATGACGGTTGATGTTGATGAAAACTTTTTCTGCATACATGCCCTTGACTATAGTTTGGTAGAAGGAATAGAAGATTCTGTGTTTGTAAGAATGCTTATGAAAATGGAGGAAAAAGGAAATGATAAATAAACTTTATAGCGGTTTGTTTCTTTTTATCGTATGCGTTATGGCTATTACAGCACTTGCATATCTTTTTAGAGCTATCATTGGCCCGAAATTTTCAGATAGAATTTTGGCAATAAATTCAATACAAACAATAATAATTCTTATAATTTGTATTCTTTCTGTTGTGCAAGAAGAAAGCTACATAGTTGATATCGCACTTATTTATGCAATGCTTGGATTTGTAACCGTTGTTATAGTATGTAAAGCTTATTTACGTAGTCATCATAAAGACAGAGCAAATGATCTTGCAAATTTGAAGGAGGAAGCAAGAAAATGATCAGATTTTTTATCAGTGCAACTAGTCTTATACTTGGTCTTATAGTAATTGTTACTGCTATGGTAGGCAACTTCCGTTTTGGTTATGTTCTTAATCGTATGCAAGTTTCAGCAACAGCTGATACACTTGGAGCTTTTTTTATTATTCTTGGATTACTTGTGGCTGAAGGGTTCAGCGTAATTACTCTTAAACTTGTGATTATGATAGCTTTTTTGTGGTTCGCAAACCCTGTTTGTTCACACTTTTTGGCAAGGACAGAAATTATTTCAAACGAAAAAATTATGGAAGAATGTGAGGTAGTACATAATGATAATATTTGAGTGTATTTTACTTACATTTATGATTATATGTGCAATTTCAGTTTCTAGCACAAAAAATCTGCTTTCTAGTGTAATTATCTATATGTCTTATAGTCTTATTTTAAGTGTTGTATGGTTGCTTTTGCGTTCACCGGATCTTGCAATTACAGAAGCAGCAGTTGGTGCTGGTGTAACAAGCACATTGTTCTTTATTACCTTAAAAAATGTCAACAAACTTTTGGAATCGGGAGAGGAGGATGAATATGAAGAAAAGTAAAATTTTAGATGCTTTGAATAAATTTATAGATGGCGATTTTAAAATAACCACAAAGAGAAAACCAAAGCCAGAACGCCGCGTCTCTACTCACCACGAACCTACCTTTAAAGAAAGATGGCGGATATGGCATGACACTAAAGCCTCAGATTTTTTTAAAACAGCATATAAAGTTTCAAGTGTAGTTATTTGTTTAACGATTATTTCTATACTTCTTATAACAGTTTCTTTTCTGCCGGAGTATGGTAACCCAAATAATCCAGCCAACAACGAAGTAAGTAAACGATACATAGAAAAAGGACTCGAAGAAACAGGTGCGGTAAATATTGTATGTGGTATGATTCTTGATTACCGTGCTTTTGATACTTTTGGTGAGAGTCATGTTCTTTTTACTGCAGCAGCTGGCGTTATGTTACTTATGAAAAAAGACAAGAAAGGAAAAGAAAAAACAGAAAATTTCTCTCCTAAGCGTGATATTATCGTTAAAAATGTTGCAAAGTTCATAATCCCGTTTCTCCTTATATTTGGTATCTATATTGTATTAAATGGACATATCAGCCCTGGTGGTGGTTTCTCTGGTGGTGCGATTATGGGCGCTAGTCTTATTTTGTTTTCATCAGCATTTGGATACACTAAAATAAATAAAGTTATAACAGAACAATTTACAAAATTTGTAATTTTCTTTTCACTTTTGTTCTATGCGTGTGCAAAAGGATATTCATTTTTTACTGGTGCAAATCATTTGCCAACAGGTATTCCTTTAGGAGAAGCAGGTGCTATTCTTTCAAGTGGTCTGATTCTTCCACTTAATATCGCGGTTGGATTGATTGTTACTTGTACAATGTATAGCTTTTATTCATTATTTACTAAGGGGGAAATATAAATGGGGCCAAACTTACTGAGTAACTATTATGAAACAGCTTCAATGATATTGTTTGGCATTGGGTTTACAACTTTATTCATGCAGCCTAATCTTATTAAAAAGGTTATAGGATTTGATATAATGGACTCTTCAGTTTGCCTTTTTCTTGCTGCGAAAGGTTATGTTGAAGGTAGATTAGCACCTATTGTTGTTGATGGGGTTACAGATATGAGTGCATATATTAATCCTGTACCAGCAGGTCTAGTTCTTACTGGTATTGTTGTTTCTGTATCAGTAACTGCGGTTTCTTTGTCGCTTATTCAAAAATTGTATAAAGAATATCATACTCTCGATATGGATGAAATTATGGAAATGATTAAAAAGGAGGGGGATTGATAATGCCTTTTGTAGCGAATTTTCCTTTCTTTTCCATATTTTTATGTATGGTAAGTGGAGTTATAAGCAGTGTTCTTAAAGGTAAAAATTCATATAAATTGAATGTTATTGCTCTTATGGGTTCGCTTGTTATGAACATAAGTCTTCTTGTTTATATGATTGGAAATCCACAGCCAATTACATATATTATGGGACATTTTTCTGCTCCATGGGGCAATGAACTTCGTTTTGGTCCTTTGGAAGTAGTTATTGCTTGTGTATTTATTTTTGTTATGTTGCTTTCTCTTATAAGTGGTAAAAGCGATATATTTCATGATGTAAAAGAAAAAAATATAAACCTTTTTTATGTAATGATAAATATGCTTATGGCATCATTATTGGCATTAGTTTATACTAATGACCTTTTTACAGCATATGTTTTTGTTGAAATAAATACACTTTCAGCTTGTGCTGTTGTTATGGCTAAAGAAAACGGTAAAACAATCAGTGCGACAATAAGATATTTGTTTATGAGTCTTCTTGGTAGTGGTTTATTTTTGCTTTCTATAACACTTATATATGACCTTACTGGGCATCTGTTGATGGTAAACATTCATGAAAGTATGGCTCAGCTAATGGCAGATGGTTCATACAAGCTTCCTGTTACTATTATTGTAGGTCTTATGTCAGTTGGTATGGCAATGAAGAGTGCACTATTTCCATTTCACACATGGTTAAGTCATGCGCATGGTAGTGCGACAACAGCTTCAAGTGCGATACTTTCAGGTCTTGTTCTTAAAGGATATATTATACTTTTAATTAAAGTTTATTATCGTGTATTTGGACTTGAACTTATTTCAAATCTTAAAGTACTAAATGTTTTGTTTATATTTAGTATTTTAGGAATGATTATTGGTTCAATAGATGCTATAAACGAAACACATATCAAACGTATGATTGCTTTTTCGTCTGTTGCCCAAATGGGATATATTTATGTAGGTATTAGCCTTGGCACAACTGCCGGCTTTCTCGCTGCGGTATTCCACATTATTGTTCATGCTATTACAAAACCTATGTTGTTTTCGGCTGCAGGTGGTTTTGCACGGTCAAGCGGTCATAAATATCACTTCGATGATTTAAAAGGAGCAGCATATCGTAATCCTATCGCTGGTGTTGCGTTTGTAATAGGAAGTTTATCAATGATTGGTATTCCGTTTTTTGCAGGATTTGCAACTAAGTATTACATATCCATGGCTGCTATGACTAATAGTAATAAAATGTGGTTTGTTCTTTTTGCACTTGCGGTAAGTACCGTTCTTAACGCTATTTATTATATCCGTGCAATTGGTGTTATGTATTCAAAACAAGGAGTTGAAAATATCACAAGATATAAAAATCCAAAATCGTACACTATTGGTATGGCTTTATTTATAATTGCCAATATTATGTTGGGGTTATTCTATAGTCCAATTATCAGTTTACTTACAACAGGGTTAGAAGTTTTATAGAAAGGATAGGTTAAGTTATGATTTCTTTATTACCAGTATTTTTTCCTGTCCTTGCAGGTTTTTATTTGCTAAAAAATCCTATAAAAAACCGTAAAAATAGAGAAAGATATGTAGTTATAACTTTAGCTACTACTTTAGTTTTTACTCTTGTGACTAATATACTGTTTAGCGATACGCATTTGAATATAGCAAAATTTGCTATGGGAATTGAAATTAACTTTCATGTTGATGCAGTTGCAACATTATTTAGTACAATATTTGCAGCAATTTGGTTTCTTGTAGGTGTTTTTAGCTTAGAATACATTAAGCATGAAGGTGAAGATAACAGATTTTTTGCTTATTTTATCTCAAGTTTAGGCGCACTTATAGGTGTTGCATACGCAGATAATCTTGTTACATTATATACATTCTTCGAAATAATGAGTTTACTTAGTTATACACTTGTTGTTCATTCTAGAACAAATGAAGCTCTCCTCGCAGGTAGAAAATATATTTACTACTCATTGTTCGGCGCCTCATTAGGCTTGATTGGAATTTTTTACTTCTATTCTACAGGTTGTGAAAGAGCTTTTGTAGAAGGTGGTGTATTACCAGATGAAATAGGTGGTCTAATGCCTAAACTCTCATTTATGGTAATAATTTCAATTATCGGTTTTGGGTGTAAATGTGGCATGTTTCCACTTCATGCATGGCTGCCAACTGCCCATCCTCAAGCACCAGCACCTGCATCGAGCGTTTTGTCAGGACTTATAACGAAAGCTGGTGTAATTGCTATAATCAGAATAATCTACTTTACAGTAGGCGCTGATTTATTACGAGGTTCAATAGCACAGTATATACTTGCGATACTTGCTATTATTACTATATTTATGGGTTCAATGTTAGCCTACAAAGAAAAAGTTTTGAAAAAAAGATTAGCATATTCAACAGTAAGCCAAGTTTCATATGTAATTTTCGGTCTTTTGCTTCTTAATGAAGCAGGAGTGACAGGCGCATTATTACAAGTAGTGTTTCATGCAATAGCAAAGAATATATTATTCCTTGCAGCGGGCGCATTTATATATAAAACTGGAAAAATATATGTTGACGATCTTTATGCAATGGGAAAATCAATGCCAAAAATACTTATTTGTTTTTCAATAGCAGGATTATCTTTGGTTGGTGTACCTCTAACAGCAGGTTTTATAAGCAAATGGTACCTTTCACTAGGTTCTCTTAATGATAATAGCGGTATTTTAGGATTTGTAGGAATTAGCATAATTATGATAAGTGCACTTCTTACAGCTGGATATCTTGTTACAATCACAGCAAAAGCTTTCTTCGCTTTAAGAGCTGACGAGGTTCAGGAAAGTTTTGAACCTAATAAATATATGACAGTTCCACTAGCAATACTTACAGCATTTATTGTAATATTTGGTGTATATCCAACACCTGTTATAAATTTTGTAAGCGCAATTGCTA
This sequence comes from Oscillospiraceae bacterium, assembly GCA_020024475.1. Classification (GTDB taxonomy): domain Bacteria; phylum Bacillota; class Clostridia; order Oscillospirales; family Ruminococcaceae; genus RGIG3102. Next base: position 22,474 of record JAHHTS010000023.1, read on the forward strand.
ATGCTATAGTTTAAAAGGAGGCAAAAATGAATTATCTTATTCTTCTACCAACTTTTGCAGCCTTTCTACTTGGCGCAGGAGTTTCATATCAAAAATTTGATGATATTAAAAAGCTTAATAATTATGCGGTTATTGCTACATTTCTTGTGTCATTAACATCATTTATCGCTTTGATTTCACTAAGAGGCGAATATGTAACATTATTCAAATTTAACGATGTACTTAATATATCGTTTAAAATTGATGGTCTTAGCACTATATTTGCTTCCATGGTAACCTTTCTATGGCCGCTTGCTGTTATTTATGCAACGGAATATATGAAACACGAAGGTGGTCAACAAAAGTTTTTTACATTTTACATAATGACATTTGGGGTTACACTTGGGATAGCTTTTGCTGCTAATATGCTTACCCTTTACCTTTGTTATGAATTGCTCACATTCATCACTCTACCGCTTGTTATGCATAGTATGGACGCAAGGAGTTTTTATGCTGGTAAAAAATATCTAATATATTCAGTTGGTGGAGCTAGCCTTTCATTTATTGGTATGATGATTATTATTGCAGCTACCGGAAACTTGGAGTATATATATGGTGGAGTTCCAGGATTAGCACAGGACAATGTGATTCTTTTTGCGTATGTGCTTATGTTTATGGGATTTGGTGTTAAAGCTGCTGTATTTCCACTTCATGGTTGGCTACCAGGAGCTTCAGTAGCACCTACTACTGTCACAGCTTTGCTTCATGCCGTAGCGGTTGTTAAAGCAGGCGTATTTGCTATAATGCGTTCAACATATTATCTTTTTGGTGTGGATTTACTATATGGAACATGGGCACAGAATTTTGTAATGATGGTTGCAATTGTTACTATATGTTTTGGTTCATGGATGGCTATGCGTTCTAAACATTTTAAGCGCCGTTTGGCATATTCAACAGTAAGTCAGTTGTCATACATTCTTCTTGGTGTTACAATTATGACACCTAATGGCTTTACAGGTGCTTTAGCTCATATGATTTTTCATGCACTGATGAAAATTGTGTTGTTCTATACGGCAGGTACAGTTCTTTATATGTGTCATAAGGAATACATTCGAGATGTTGAAGGATATGGCAAGAAGATGCCGAAAACATTTATGTGCTTTACTATTTGTTCTCTTGCACTTATAGGTGTACCACCTTTTGCTGGCTTCTTTTCAAAATTTGCAATCGCCACCGCAGCTGCTGAAACAGGAACAAAACTTGGTTTCTTTGGAATTTGTGCTTTGATTTTATCAGCCCTGTTTACGGCAATGTATTTATTACAGATTGTAGTACTTTCCTGGTTACCACATAAAGATTTTGATTATTCAAAACTTGAAAAAGTTAAAGAAGCACCAAAAGCAATGACAATGCCTATGATAATTATTACTGCCACAATGGTTATACTTTCACTTGGATGTAAACCAATGTTTTCATTTCTTGAACTCGTTGCAAAAGGAGGCTTTTAGAATATGATTAACTTTTTATTGCCATTGATAGTATTTATTCCTATTATTATGGGAATAGCTCCAATTTTTATAAAAGATTTAAAAAAACTTAATCTTTCAATTGTCGCTATTTGTATAGTTGAACTTATTGTATGTATATATCTTTTTGTAAATGCTGATTCGTATACAGATATGGTTGCATGTGTAAAATGGTTCAGTGGTTTAGGCGTTAGATTTGAGATAAATGGTTTGGGTATTCTTCAGGCAGTTGCTACATGTATAATATGGGTTGGTTCTTCCATATTTTCAAACGAATATTTTGACCACGATAAAACATATCTTGATAGATATTATGCATTTTTCTGCATAACATTTGGGGCAACATTGGGTATTTTCCTTGCTTATGATTTGTTTACTGTTTTTGTGTTCTTTGAAATAATGTCTTTTGCAAGTTATGCTTTAGTTGCGCATAATCAGGACGCAGATTCTATAGCAGCAGGAAACAGTTATTTAACTATTGCGGTTCTAGGTGGTCTTATGGTACTTATGGGCATTTTCATGCTTAACAGTATGATAGGAACACTTGTTATCAGCGAACTTAAAGAAGCTTGCTTACCGTTTGCAGATACGCCGCAGCTTTATGCAGCAGGATTTATGATTTTCTTCGGATTTGCTGCAAAAGCAGGTATGTTTCCATTGCATGGTTGGCTTCCAAAAGCACATCCAGCAGCCCCAGCCCCTGCTTCAGCTGCATTATCAGGTATTCTTATTAAAGCTGGAGTTTATGGTGTTATTATTGTAACATTAAAGATACTTTCATGGAGCTTTGAATGGTCATGTATTATGCTTGCTATCGGCGTTCTTACTATGTTTGTGGGGGCAGTTTTTGCATTGCTTTCTGTAAATCTTAAAGAAACATTGGCCTACTCATCGATGTCTCAGATTGGATTTATAACAATAGGTGTTTCTATGACATCTATTCTTGGTGAACATGGCTCGATTGCTGCTTATGGCACAGTTCTTCATATGATAAATCACACTCTCATTAAACTTGTGTTGTTTACTATTGCTGGTGTTGTTTATCGGAATACTCATAGTTTGGACCTTAATAAAGTTCAGGGTTTTGGTAAAGATAAACCTTTTATAAAAGTTTGCTTTGCTATAGCTGCATTAGGTATTATGGGTATACCAGGACTAAATGGATACATTAGCAAAACACTTCTTCATGAAGGAATAGTTGAATACATACATATTCGGACAAATGGTGTGCAAATTTTCAAAGTAGTTGAGGCTATATTCCTTATAAGTGGTGGGCTTACTGTTGCTTATATGTCAAAATTGTTTATTTGTCTTTTTATTAAAAAACCAATAGAAAAAAATCATACTTATTCTAAAGAATATATTACAAAACGCAGTATGTTTGTTCTTGGTACAGTAGCATCGCTGATTTTAGTATTCGGTTTAATGCCACATGGTACATTGGATGTAATTGCTGAAGCTTCAGTTTCTATAATGGGTGTTCACTCACTTGAACATAGTGTAAACTACTTTAATTTTACAAATCTAAAAGGTGCATTTATTTCAATTATAATAGGTGCGGTTATCTATATGGCTTTAGTTCGTAATGTTCTTGTGACAAAATCTAAAGGATATATTAATCCGTATAATAAAGAGTGGACAATTGAAAATAAAATTTTCCGTCCATTACTATTTACCATATTACCATTTATAGGTGGTTTTGTTTCAAGATTATTTGATGTTTCTACAGATATATTTGTTTTTATTGTAAATAGATTGTTCTGTAAAGCAGTTTCTGTTCCGAATACATTTCTATACGGTAAACCTATAACAGAAGCAGATGTTATTCGCAGAAATTCTAGAGTTTCAATTACTCGTTCATTGTCTTATAGTTTATTGTTGTTTGGACTTGGTTTAGTGTGTACTTTACTTTATCTCTTGGTTACGGAATTTAGAGTATAATAAAAATGTCATTCCTATTATAGGAATGACATTTTATTTTTAGAATAGAGTATAAATTGTTTTTGGACTTTCTTTGGTTGAATATTGCCAGCAGTCAATATGACCGGAGTTTATAAAGTATTTTATATCCTTATCAATTTCAAAGTTCTTTAGAGTACTCATTATTACAAGTTTTACCTTCATCTTGTCAGGAAGAATGCTTTTGATGTATACATTTACTACATCGCCAACTTCAATTCCTTCGCAAACTTCTGCTAAACCAGCAAGATTTGGAGTAAGTTCAATGAAAATGCCATAGCTTTCAACGCTTCTTACTATACCAATAGTGGTAGATAAAGGTGTAAATAGTTTAGCGTTTTCAAGCCAAGTACCGAGTAATTCTTTGTGTGTAAGTACTATTCTACCATCAGAATTTATGCTTTTCACACACGCAAAAATATTTTGGCCTTCATAAAATCTGTCTGCAGGGCTATTTATTCTGGACACCGAAATAAAGTCAATAGGAAGCAGTGCATTTACTCCATAACCCACATCACAAAAAACTCCGAAAGTGTCTACATGAGTTACTGTACATGAAATGACATCTCCATTTTTTAAATTGGAAATATATTCCTCGTAAACAGTTTTTTGTATCGCTTTACGTGAAATATGTATCACAGGTTGTATCGGTGATGAATCTATATCAGTAATAACAAAGCATACATTTTTGTTTACTCTTGTAGCAATTGCAGCCTCTTTCACAGGGCTGTTACCACGAGTGTAAACAACTTCATTTACAGGCATAATTGCCTCATATCCGCCTAGATTAAAATGTAAACCTACATTTTTTTCATAGACAAGAGCTTTTGCACAAAGTATCTCTCCGGTTTCTAAAGCTTCTTTTAAAAAATCCATATTTAAATTTACACTCAGTTCAAAATTGGACTCCCGTATATAATCCATAAAAGTACCTTCCTTAGCAAATGGTTGTTTTCTTAAAATATATGCTGACATTAAAATAATATTTACTGTTTTGTAAATATTTGATTATAACATCGTTGAATATCTAATAATATTTGTTATAAAATTTAAATATTACTACTGTTAAAAAGATTAAATATATGGTAAAATAATATGAATACTGTAAATAGGCGGTGATAAGTTGGATATTAAAATAAATGATATTATTATTACTAAAAAAGAACACCCATGTAAAAACAATGAGTTTTTGGTTTTGCGAGTAGGTATGGATTTTAAAATTCGCTGTACTAAATGCGGTAGGGAAGTTATGATTTCCCGTTCAAAAATAGAAAAAAATATAAAAAAAGTTATAACTAAAGATGGAGAATAATTAATGTTTGATAAACTTGTTGAAGTTAAAAGAAGATATGAAGAAATTAATCAGTTACTGATGGATCCTACGGTTATCAATGATAATGCAAGATACCGTAATCTTATGAAAGAATATAAAAATTTGACTCCTCTTATCGAAAAATTTGACCAGTACACAAAGGCAAAGAACAACTTTGAAGAAGCAAAAATGATGCTTGATGAAGGTGGTTTAGAGCCGGATTTTAAAGAAATGGTGCAAATGCAATATGAAGAGAGTAAAGATCAAATTGAGATTTATTCACAAGAACTTAAAATACTGCTTTTGCCAAAAGATGAAGATGATGATAGGAGTGTAATCATTGAAATTCGCGGTGGCGCTGGTGGTGAAGAAGCTGCACTTTTTGCCTATAATCTTTATCGTATGTATAATATGTATGCTGAATCAAAAGGCTGGAAAACAGAAATACTTTCTGCTAATGAAACAGAACTTGGTGGATTTAAAGAGGTTAGTTTTTCAATCGAAGGCGAAGGTGTTTACAGTCGTTTCAAATTTGAAAGTGGTGTTCACCGTGTACAGAGAGTGCCTGATACAGAAACTCAAGGTCGTATTCACACATCAACTGTAACTGTGGCTGTTATGCTTGAAGTGGATGATGTTGAGGTAGATATAAATCCTGCTGATCTTAAAATTGATACATTCCGCTCATCAGGGGCAGGTGGACAGCATGTTAATAAAACATCATCTGCTATTCGTGTAACACATTTGCCGACAGGTTTAGTAGTTGAGTGTCAGGACGAAAGAAGTCAGCATAAAAATAAGGATAAGGCTTTGAAAGTTCTTCGTAGCCGTCTTTATGATATTGAAAAGACTAAACAAGATGCTGAGCAGGCTCAGGCAAGGAAAAGCCAAGTTGGTACTGGAGATAGAAGTGAAAGAATCCGCACCTATAACTATCCACAAGGTCGTCTTACTGATCACCGCATTGGGCTTACACTTTATCGCTTAGAACAAATTCTCAACGGAGATCTTGATGAAGTGATAGATGCACTTGTAACAGCTGACCAGGCAGAAAAACTTAAAAGTTCAGAAGCTTAAGGAGTAATTAAATTGGACACAAAAATACTTAAACCGACACAGGAAGGCATCAAAGCTGCTTGTGACATTTTGAAAAACGGTGGGGTGGTTGCAATTCCTACCGAAACCGTTTACGGTTTGTTTGCCGATGCCACAAAGGCTGATGCTTGTGCCAATATATTTAAAGCTAAAGAGAGGCCACAAGATAATCCGTTGATAGTTCATATTTCCGACTATGAAATGCTGAAAGATGTTGCATCGGAAATTCCAGAAGATGCAATAAAATTGTCGGAAGCATTTTGGCCTGGACCTCTTACAATAATATTAAAGAAAAAAAATGTAATCCCGGATGAAACAAGTGCTGGACTTGATACGGTTGGTATTCGTATGCCGTCTAATCCTGTTGTCCTTGAAATTATTTCAAAGACTAGGTTGCCACTCGCAGGACCTTCAGCCAATAGAAGTGGTAGACCGAGTCCAACAGATGCTATAACAGTTTTTAATGATCTTAATGGAAGAATTCCATTAGTTCTTGATGGTGGACAATGTAAAATAGGCGTTGAATCAACGGTTATTTCACTTGTAGATGAGCAGCCTATTTTGTTTAGACCTGGATATGTAACAGCACGACAGATAGAGGAAGTTCTTGATAAAAAAATTATAATCTCAAAAGGAATTAGCGAAGAGTTGCAGCGGGGAGAAAAAGTTCTATCACCAGGACTCAAACATAAACATTATGCACCTAAGGCAGAAGTTGTAATTGTGAACGCGCCTTTCGAAAAATATAAAGAGCTAGTAGAAAAAGAGAATGCTACGGCACTTTGCTTTGATGAATATTGCGATAAATTAAAAGTTGATTGTATATCTTATGGAAGTGAGAATGATAGTGCAAGTCAAGCTGTAAAGTTGTTCCATGCACTTAGAGAACTTGATGAAATTAAAGCTAATAAAGTTTATGCAATGATGCCGTCAACCGATGGAGTAGGGCTTGCAGTATATAATAGATTGTTAAGAGCGGCAGCATTTAGGGTGGTGAATTTGTAATGGAAAAAGGAATTATTGTAGCTATTACAGGACAAAGTGGTTGTGGAAAAAGCACATTATCAAGTTTTTATTCCAGCAAGGGATTCAAAGTAATAGACTGCGATAAAGTAGCAAAAGATGTTAGAGATTTTCCGGATTGTCAGATACAACTTTCTGAGTATTTTGGAGAAGATATAATATATGAAGGAATTGTAAATAAAGCTTTACTTGCTGAAAGAGCGTTTCTTTCTAAAGAAAAAATACAGAAACTTACAGATATAACACATCCTTTCATAATTGATGAGATTGTAAGGCAAGCCAATGAATCTTTTTCTAAAGGAAATAAAGTAGTTTTTGTAGATGGAGCGGTAATTATTGGTCATGATTTTGAAAAATATTGTGATCAATTTATAGTTGTTTTGACAGATATAAATACACAGTGTGAGCGCTTAATGAAACGTGATAATATTTCATATGAACAAGCAAAACAAAGGCTATCCAAACAAACACCATATTCCGACATGTTAAAAAGAGCCAACTATGTTATAAATAATAATAAAACAGTAGAAGGCCTTATTACGCAAGGAGAGTTTGTTATAAGGCAGATTATAAAAAAATAGGAGGTATGGTCATTAACAAGGTGAAAAAATTTTTAATAACCATAGCAATATTTTTATTTTGCACTTATATTATGTATTTTTACACAATACATTCTGAAAAATTTATGAAATCGACACATCCGCTTAAATATCAAGTTTATGTAGAACGATATGCAGAAGAGTTTAAAATAGATAAGTATCTTTTGTATTCTTTTATAAAAACTGAAAGTGGATTTGATCCAAAGGCAAAATCAGAAGCTGGGGCGATAGGACTTACTCAGATAACTGAGGAAACTTTTCAATGGATAAAATTGATGTTGTGCCCTAAAGAAGAATTAGTATTTGAAGATTTGTATGAACCTGAAATATCTATAAGATTTGGTGCATATTATATATCTCGCAGTTTATATAGGTACTCTGGAAGTGTTGAAACAGCCGCAGCGGCATATCACAGCGGTTGGGGAACAGTAGATAGACTACTTGAAAATCAAGGCGGAAACATCTTAACAGAGTTTCCTTATCCACAGATGAATAATTATGTTTATAAAATTATGAAGGCTTATACAATCTATCAAGAAATATATTTAAACAAAGAAGGAGTATAAAAATGGAAAAGAAAAATGGAAAAGAATTAGAAAAACTTCTTACCTATTCGCTTGAACATATTGCTAAAAGAGATGGTTCAATAGTTTCAAAAAGTTATGATTTTTGTAAAGGCTATAAAGAATTCCTTACAGCAAGCAAAACTGAAAGACTTGCAGCAGAAAATATTTTGAGCATCGCAAAAGAATATGGTTATTCAGAATTTGATCCTGAAAAGACATACAAAGCAGGCGATAAAGTTTATGTTAATAATCGTGGCAGAGCTGTCATTCTTTCTACAATAGGCAAGAAAACAGTTGACAATGGCGTAAATATAGTAGCTAGCCACATTGATTGCCCTCGTCTTGACCTCAAGCCAAACCCAGTTTTTGAAAATACAGATATTGCTTATTTTAAAACACATTATTATGGTGGCATTAAGCGCTATCAGTGGGCAGCAACACCGCTTGCAATTCATGGTGTTGTAATAAAAACTAATGGGGAAAAAGTTGAAATTCATATTGGCGAAGACCCAGAAGATCCTATTTTCTGCTTAACAGACCTTTTGCCACATTTATCAAAAGATCAGGGCGAAAGAAAAATGCGAGATGTAATTAAAGGCGAAGAAATGAATATTCTTATTGCAAGTATTCCTTTTGCTGACGATAATGATGTTAAAGAAGCAGTAAAACTTTCAGCTCTTGCTCTTCTCAATGAAAAATATGGAATTACCGAAAGAGAATTTATTAACGCAGAATTATCAATAGTTCCTGCTGGTCCAGCAAGAGATTTAGGACTTGATCGTTCAATGATCGGTTCTTATGGTCATGATGACAGAGTATGCGCATACACATCACTCATGGCTGAAGTTGCTACTACAGATCCTGAATTCACATCAGTAAGTGTTTATGCTGATAAAGAAGAAGTTGGATCAGCTGGTGTAGCTGGTCTTTCATCAGACTTTATGGAACATTTTATTATTTATCTTTCACAAATGCAGGGTGTTAACTATCTTACAACGTTGAAAAATTCAAAATGTCTATCGGCTGATGTTAACGCTGCATACGATCCAACATTCCCAGATGTTATGGAAGCTAGAAACTCTTGCTACCTTAACAAAGGAGTAGTAATTACAAAATATACAGGCTCAGCAGGCAAATCAGGTACCAATGATTCAACTGCAGAATTTATGGCAGAAATAACAAATATGCTTGATTCAAAAGGTTGTTTTTGGCAGACTGGTGAGCTTGGCAAAATTGATCAGGGTGGCGGCGGAACAGTTGCTAAATTTATTTCCGCTAAAAACATTGATACAGTTGATATCGGTGTGCCGGTTCTTTCCATGCATGCGCCTTTAGAAGTAGTCGCAAAAATTGATGTTTATACTGCTTACGAAGCATTCGTAGCTTTCCTCAATAGATAATTATATTAAATTATACATATTATTATAAATTTGTTTCAAATACACAATATATTTATATAAAAAAACAAATTTTTTGAATAAAATTTGTAAAATCTATTGATAAATTTTGAATTATTATATATAATTTATAAGAATTTAAATAATATATGAAAAATTCAAGGAGGAAATAACAGTGAATTTAATGTATGTAGCCGTTGGCGCTGGTATTCTCGCTCTGCTTTTTGCTTTCGTGTTGACTGCTAGAGTTAACAAAGTTAGCGAAGGTACAGACAGAATGAAAGAAATTGCAGGCGCTATCGCTGAAGGTGCAAGAGCATTCTTGTTCGCAGAATACAAAATTTTAGTAATTTTCGCAGTAGTACTTTTTGTACTTCTTTTCGTTTCGAGCGGTATTCAAACAGCAGTTTGCTTCCTTTTCGGTGCAGCTCTCTCAACAATTGCCGGTTACTGTGGTATGACAGTAGCTACAAAAGCTAATGTAAGAACAGCTAACGCAGCTAAAGAATCTGGCTTAGCATCAGCTTTGTCGGTTGCTTTCTCTGGTGGTGCAGTTATGGGCATGTGTGTAGCAGGTCTCGGTTTGCTTGGTGTTAGCGCAATTTACGCAGCAACAGGTAATGCAGATATCCTATTTGGATTTAGCCTTGGTGCTTCTTCCATTGCTTTGTTTGCTCGTGTTGGTGGTGGTATTTATACTAAAGCTGCTGACGTTGGTGCTGACCTTGTTGGTAAAGTTGAAGCAGGTATTCCTGAAGATGACCCTCGTAACCCAGCAGTTATTGCTGATAATGTAGGTGATAATGTAGGTGACGTTGCAGGTATGGGCGCTGACTTATTCGAATCATATGCAGGCTCTCTCATCTCTGCTATGACACTTGGACTTGTTTGGGCTAAATCAAACACAGTTGCTATAGAAAATGGTGCAGTTATCTTCCCAGCTATTCTAGCAGCTCTTGGTATAGTTGGTTCAATTATCGGTTCTATGTTTGTTAGAGGTAAGGAAGGCGGTAACCCACAGAAAGCGCTCAATATGGGTGAATATACTGCTGATGCAATAGTAGTTATCGGTTCATTTGTCCTTTCAAATGTTTTCTTTGGTTCTTTCAAACCAGCTTTGGCTATTATTGCAGGCCTTATTGTTGGTCTTCTCATCGGGACAGTTACAGAAATGTACACATCTGCAGATTACAAATCAGTTAAGAAAATTGCTGATCAGTCAGAAACAGGCGCAGCCACAACAATTATTTCTGGCCTTGCAGTTGGTATGAACTCAACAGCAATCCCAGTAATTCTTATCTGTGTAGGTATTTATATTGCTTATCTAGTATGTGGACTTTATGGTATCGCTCTTGCAGCGGTTGGTATGCTTTCAACAACTGGTATTACTGTTGCTGTTGATGCTTATGGCCCAATTGCCGATAATGCTGGTGGTATTGCAGAAATGTCTGGTCTTGATGAATCAGTTCGTGAAATTACAGATTCACTTGATGCTGTTGGTAACACAACAGCAGCTATGGGTAAGGGCTTTGCTATAGGTTCAGCAGCCTTGACATCACTTGCTCTTTTCGTTTCATATGCTGAAGCAGTTGGACTTTCATCAATCAATATTCTTTCACACACAACAATCATTGGCCTTCTTATTGGTGGTATGCTTCCATTCTTCTTCTCTGCATTTACAATGGAATCTGTTTCTAAAGCAGCTTACCAGATGATTGAAGAAGTTCGTCGTCAGTTCCATACAATTCCAGGTATTTTGGAAGGCACAGCTAAACCTGACTATTCATCATGTGTTGCTATTTCTACAACAGCTTCTCTTAAAGAAATGCTTATTCCAGGTATTATGGCAGTTGTAGCTCCAATTATTGTTGGTGTATTGCTCGGTACAGAAGCAGTTGGTGGTATGCTTGCTGGTTCATTAGTAACGGGTGTTCTTATGGCTATCTTTATGTCAAATGCAGGTGGTGCATGGGATAATGCTAAGAAATATATAGAAAATGGTAACCACGGAGGCAAAGGCAGCGAAGCTCACAAAGCAGCAGTTGTTGGTGACACAGTTGGTGACCCATTTAAAGATACATCAGGTCCAGCCATCAATATTCTTATTAAATTGATGACAATAGTTGCATTAGTATTCTGCAATTTATTTATCGGTATTTTGCTGTAACATTTAATTACAATAATTAAGGCTGTCCAGTTGGACAGCCTTTTTATTTTAAATTGAATATAATTTTATATTATATACACAAATATTCGTTTAATTGTAATCAATAATTCTAAAATTAAAATATGATTTTTATCAAAATATATTGTATATAAATTGTATTGATTAAGGGATAAATACTATTTATAAACCTTGATATCATATATGG
>JAHHTS010000228.1 GCA_020024475.1 Oscillospiraceae bacterium
GTAATTTTTTTAATATACAATTAAGCCCTATCTGTTGAAAGGATATAAACAGATTACTATTGAGTGATAAATTTAATACATGAAATGATGAAAAAGAAAATATTGAGATTAGTTTTACTAGCAGTCATAGCTATTTGTACAACGATTGGAATAACAAATGCAAATAGAGAGAACGAATTCACCTTGAGTTTGATTTTGGCAAATACGGAAGCCTTAGCTGCAGGAGAAGGATTTGAGTATCCTACTGGTTATCCATATTATACAAAATGTGGGGTAGCGATAAGTAAGCATAGGACATGTAAAGTAGAGGTGATTGTTTGTCAAGGAGGAGGAAGTGGATGTAATTCAAAAAAATGTCCACAACATTCATAAAAAACAAACGAAGCTTTATGGAAAATTGAATAATAATTAGAAAAATGTATAGATTATTTTTTATCGCTTTCTTGATTTTGTGTGGATGTCAAGAAAGTTCACGTACAACAAGTAACAATGTTTTTGATGAGATTGTGGAATTTTCCTCTTTAGCAAAGTCTGCTATCTCGGAGTTTGTCGATACTGTCTGTTATTTGAAATTAGAGAACTCTGATTCTGCTTTTATATCCCATATACACAAAGTAAGATTCAAGAATGACAAGATATTTATTGGGGATTTTATACAACAAAAAATTATAGTATACGATACTAATGGTAGTTTCCAGTATGCATTAAACAAGCAAGGAAGAGGGCCGGAAGAATATCTTGAGATAAAAAGTTATTCTGTAGACAGTAATAACATTTATATTATAGATAATATGAAACGTAAACTGCATATTTACGATAGCAGGAATGGGAAATTCTTAAAAAATCGGGATTTACCTTTCGTTTCGTGGGATATAGAGGTTTTAGGTCATGATGCTTTCGTTTTCTGCTTTTCTCCTTTTTACAAAGGAAGTTTGAAATATGAACAGCCTAATTACAAATTGTTTGTTACAGATACAAATCTTCATATAATTCACCAACATTTTCCTTATGAGGAAGAGGATTTTGATCCAATAGGGAAAGACACTTATTTTACCTTACATGGAGAAAATGTTATTTATAATTGGTGTGTATCAGATGAGTGTTATGTCATTAGTCCTACAAGGGTAGATAGTATCTATACAATCCATTTTGATTTTGGCAACAAAAAAATTCCCGAATCATTAAAACGAAATAAACAAGCTGTAGAAACTGATAAATATCGGTATTTGTATGGCACACCTGTCTTTAATGATAATTATGTAGCTATGGAAATTTCGGAAGGAGACTATTGTGACTGTTATTTGTATGACAGACGGATACGGCAGGTAGCAGAAAATTCACAAAATACTTCATATAATTGTCTTCTTTATCCAGATGGTACAGATTTGCAAGGTCGATTTGTCTATATATTAAGAAATAAGGATATATATAATGAATTGGTAGCTGATGGTTTTGTCAAAGCATCTGCTGAAATTGAACAGCATTTGGAAGATGGTTTGGTTGTGTTGTTTTATGGGATGCACTAATGCCTTAAAATTATGAACCATGTATTTTAGATAACTAATAGAAAAATATCCTAATAAAGAGTACTATAATACATCTTGTTGTAAATAACAGAATTTATAATGTAAAATATGGATTTATATGAAAATACAATATTTGATTATTTGTGTGTTTTTGATATTTAGCTGTGATTTTCAAAGACGGGAAATAAAGCAGGTAATCACTCATTGGATGGGAAAAGAAATTATATTCTCTGACAGTTTACAGTGTAAAATATATGGAAAAGACACATCCGCGTATCTTTTGAATAAGCATAAATATAAAATTTTTCATTACATAGATACAAACGGATGCAGCGAATGTCAGTTAAAATTTTATGATTGGGGACGTTTGCAAAGGCAGATAGACAGTTTAAACGCTGATATTTCCATCGTTTTTGTCGTATTTGCCAAGCATTATGTACCGATAGAAATAAGTCAGCGAATAAATAAGTTTGGTACTCCGATTTTTTATGATAAATCAGGAAAAATGGGAAGGATAAATGATTTTTCATTCAATCCAAAGTATAAAACATTTTTACTGGATTCATCAAATCATGTTGTTGGAGTCGGAAATCCTGCTCTTAATCCACAAATATGGGCGTTTTATCAAAAAATAGTTCAATCTTCACCAAGCAGCACTTGTCCTTAATTTACATGGATAAGTTACTGTAACTTATAATTATGAAAAAGACAATAAAAATCATATTGCAATATTTCTTGGCTATAGTTTTATCATTGGCTATAGCCCTGTTATTGCGTCTGTTTGCCGTAGATTTCTATTCAATTCCCAGTG
>JAHHTS010000229.1 GCA_020024475.1 Oscillospiraceae bacterium
CCAATCCTGTTCCAGACTTGTACATTTCCAAAAGTTCATACACATGATCAATTGCGTATTCCTCTCTTTTTTCGAGTTTTAATCCCAGATATCCTAGAATTTCCTAATTCATGGCGTCAATCAGTAGAGAGATTTTTTCGAAAACTTTCTACCTGTTTTTGGCACAGGATTTTTTCCATACCCATGTATAACGGTTGGCACTGGCTTCGATTTTTGTTCCATCGATATAGGTATGATTAAGATCCACATGGTCTTTTTTAAAAATATATTGATTTACATCTAAAAAGATTTGTTCGATGGATTCTGTTAGCTCATTTCTTATAATATTTCCGAAAGTTACAAATGAAGGTGCTTTCATTCCATCAAGAAGATACATGTATCCGTATATCGTTTCGACAGAGCTTCTCGATTTTGCGAAGGGAACATATGCCGTGTTCCATGAAAGCAAAAAGTATTACTTTAAGCAGTTTTTATTCATCACATTTTGGGCGACCTGTTTTGTATCCTTTCGCTACAAAATATTTTGATAGATCAATGTGATCAACGACTTCACAGAAAGTATATACCGGACTAGAAATATCTATTAATTTTTCGATTTCCAATGGTATTTTCAGCTGGCGTGATGTATAATTATCATTGGTATTTTGGTTTGTTAGCATGAATTCATTATACCCAAAAATCGCTCAGGTCTCTCGACCTGGGCGATTGTTCTTTAGAGACTTTTTTACAGCACCTTATTTTTTTACTTTACGGATTGAAGCAAACAAAAGGGAACTTACGGATAATAATATTATTTTTAACGGGATAAAATCCTTTCCATTTCAAAAATTCAATTTAATTCCTATCATGCATGATTTTGGTATTTTCATTCTCCTTTACAATTTTGCTTCACTTCTTGGTAACAACTCCTACTCCTCCTCTGCTTTCTAATTCTTGATATAATTTTGCCCGTAAAACAGGTCTTGTTGCCACAGCCATAGCAGATAAAGCAAGCACACTAACGGAAAATAATATTAACACACTGCACCATCTATGATCTCTACACTTTTATATCTACACAATGTAGAGATAATCTCTTTTACATTCGATTTCAACTTTCCATATAATACTTTCTTTCTATCATTTCGGAATGAAAACGATGTGGTATTGGCATTTCCACTTTACGTGTGATAAATTCACATTGTCCATTTTGGACTGCCTCCTGTACTAAATTTCGAGTTTTCCTTGTGACACCATTCTCATTCTAACTTAGGAGGCTTTTTATAGATATCCTACACGCCCTGCTTACCCCATTCTCCCTAGTATACCTGGAGAATTAGACTTTTCATTTACTAAACATTGTCTCTTTAAGTCGTCTATTCCCGTCTTAAAGAATATATAAAACAGTATATTATAATACTAATCAGTACAACAGCTTTCATTGCCTTTCCCTAATTTTATTTATGAAAATATTGATTTTTCTAATATAGTGGCATATAATTAGCTTATCAATTAAGGAGGTGCTGTTTATGAATAGAGACAATAGTGGTAAGTATAACAATGATTCCAAAGGTCATACTTATGGTTATGATTATAAGGGCGGTTGGGATATTGATTCCTCCGAACGGACTCAAACTTCAGGTGATGGAGGACATATTCCAGGACGATATCAATGGGAAGAAACAGTTAATATCTCTGACGATGATGATTGATTTTAAATCTTTCTGAGGGGAGTTACATTGCAAAAAGTATGGGAGTGTAACACATTGGACCTGTTGACAAACTGAAGAAAAATGGCTTTCTGTATGGTATACTTATTATATCAATTGCAGGAGGTCATTTTTTTATGATGGGAAAACAAAGCGGACAAATCCAGATGGTAATCCTTGACATAGATTCTATGATTCCAGAGGATCATCTTCTGAGACGGATTAAAAACTGTGTAAATTTTGATTTTATATACGAAAAGGCGGCCACCTATTATTCTCCTGTTGGCAGAAAATCGATAGATCCCGTTGTGCTGATAAAAATGCTGCTGATTGGTTATCTTTATGGGATCAAATCAGAACGAAGACTTGAGGGGGAAGTATCTCTTAACTTTGCTTACCGCTGGTTTTGTGGAATTGATCGATGCATAGAGTACCAGACCATTCAACATTTAGCCAGAATAGAAGAAGACGTTTTCAGGACGCCGGCATATTCCGGGAAATTTTAATGAAATCGTACTGAAGTGTATAGAGTTTGGGATCGTATCAGGAGAAACCGGTGTTGCGGATAGTTCATTCCTTCCGTCCAATGTATCCTGGGACAGCCGCTATGAGGCAGTTGAAAC
>JAHHTS010000230.1 GCA_020024475.1 Oscillospiraceae bacterium
GATTTTTTTCCTCCTTGATCTTGTTTAAGATTCTTTCAGATATATGAAGGTTTACATTTTTTTTCTCAGGATGACCTGCTTTACGAAAAGCATAGCCAATCGAATCCAATTCACTATCATCATAAAGTTCTTCTTTTTGTCCACCTATGGTAAGCGATTTAATGTAGAAGTCTCTATTGTTATTATTTGTTCCAACTCCAGTAAGCGTAATATAACGATTCTCTGGATTAGTTGTAGAACATATGATGTTTTTATAATTCAATTTTTCAAGGGCACGAAGATTGTGTGAAGTAAAAATCAACTGTCCTTTCATTTCATTTTGAAATACACCTAATAATTCTCCTAACAAATATTCAAATATTCCTGAATCCAGTTCATCTACAACAAGACATACTGAGAAATTATTATATACCGATATCAAATAACTCAACAACGAAATAAGACGTTTAATCCCTTCTGATTCATATCTTGTTAAAAAGCGTTTCCCATCACGTATAGAATACACTTCTACCTGTACATATTTTTGGCCATCTTTTTTTTCTATCTCCATTTTCCTTTCCAATTCAATCTGAAGATTTGGAATGATAGACTTAATAGCAATGTTAATCGCTTGAATTGTTTTAGAAAACAAATCATATAATTCACTTGGAAATTCTCCTTGTCCATAAGTAAATAATGGAATGCATCCATGAATTACCGACGTATCTGTTTCATAATACATATTTAATGGGATTACCCGATTAGAATTAATATCTCCTAACTGACTTACCTTAATTATATGAAAATTTACATTTGCAAAATAGACCAAACAGTCAATAATATCATAAAGTGTCTTACATTCTGTATCAGGACGGTTGTTTTCTCCACAATATTGGTCTCTTAGCGCTGATAAAACTTTACTATTAAAAAAGACAGAATGATGTCCTTGAGCACTAACCGCTGCAAGAACAGACATTGAATTTAAGAATGGTATATTTTTAAAATATGTCATATGCTGTGATTTAATAGAAAGATTTCCATCTAATAATAAACTATCATTTTCGTAATATGGGTTCGTAAAAGATAAGTCTCTTTCACTCTTCCATGAAGCCCCTCTAGTCCAGTAGGTCAGATTTTCAGAAATGATATCTATTTTTTTTGCACTATAATTTGGGCGTAATGTTGCTTCATAAAGAACTTTGTACTTGACATCTGTGGATTCTAAAAAAAATAACGTGGAAAGGCGAGCACATTCGGTGTCCGAAATAAGCCCAGCATATTCATTATACGGAATTTCACTCCCCTGAAGAATGTATTTTAAAATGTCTAACGCTTCTATTAACGCAGTTTTTCCCGAACCATTTTGTCCATAAATACCGACGATATCCCTTTTTCTAAGTTCCCCGTATTTTTGTACACTTCCATAGTTCATGTATGAAATCTCACCATAATTTACATTTTTAAAATTCTCAAGCTCCGATTTTATAATTCTTACAATAAATTTCTCTTTCATAATTTCCACCTTTATCACATAGCTAAACTATAGCATTATATTATCACAACTCGAACATTTTGTACAGAATGATCATTTTTGTTTCAATATAATTATTATCATCTGTTTTTTAATTTTTATACTCGCATCTAACAAATGATCCTACAGAGGAACTAAATTATAAAAAAAATGTACTTCATACGGATTAAGATGATTTGATTGTCTTCGAGCCCCAGAAAGAAACTGCCACCTCACAAATTTATATATGAATTAGCTACTCTTTTCTCCTTTGTGATAGGTGTTGTAAAGCAGTGCTGATCAATTCCCCAACACAATTTTTTTAATTCTTCATCATTTTTTATCGTAAATTTCTTTCCATTATATCCCAACTCCGGATAATACTCATCTACATATTTAAATAACTGCTTTTTCTCTCCCTTATCCAATCTAGACAAAATATCCATAGCAACCGCTAGTCTATGACGATTTGCTTTTCCAACCTTATTTGTCCCAAATTTTTCTTCACATTTTATAAATGATTTATCTAAGAATTCATCTACTTCCTTATTTGTTGCCTCTCTATAAATAATTTCTATTCCTTTAAAAATCGGAGATATTGTCTCCAGTTTTTTGAAATACAAAGCATCTTGAGATTTGTTGTAAAAAGCGTCTGGCAACTCATTAATAGCAATTCTATTTTGGTTTTTCTCCAATACTACCTCATCACCAAATCCAAGAAAACTTTTATTCTTTAGAATATAGCTTTTCTGAACTCGTTGAAAATAATAGTTTTCATCTTGATATGAACAAATATAGTCTATTTTATTT
>JAHHTS010000231.1 GCA_020024475.1 Oscillospiraceae bacterium
TTTTCGTGTTGGCGAAAACGGAGTAAATTTGGAGGTACCGCCCAGATTTGAACTAGGGAATGAGAGTTTTGCAGGTTCATTCTCGCAGTTTAATTTATCTTAGAGCCGCAACAACTTTTTCCGCACACTCCGAACGCCGTAAACAATCTGTCAACAATTTCTAAGAGATAAAATCATATTGATTTATCCAAAAACAATTTAAAGAATTATATAATATAGATTGGCTCTTGTCAACTGTCGGAGACAAATTGATGGGACAGAAGATGAAATACAACACATTTTAAATGCGTTCTCTTGAACTTTCTATGCTTGTAGTATCCAATAAACTATGATATATTTAATCTATATTTTTAGGTTTCATAAAACAGTTAAACACAACTAAGTTCAGTGTATAATTGTGATATTTAAAGAGGTGTACTTACAAAGCAAGGAGGAACAGGAAATGGATGGTCAGGAATTATGTTTTTTGGGCGAAAAACATTTGATTCCATCTGATTTAAGAGAATATGTGCAATATTTGCATAGTTTTGAGCAGATATACAACGACATAATATCTCTGTTAATAAATCAAATGGAACAAAAAAGCTTTTGTGGCGGTGCCGATGAAGATTTTAAGTATTTTAGTGTACCACTAACTACCATTGGCGAAAAGATAATTGTGAAATTATCGGAGCATGGTGTTTTTGATGTTACAATGGATGAAGTGATATTTCGCAACAAAGGCTATATACAGTTGCACAATGTTTGTCAGGAAACTATTTCCCAAATGGCTAAAATTCTCTTACAAGCAATTGACGACTTTAAAAACGGATATGAGAATGCGCAAGTATCCGCAGCTTCTAATATTACTGGATCAAACGTTTCCCTGTGGACAAACAGTTTTTCTTCTGCACTGGTATATTCTGCATTGGAAGCCAGTACATTAAAAAAACAGTATAATACTGCCACAAGAGAATATAATGCAGCAATGAGCATGTTAAGTAAAAATGTGACGGATAAAAGAGAGCAAAAGGAACTAGAATTGCTTGTAACCAAATATTATCCCGAAGCTGCCGATGCAATCAGAAAGTTTGTCTCTGAGCTGATGCTATTTTATATAACCAAGCTTGAAAGTATAGGAGTTTTCGCTTACTCAGAAGTTGAAAAATATTCTCTAAAACGTTCAACAGATCTCCTAAAAAATCTCCCTGTAGTAACGGATAAAAAATCTTTACTAAGACAAGCATTTTTGTATTGTCCTTATAATCCAGATGTATATAAAGCTGTTTTAGAAAATGGGTTCGCAGATATATCTACATTTAAGACAGCGCAATATTTTATCCAGGACGAACTATTATCTGAGTACATTAAAGATTACTGCCATAATCACATCTCAGAACCTGAAAAACTGATTTTACCTATAGAAATATGGTCTCTCTATACGAATCAAGATGAAAGCAACATTGTGGCTCTCTTGTATTCTGAAAAGATTCAAATTCTAACACGAAGATATATCGCAGCCAAAAGAGCTATTGAAAACAAAGAAGAATTAAAATGGTGGATAAAAGAAATAATTACAACAAGTGCCACGAAACTATGTTCTATGGATTGTGATAAAATCCGTGAGTCGATTGCCAATCAACTTGATTTCAACAACATGGCGACCTTCTTTGATAATTATCATCTATTCGACATGGATGTTATTTCGTTACCTAACAGCACCGCACTTTCTTTAGTTGAACTTAACCGCGAATTTACAAAAACTTTATTAAACGAAATAAAAGATTATATATCAGAATTGAAAGTACATGTCAAATCATGCATTGATGAGGCCACTAAGGTTGAAAAAGAATATCAGGTAGCATTAAGCCAATATAACGATGAACGAGGAAAAATATATAGTAATATTTCTGAACTTAGAGAAGAACTTAAAAAGCAGAAAAAAATACTTAGATTATTTAAATTCAACAAGCAAAAGGAAATTGAAAACAAGCTGCAACTACTACAGGACAAACTATCATGTCTCACAAATGAAAAGGATCCTCAGCCTCTTAAGGATAAATGCGAAAAGTTACGTCGCAACGCAGAACTTTTCATTTAAGATTTACATAATATTTTGGACTTCTTATATAATAACAATGTATTTATCGTCCACGTCCTTAAGCATCTTTTAATAAAAGGGAATGCAAAAACATAAACCCCAATTTTGCCGACATTGAAAGACAATACATTCACCATCCTGCAAGATATAAAGAAACTGTCAAAATGTAATGTTACCCCCCT
>JAHHTS010000232.1 GCA_020024475.1 Oscillospiraceae bacterium
ATTATTCATAAAGAAATAAAGCAAATTAGTGGCTATTTTTATGAAATATGAATCAATTGTAATGCACCCCAAAAATCAAACAATGTTTAAGAGAGTATTTGCATTGATATTGTGCATAAAATTTGACGTTTTATATTGTAAGCTTGAATGTAAAATAGTAGGCATTATAATTTCCTATTCAGCAGGCTAATTTTGTTTATACTTCTGATAAACCACGCTATTCTTCAAACCATAAACACTCTTCTTTCATTGTTCTTATCATTCGTTCAGTATCTGCATTTCCTTTAGGATTGTTATAGCATGTTAGAACATGATTTATTTCTAATATACTGCATCTTTCATAAGTTTTGTACTTGCTTGTATTTGTTAGCTGACTACTATTATTGCTTACAAGATTTAGATTATGTTTTCTTACTCCATCAGGAAAATTAGCCTGCAATGCCATATCCAATGCCTCAAGCCAATGTTCTGTTTTATTTTGATAACCAATATGATAACCTACTATTTTCTTTGAAAACCAATCTAAAACTAATGTTACATAACCCCAACTAGCTTGTATCATTATAGTGCTCATATCAATTCCCCACCATTGACAAGGTGTTGTCGCTTTAGACTTTGATTTTTGTGGTGTGCGAAATGCTTTTAATGCAGGTCTATTAACTGTAAGCTGATTTTCTTTCATTATCCTATATACTTTTTTATGATTTATGAACAACTTATCTACAAAACGTAATGTTGCCCAAATTCTTCTATAACCCCAAAATGGGTGCAGTGATTTTAGCTCCTTTATTCTTGATAAAAGAAGACTATCTTTTTCATGCCTTTTGATTGATAGGTTTCTTTTGTTTCTTACCAGTCATTTTTTTTTAATTCTATGGTCAACTCACCTATAACTTTGCATAATTTATTATTTTATTGCTCTAGTTTTTGTTCTTTTTATTTTTTTGACTTGTTTCAACAGTCTGATTAACATTAGCTAAAAAAATATCCCTCCACTTATAATATTGAGCCTGTGAGATGTCGTATTCAGTGCAAATGTCTACTACACTGAGTCCTCGTAATCCCTCAAGAATTATCTTAGTCTTTGTTTTGCTATCCCATTGTCGTCTTTGCATAATTTCTTACCTCTTTCTTGAAATTATACTCTCTTAATTTTTATACTTTGTTAATGGGGGCAGTATAAAGCGAATACATAGGCTTATATAAGCCTATGTATCTATTTTAGTTTTATTTTCTAGGTATTCGTTATAACTATACAGAAATTAGAAATATATTTAAATTTTTGCTTTTATTTTTGTAATAACCAGTCAATAATATTAACTACTTCTATTCCATCATAATTTCCTATGTTATATTGGTCTAATGTTAGTATCATTTTAGGATAATTATCTTTTATATTTTTTAGAGGAGTGATTTCGCGAAGAAATGTTTTTTCATCAGCCATTGACGCAGTTACTTGAATATATTGTAAAAGAGAATTTTTTTGACAAATAAAATCTATTTCTAATGTTTCTAATTTTCCGATATTGATTTTATATCCACGCCTTAGAAGTTCTAAAAATACAATATTTTCAAGACAAAAACCTAAATCATATTCTTTTTTTGTAATAAGATAATTTCTTATTCCCAAATCAACAATATAATACTTAGGGCTAGTTTTCATTAGCTGTTTTCCTTGTATATCAAAGCGATCCACAGGGTAAAAAATAAAAGAATCTGTCATAACTTCTAAGTAATCAGCAATAGTATTTTGTGAAACCTTACGACCTGATGAGTTTATATAATCACTAATACTTTTTATTGAAATAGGATTTCCAATAGAATGAGCTAAAAATTTTGCAATATTTTTTAATAATGCAATATCCGTTACTTTTCTTTTGGTTAGATCAGATTCGCGTCTTTTTTGTCTTTCTTCAATATCTTTCAAAATAATAGTATTATAAATACCTTCAAGATACATATTTATTTTTTCATTTGTTTTGTCTATTGTTACAATGTATGGAAAACCCCCAACTTTTAAATATTCATTAAATACTATTTCTTTGTTTTCATTAGGATTAAGTTCTGCATATTCAACAAAAGAAAACGGAAGAATAGATATTTCAATATAGCGACCTGATAAATATGTTGCTAATTCCCCAGATAAAATAAAAGCATTAGAACCAGTTAAATAAATATCAATATTTTCTTTTAGTTGTAAACTATTAATAGCTTTTTCAAAAGAATCAACACGTTGTATTT
>JAHHTS010000233.1 GCA_020024475.1 Oscillospiraceae bacterium
TTTTTAAGATATAATTTTGATAAAATTCTGATGTTTAACATGGAGTTGAAAGGATGAAGACTGATATTCCTCGTGACAGTTATCTCAGTCTCATCCTCGCCACTCCTCTAAAAAGAAAAGGAGGTTGCAAATTTATGAATTTTCCATAATTGTTTTGTTGTGTAGTGAGATGAAGTTTATCTTATTTGGGTGTGAAATATATAGTTTTAACTTTAATAAATTTGTATGAAAATGAAAAAAATAGTTTTTGGATTATTGTTTCTGTGTCTATTTCTTGTTTCTATAGATTTTTCTCATGAAGGACAATATAAATTGTCTGTTGCTGTAGAGAATATAGAAGCATTAGCATCAGAGGAAAGTCCGGATCCTAATAAATGGACGGCATTTGACTTTCCATGTTATGACTCTTATGGAGAAAGCAAAAAAAGTAGAAGGAATTGCATGTTAGGAGGTTTTTTAAATACATGCGTCCCTCATGATTGTCAATAGTGGAGGTTAATAGTAGTAATGAAAGAGTATAGTAAAATATACTTTTCATTATAAATAAGTTTTATGCAAATAGTGGATTTTATTACGTGTAAAACAATTAGTATTAAATTATTTTGTAGGTGATGTTATGAAATTTATTTGTTTGTATATATTTATGCTTTTTCTAGTAGGATGTAAAACTACAATTGATGATAGTATTGAAACTATTTCTATTGATTGTAGTAGAAAGCAGAAAAAAGCATTATCAAATTATTTTGACAATGTAAAAATTTGTCCTTTAGAAACTAATTCTGAATGTTTATTGGGATATGTGACAAAAGTTGAAATCTACAATTCAGATTATTATTTATTGGACTTTACTAATAATTGTGTGTTTCAATTTGGTGCAGATGGGAAATTTAAGAGGAAATTGGAAAAAATAGGTAGAGGTCCAGATGAATATATAAAAATTACAGATTTAAAGATTCAAAAAGATGGTATTTATTTACTTGATTACCCACAACAGTCCATACTGCATTTTAAACATGACATGTCATTTGTAAAAAAAATACATTTTGACTTGTTTCCATCTGAGTTTCAGTTGGATGTAGATACGCTATTCATTTATTGTGAAAGGAATAATTCTAAAGAAGATTATTGTTTTTACCAAATTTCTAAGAATGGTGTTATTGAAAAATCATATATAAAACGAAAAAAACTTTCTAAAATAAAATATAATTTTCAAAATTCCAATGTATTTTGTGTAGGTCGAGACTCATTATTTTCCTCCCGTTACAGTAATTATATTTATTCAAAAAACAAACAAAGTATTATTTACGAATTAGATTTCAAAGAAAAAACTTTCCCTGAAGAAAAACTAAACATTGAGGATTATGATATATACGAGAAAAAATTTCCCTATGTTGTACGAGAAAATATTTATCAAAATGATAATCAGTTAATAATTTCATATTTTGACGATGGGAAGCGTTATTTTGCTTTATATGATTTTGATAAAAAAAATGTTGTTTTTAACGGTTCATTTGAGAATGATTTAATTACAGATTTTAGATTTTTTCCACAATGGCAAAAAGGAAAATATTGGATAGATTATATTGACAGTTATTCATTAATTAATAATTTCCCGATGTTAAAAGAAAAGTTTATTCAGTTAAAGAATCTTCAAGAAACAGATAATCCTGTTTTAATTATTTATGAAATTATGTAAAACGATTATATTCTAAAAGTAATTTAATTGTATTGTTAAATATCGGTAATTTTGATTACTAACACAACATTGCATTTTAATTTGTCAATCGAATATTGAAGATGGAATAATTGATAATCGATGTAAAATATTTGGCTACAATTTCTAAAGATTGTGTAGCAAGTAGTGAAAATGTCAAGTTGTATATAATATTGATTTTAATGTATTTAGCGATGGCATTTTTATGATGTTAGTTGAAGTATATATAATGAGTCTGTAATGAAATAGTGAATTAATTTTAAGCAATATAATGGTAAATCATGAAAGTAGTGTATTTGATGTTTTGTCTATTAGCTATATTGGGCTGTGATTTCCAAAAACGGGAAATAAAGCAGGTAATCACTCATTGGATGGGAAAAAAATAGTATTCTCTGATAGTTTACAGTGTAAAATATATGGAAAAGACACATCCGCGTATCTTTTGATAAATATAAAATTTTTCATTACATAGATACAAACGGATGCAGCGAATGTCAGTT
>JAHHTS010000234.1 GCA_020024475.1 Oscillospiraceae bacterium
CGCTTTTTACTAACCGTCTCGTATAGGAATCGAACCTATAATTGAGTCTTAGGAGAACGAACAGAACCTATATTTTGGCTCTTATATACTCCCTGAAAATCCCTATAAATCAAGGGTTTTCATTCGTTTTGCTGTTCGTTCAATCCCTGTGTTTCCTTGCTAACATTAAGGTCTTTTAGACAGTAATGTTTGCGTTATGTTAGCATACATAACCAGAAAAGGTGATTGTTATATTGTTAAACGAATGTTAAATTTACATATTAATACATTTATTCTTTTATCTAATCATACCAAAATTATAAACTTACAAATTATTCCTATTCAGAATAATTAATTTTTATTAACATTAATATTATATGATCCCTTTAACATTCAATTTTAGTTATTTTATTGTAACAACATCATTTAGTTCTAGATTACTATAGGACAAAATTTTCTTTAGGTTTTTCTCAAAGTACTGATCATTGTAACTATTTAATTTCACTATAATCAGCTTTGTTTTTGCACGAGTAACTGCAACATAATGATTGCAAATACTAATCATATCTGAGAGTCTATAATCCTCTGCGAATACAACTACTTGTTCAAACTCTAATCCCTTCGAAGAGTGAAATGTAATCGCAATATGCTGATATTTCTCTGTTTCAAAGGCTACCCAATACTCCGGATTTGAAATTGTATCATATAATTTTTCAATATGTTCTTCTCGAGTTTGATATCCTAAATATTTTGCTAGTTCTATTACACCCAAATTAAAATCTTCTTGTGAATTCACAGATTGTTTTATTTTATTGAGTAATCTTCTTATTATTGAAACTGTTTTCTTGCTTTCATTTCCTTCAACAGGGATTTCTGAAATCACATCAAATACTGAATATTTTTCTATTATGCAATATTTAGCTATTGCCATATAAAGCCACGCTGAATCTGTTGTTATATCTGCAATTGGAAGTTGTGGAATAAAAGTATACTCTAATCCATTAGAAGATAATTCATTTGCACATAATCTAGCATTGTCATTTGAATATCTTAATACTGCTGACTTTTTTTCATAAGAAATATTCGACAAAACTTCTGTTACCCAGTTCACTTTGTCTGTTGATATATAAATAATATTATCTAAATTTTCTGTGGGAACATATAAGTTCCTTGTTTCATCACATAATAAATTAGAATAATTCTGTATTTGTTGACACGAGCGATAATTGTCTCCCATAAAAATCTTAGTAAAATTTTGTTTTTCCCAAATACTTTTAAAAGCATCAGGATATGCACCTCGCCATATATAAATTGACTGCTTTTCATCTCCTACAATGAACATTTCTATATTCAATTCATCACATAAGTACATAAAAAATTTATGCATTGATTTATCACAATCTTGATATTCATCTATATATATTTTGAAATACTTCGCTTTTAGATACAATCTACATGCCAATGAATTTTCTATTATATTTTGTGCTAAGTCAAAAATGAAATTTTCTTTATTATTTTCATACGAACACAGAATTCTATTTTTTTTAATTTCTTCAATACCTTCTTCAAAATTTTCCACTTTTTTTGAATAGTCTGTACTCATATCAATTTGAAATTCTAACCCATAAACATCCCTCATAAACGGTTTTATAATTTCATCAATGGCAAAGCTATTATTTGTGCCAATAAAGTGCTGAGTAACATCAACTGTTAATCTGTCTTTTATTTCTTTAGCTGCCTTTATTGTAAATGTTATTGCAGCAATAGATTTATGCGTATGATTATCATTTATTTCTTTTTCAATTTTATGTACCATTGTATGTGTTTTACCAGTTCCTGCACTCGCTCGTACAATTAAGTTTCCCGCTGTTTCTACTATTTTATTTTGAATTTCAGAAAGCATCATTCACAAAGCTCCTTTAAGCAAGCAAAATTATAATGATCATATATTTTTTGACAGTCTTCGTCTGATAGTTTTTCAATTAATTCTACCATATGATAATGTTTTGATTCTTGTAAGTATTCAACCGGTTGTTTGGTTTCTAGTAAAACTAATAATCTGCTATGCAAAACTTCATCTAAATCATTTTCTAAATCTACTTTTGATAAAAAAATATTATATTTTTCTCGGATATTATCTAAAATTTTTACGTTCGAGTTATACAATTTTCTTTTTGAATAAACAGAATTTTCATTTACTTGATTGGTAGGTAATAATTTCTCTCCAATAT
>JAHHTS010000235.1 GCA_020024475.1 Oscillospiraceae bacterium
TAATATATAAGAAGTTGAAAGAAGATATAGGAAAAATATTAAGAATGTTATGTGAAAGGAAGGGAGTGAAATTTGTAGCCGCCGAATGTTGTCCTGACCACATACATATGCTAGTAGAGATACTACCCCGTTTAAGTATATCAAGCTTTATGGGGTATTTAAAAAGCAAAATATGTAGATATAGTGGGGAAGTATGAAACGGCAATCAAAGAATATATAGAAAATCAATTACAGGAAGACATTATGAATGATCAAATTAGTTTGAAAGAATACATAGACCCGTTTACAGGTGAGCCGGTAAAATAAGGCAATGAGAAAGCCCCCGAGAAGGGGACAGCCAGTAATAAAAGTGTGATTGCCAAGCTATTCGATGCACTTTAGAGTGCTGTCACAAGAGAAAGACCCTTATAGGGTCTGATCAAACCACCCGTTTAACGGGTGGTTTGATTTCTGTTCGGGATAATCATGAGGAGGAAAGGGACAGTATATATTTTAAGGATTAGAAAAGTATTGGGATATGCTGTTTTCTATTGTGGGGGTATTTGGAAACTGATATAATGTACGTATAAAGAACTAGATAAACTTAAGGAGGAAAATATTATGAACAATAAAGCAACAATTACTTTGTATTATTTAGCTTCGATGTTATTTTACATAGACTCTATTATTCAGTTATTTAGCTCAGGTTTTACATCCAGTGTGATTCGGTTGTGTTTGGGTTCTGCTTTTCTTTGTTTTGGCGCACATAACCAAAGTAAAAATAAAAAGTCAGATACCAAGGATAATTCAAATAAACTGTAATTTATAAATGAAATTGGAATTTGGAATTTGGAATTTGGAGTGAAGCTATGGACTATACAATGCGGAGAAATGGAAAATATGAGAGGAAGATCATTGTATACTAAGTGACTTTTTGTACGAAGCAATTTATATTCCAGACGGTGTTGAGCCACCGCTTAAATCCGTCATAAGCTGTCTGGAGTTACAAGAATATATCGTTGAGTTTGAAAAGAGAGAACATGACAGAACTTTAGTAGCAGAAGTTCAAGGAAATACCGTGGGGGCTATTTGGGTACGTATAATGAATGATTATGGGTAAGTTGATAATAATATCCATCCACTTGCTATATCTGTCTACAAGAATATAGAAGATTAGGAATTGGAACCTCATTATTGAAGTAACAAGCAAGGGGCAGATTTGTAAAAATTAATAAAGTATTTAAAATCATTTAGAAAACATTGTGATGGAAATAAATATCTACATTGATGATGGAGGAAAAAACTGTATGAATAAAAAGATTTTACGTTATATGTGTTCCAATGCTATTTCACAAAGCAAATATAATAAAAAGAAAACTTGGAAACAACTTCCCGATGATCAGGAAAAAGCACTAAATGAGATGTTGGGTGCAATCCAGGAGGCTGCAAAAATTTATACAGAGAATATGTCAAAAATTAAGCCACAATATAAATCGCAAGTTATAGATGCCATGATTTTGAAAGCTGCATCTGCATTTGGCTGGAGCAACAAAGAGAATCACAAATAACCATATAGGAAATGATATCAAATGTATTGGAAATTCGTAAATTGAATTATGAGTTTATAACTAAAAAATCATTTGGTCGCTATGGGTAAAGTGGTAAATTGGATATGGTACGTTTGGCTACGAGAAAGCGATTTTATAATAAACACAACTGTTGTTGCTGCTGACTCACCCAACATGATGAAATATCAAATAGATAACGCAAGAAAAGCATCAAGTAGAGAGGCTGAAATAATGAAGAAGATGTATCTTTTTGTAGCATTGTTTAAAGAGTATATTTCAGGGCTATGCAATGTTTTAGCCGCGACAAGGAATTTAGATGGAAAGAAAATAATTTATGTATCAGTAAAGATTATTCTGATTTTCGGGGAAGTGCTCTGTTGATTATTTAAATACAGATATTGGGGTTTATGAATGTGTATATGGGAAAACATTTGTAACAGTGTATTTATTGATGGCTTAAGGTGGCTTTGTTCCTAAGCCCGATATTTTAGTGAAAAAGAATGGAATTATATATGTTGAAGATTCAGAATCGCTAGAAATTAAAGTGATTATGGATGATATAGACAGAATAATGTTACTTTATTATTGTACAATTTCGTTGATAT
>JAHHTS010000236.1 GCA_020024475.1 Oscillospiraceae bacterium
CGTCGGCTACTTTTTACAGTGAGCTGGAGCGGCACAAAAAGTAGCAAAAATCCGAGGACAGGACTTCACGGATTGCTATCCGAAAGTACAATTTAGTCAGCAAATATCAAATATACTTTATCAAGATGTGAAAGAACATTTCTCTTCTCAATGTTTTCCCATTTTAGAGTAGATTAAATTTGTATAATACCTTTATATGGACTAATTTTAATATGTTTTAAACTCGTTTACTATGACTGTTCACGAAATATTATCAGAATTTGATGTCAAGGGAAAACAATTTGATTTTTCAGATTATGCCTTACAATATCGAGGTTGTGATGATGCAGAAAAAGACACTCTTGCCTACCAAGCAGAAGTTATGGCTTCTGAGTTAATAGAAGATTTCAAAAGTGAAAATGATGCTTTTAATGGAGATTTTTATTTTGGGCCTTATTGCGTTTATCAAGACAAGGAGACAAATTCATTCAAAGAAATTCCTGACAGAAAACTCATTACTCCAGAAATTATATTATATTGGGAAAATCGCCTCAAAGAGGCAAAAAATAGCATATTAAAAGCCAGATATTCCGGGTTACTATTTGATTTCAAACAGTTTATACAGGGAGGAAAACGTGATATAAATATAGCCCGGACTTATATACAATCCTTAATTTACATCATCAATAATAATTGTCAATCCCCCTCAATATTGAGGGTAAAACAAGCTGAACGAGCAATCAAATTGTCAAAAAAATTAGGTCAAACAGATTTGTTAGCAAATGCTAAATTAGCTTTACATGATTTAATATCAAAATATGGGAAAGGTGATTCTATAGGAATATGGGGTGCTCCATATCGAATTAGCACAGAATGTCCCAATAGTTACACAAGTGATGAGCAAAAGACTTTAATTACCGATTTAGAAACTCGATTTACACAAATATATGACACACCAGCAACAGTTGGAATAAAAAAACGAAACCCATGGACATTGATGGAGTTAGCGGATATTATATCAGAATACTATAAAAAACATTCGCCTGATAAAGAGAAAACAGAGGGGTTATTTGAAAAAGTTGAAAAAGCCTTTGATGCTATTATCCCCGACATGACAAAAATGCAATTAATTACAAATTATAGCCAACTCCACAATCTATTAGTCAAATATGGATTGCAAGATAAAGCTTCAGATTTAAGTATTAAGATTGCTCGATTTGGAGAAGGAGTCCAAAATGAAATGACTGAATTCAAGCAAGAGTTTACGATCTCAAGAGAAGAAATGGAATTGTGTGTGAATTCTGTTCTGCATGAAGAAAATGTTGAAATTTCATTGGTGCGTTTTGCCTATTCCTTTATCCCTAAGAAGGAAAGTGAAAAGAAACTTTTTGAACAAATTGTCAAAAAAGACGCATTCCTTTATATGATTCCTCAATCAATATTTGATAAAGGTCGTGTAAAAGCTATCATAGGAGGTATTGAAACAGATTTCGAAGGTAATCTAATTGTGCATATATCCCAAACAATGAAGTTTAATTCGATTTTTATCAATGTCATTATTGAAGAAGGAAAGAAAAGAGGAATTTTTACGGTAGATAATATATTGTCATTTATAAAACAATCTCCATCTATTAAGAAGGATAGAATACCTATTATCAGAAAAGGAATCGATGCCTATTTCAATCAAGATTATTTAGTGTCTATTCATTTACTTATACCACAACTTGAAGAAATTATTAGAAATCTTTTAGAAATAAATAATATACCTACTTTAAAACCTTCGAAATCAGGAAAGGGGTTTCAATTAAGAATTTTGGATGATATGTTAAGAGATCCTGTTGCAATTCAATTATTAACAGAAGATTTTGCGAATTACCTTAGAATTTTGCTTACAGATAATAGGGGTTGGAATTTAAGAAATGAGATATGTCATGGGATTGCGTCGCCTAGTCTTTTCAATAAGATGATGGCTGATAGAATAATTCATGCATTATTATGTTTTGGTCTCTTTAGAGTTAAATCCAAGTAATTAAAAAGTAGTTAGATGATATACAACTTATATTACAGGTGATACTTCTGAGGTACGGGGATAAAAAATCCCCTCCGCAATAGCCGGAGGGCACTGAAAAAGTAATCACTATTCAGTCCACTCTGCAGAGTAACTGAAAAA
>JAHHTS010000237.1 GCA_020024475.1 Oscillospiraceae bacterium
ATGAAGGTCAAGGAGATTGTTTGAATGATTGCAAACGTGCTG
Organism: Oscillospiraceae bacterium; assembly: GCA_020024475.1. Lineage (GTDB taxonomy): Bacteria > Bacillota > Clostridia > Oscillospirales > Ruminococcaceae > RGIG3102. Next base: position 43 of record JAHHTS010000237.1, read on the forward strand.
ATAAACCTAGATATTATGCTTCTACACATCACTAAATAATTTCTTGAAATTTAGAAAAGCTGGCTGAATAAAGTTTAGTCAGCTTTTTTGATAAATGTAAAAATGTAGATGAGATAATGAAGTAGAGGATGATAATGCAATAAATTATAGTGACATGTTTTCTATTGTGGTGTACAATGATAGAATATTAAAAAGGAATATTATGGAAAGGTACAAATTTAAAAAATCCAAATATAGTTTTTCCAATATACAGGAAAAAGAGATGAGGAATATTAGTTATGAAATTACTTATTGTTGAGGATGATAAAGATTTAAACGAAGGATTACAATTTGCTTTTACAAGTGAAGGATATACTGTTAAGTGTGCTGCGACATATTATGAAGGAATCCAAATGTTTCAGGAAAACGAATTTGATGCTATTTTATTAGATTGTAATCTGCCAGATGGAAATGGATTTGATTTCTGCAAAGAAATAAGAGAGCTTTCTACAACACCGATAGTTATGCTGACAGCGAGAGATACCGAAATTGATGAACTGAAAGGTTTGGAAATGGGGGTAGATGATTATATTACAAAACCTTTTTCTATTGCGATTCTTAAAATGAGAGTGAAGAATGCTTTACATAAGAGAGAAGATCCACAAATTATATGTTCAAATGGGATTAAAATTGATATTTTAAAACGGAAGGCATATAAGAATAATGAGTTGTTAGATTTAACTCCTATTGAATGGCAATTTTTATATTATTTAGTGAAAAATTCAGGACGAGTACTTTTGAAGAAGCAAATATTGGAATTTATATGGGATTATAATGGCAGTTTTGTTGATGAAAATGCCATTTCTGTTAATATACGTAGACTTAGAGTGAAGATAGAAGATGACCCTTCAAATCCTCAATTTATAAAAGCGGTACGCGGATTTGGATATCGGTGGTGCGAGATTGAAAATATATGAATATTAAAGTATTGATTATGACAATAGTATGTATAGTCTTGTTGATTATACTGTGGAAACAAAATTATAACACGAAAAAAGAAAAAAAAGAGGTAATTAGTAAAATACAAAATATTTTAGAGGGAAAACAAAATGAATATCAATGCTATGAGGAAACAGAATTATCTGAGATCTCATACATGCTAAAAAGTTTAGAGGCAAGTGTTCTTTCAAAGCAAGAAAAAGCATTGAAAGAAAAAGAAAGCCTTAAGTATATGATTTCCAACTTATCTCATCAATTAAAAACGCCATTATCCAGTGTGAAAATGTACCAAGAATTTTTGGCAAATGAAACATTATCAAAGGATCAACAAAAAAAATTTCAAAAAAAGCTTAAAAATCAAATAGATAAAATAGAATGGATATTAGAATCTATAATAAAGTGTACAAGATTGGAAGAAGGAATAATTTCATTTACAGCAGATATGTATCCTATCCATGAAACAATAATTCAAGCAATGGATTCGGTAGCTCTAAAAGCGGCAAATAAAGATATAGATGTAATTTCAACGGAAGAAATTAGTGAAGTTGAAGTTTATCACAATTTTAAGTGGACAAGGGAAGTGTTTGAGAATATTTTAGAGAATGCCATAAAGTATTCACCTTGTCACAGTGTAATAAAGATTAGCATTGAGCAATTAGAAACATATACAAAAATTTCTTTTGAAGATAATGGAATAGGGATTCGAGAGGATGAATATTCAAAAATTTTCCAAAGATTTTATAGAAGCAAAGATGTAGAAAATGCTGAAGGTTCAGGCATTGGTTTATATTTATGTAGACTTATTTTAGAAAATGAAAAAGGAAATATTGTAGTAAAATCACAATATGGAAAGGGCAGTATATTTTCGGTTTATCTATTAAATAATAAACCGCAATAAAGAATAAAATATTTTTATTCAGAAGATAAGAAGTAAAAATCCATTCATGGAATGCTGTACATATCTTCTTTGTGCCACAAAAATATCCTCCTAGATTTGTATTTGCTTTAACAACAATCCAAGAGGATATATATATCATATCTTTCGTTTACATAGAATTTGTTATGGTCTGGGTTTTCCCATTAGTGTGAAAATGGTAAGAATTTCAATAATTTTTCTAAAAGTGT
>JAHHTS010000024.1 GCA_020024475.1 Oscillospiraceae bacterium
ATACTTGTATAGTCTTGTTTTTTTTATTTAAATTTTGTATCATATTTATATAAAATTAGAGAGGAAAAAAATATTGAAAAAATTCAAAAAAATATATATAGAAATAACAAATCAATGTAATTTGAATTGCTCATTTTGCCCTAAAACTGGACGACCAGCAAAAATTATGTACCTTAATGAATTTAAAAAAGTTATAGAAAAAACTAAAAATCAAGGAGATAATTTCTATCTTCATGTTATGGGAGAACCTACATCTCATCCACAGTTTCGTGAAATACTTGAATTTTGTAAAGATAATGATGTAAAAGTGAATATAACCACTAATGGTACACTTTTACATAAAGTTGGAGAATGTATAATAGATAATAAAGTACGAATGGTTTCTATTTCTCTACACAGTTTTGAGGCAAATGTTATAAATAGTAGTATGAAATCTTATCTTGATAAAATCATGGAGTTTTGTAAAGAGTCAATAGGAAGTGGGATTGTTGTTGAATTAAGATTGTGGAATTTCGATAAAGATAGCATATATGATAAAAATAAGCTAAACGGACAAATAATAGATTATATAAAAAATAACTTAGAGCTGGATTTTGATTTTGAAAAGGCAATTTCTGATAAATTCGAAGAGATGAATAATTCTAACAGCAGAAAATTTAATATAAAGCTGAAAGATCAAATATATCTTGGAATGGCACAACATTTCGATTGGCCAGATATAAATAAAAAAGAAAGATTCGAAAGAGGATTTTGTTATGGATTGAGAAATCAAATTTCTATATTATCTAATGGTGATGTTGTTCCGTGTTGCCTTGATAGCGATGGAAATATGGTGTTAGGTAACATTTTTGAAAAATCTTTACAAGATATTTTTGAATGTAAAAGAGCAACTTCAATATATACAGGTTTTACAAATAATATAGTAGTTGAACCTCTTTGTCAAACTTGCGGATATATGATGATGAATTATAAGAAAAACAAATTAGATAGAGTTAGGTAAATAATTTGTTAGAGTTGTATATAGTAAATTTTATTTATATATAAACTCTGTATTATTTTGACAATCTTACCGAATTGACACTAAATATGTTAATTATTATACTATTTAAGTAGATATTGAATTGATAACAAATAATTGGCTTTTTTGTTTTAAATTACACAATAAAATTTTAAGGAGTGATTAATATTTTTAATGGGTATGCAAGGTTTTTTGAACCCCAAAAACTGATAGGTAATTTTGAACCTCAGGGAGAATTGCCAACGAGAGAAAGTATAATGAATAAAACAATTTCTATTGCTTGGCCGCAGTAGTAGAGGCATTCCTTGTTGCTTTAGTTTCATTTGTTGATAATATAATGGTTTCAGGGCTGGGTACCTACGCCATAACAGCAGTTGGACTTACAACTCAACCAAAGTTTCTTGCTTTTGCATTTTTATTTCTCTGAATATAGCAACATCAGCACTTATAGCTCGTCGTAAAGGCGAAGATGATCAAATGGCAGCCAATAGAACACTAAAACAAGTAGTAGTAATTATGTCAATAATGTTAGTTGTAGTCATAACTTTGTTTGTTGGATTAGCGGAACCATTGCTAAAGCTTGTTGGTGCACAAGATGATACAATAGGTCCAGCAGTAGAGTATTTTAGAATTATAATGGGCTTCGGATTTTTTCAGCTGATTTCAATGACCATAAATGCAGCCCAGCGAGGTGTTGGTAATACTAAAATTGCTATGATAACAAATGTAATTTCAAACTTAGTCAATGTTTTATTTAACTATTTGCTAATAAACGGACATTTTGGCTTTCCGGCTTTAGGTATTAAAGGGGCAGCTATCGCAACGGTAATAGGTAGTGCTTGTGCGTGCGTTATTTCTATTATGTCAATTTGGAACCCTAATGGATATCTTTATATTTTATATGAAAAGGGAATCAAATTTGATAAAAGAACTTTGAATTCTGTTTTTGACATTGCTTCTAGCACAATGGCTGAACAGATTTTTATGAGAATAGGGTTCTTAGCATTCACTATGGTAATTGCACGTTTAGGAACAGATGCATATGCTGTACATCAAATAGGAATGAACTGTATGCAGATTTCGTTTGCATTTGGTGATGGATTTAATGTTGCTGCGGTAAGTTTGGTAGGACAATCTTTGGGAGCAAAACGAAAAGATCTAGCATCTATTTATGGTGGAGCGTGTCAAAAATTTGGCATGACTTTTTCTGCTGTTCTAATGATTTTTTTCGTTTTCTTTGGTGAAACATTATATTCTTTTTTCTCAACTGATTCAGCGATTATACATATAGGTGGTATAATCACTAAAATTGTTGCTATACAGGTATTCTTACAGATACGACAAGTTATTACAGCTGGATGCCTAAAAGGTGCAGGTGTCACAAAGTTTGTAGCAATGGTAGCATTTATAAGTGTTACAATCATTCGTCCTTTAAGTGCATGGATTTTCTGTTATCCTTTAGGATTTGGTTTAATTGGAGCTTGGATTGGAACTTCGTTAGATCAAGGCGTAAGATGCTTACTTACATCTATGCGATTTGCAACTGGTAAATGGAGTAAGATTGATATATGAATATTTAAAAATATGCTAATACAATTTATACCTCTTGTTTTATAAAGTTTAAAATTATAATAGTATGAAAGGAATTTTGTTATGAATAAAACTTTATTAGTTAATCGTGAGCAATGTGAAAAAATTCTAACAATTGAAAAATCAATTTCTTCAATGAAACATACACTTGTCGCTATTAGTGAAAATCAGACCCAAGTTTTGCAAAGACAAATGCTATTACATAAAAACGGAAACAAATTAGCGAACATGCCAGCGTCTTTGATTAGTGAAGGTGTTACAGGTAGCAAAATTGCTATTTTCCCTGGTGTTGAGACTGCTAAAAAAAATACACAGCAAGGAATAGTTTCACTATTCAGCATTGAAACGGGAGCTTTAATTGGTATAATTGATGCTAGCACTATAACTGTAATAAGAACGGCAGGAACAAGTGCAGCCGCTACAGATGTTCTTGCAAGAAAAAATAGTGAAGTTGTTGCTATTTTAGGTAGTGGTAAACAAGGAAAAGCTCATGCGAGAGCAATGATAGCAATAAGAAATATTAAAAAAGTATATATGTGGGATTTATATCTTACAGTAAGCAAAAAAGCGTGTGAACTTTTGAAATCACAGTTTCCGGAAGTTGAATTTATCCCTTGTGAAACAGCTAAAGAGGCTGTTTTGGATGCTGATATAATTTGTACAACAACACCAGCCACTACTGATGAGCCTATTGTTTTTTATGAATGGATAAAAAAAGGTGCTCATATAAATGCTGTTGGAGCTTGCACTGCCAAAGGCAGAGAATTAGACGGGAAAACTATTGGTAATAGTAAGATATTTGTGGACTGGAGGGATGCTGTTTTAAGAGATGCGGGTGACATTTTACTTGCTGTTTCGAAAGGCGAAGTTTCTCAAATACCAAAATTTTCTGAAGTAGGTAAAGTTATTAGCGGAAAAGAAAAAGGCAGAGAAAATGATGATGAAATTACGATGTTTGAATCTGTTGGTATTTCCGTAGAAGATATTGCTGCAGCTAAAGTGATTTATGATTATGCAAAAGATAATGAAATAGGCATATATGTTGCATTATAATTAGTAATAATAAAAAATCGGAAAGGTTTGTATACCCTTTCCGATTTTTATTAATTAAATAAATTTATTTTGCCTAGGTCTTTATCAGATAACATTGTTTCAAAGTTATAAAGAAACAGTATTTGTTCATAGTTGTTTTCATCTATAAACTTATCAAGCCCCATGGTTATATATCTCATATCAAAAATATGAATTTCTTCAAAATCATTTATCATAAACGGAATGAAACAGTTGGCATAACTATCTTTTATAATCATAATTTTTCCATTACCATTTCCTTTTATAGTCGCATATCCCGGGTTACCATGCATAAACATAGCGTATTTGTCTCTAACTTTAAGTTTATCATATTCGTAAATATCCATTTCTTTTTCATTGATGATCATTGTTGCATCGCTTTCAATATAACTTAATGTATCGGAAATTACATTAAAGTTTTTAGCTTTTGAAAAATGAGTACCAAGAAAATTTTCTACATCTATCATAGTGTAGTTATCTATTGGAGTGTAATCTTTTTTAATGGTATTCATAAATTCTTCATAAGCGTAATAAGCACCTAAAGTTGTCCAATGATGGTCAGTACGATAATAGATATACTCGTCAGAATGTTTAGATAAGGTAGGTTGTACATTTATAAAGTCATCTGCTAAATTATCTTTAGTATATTTAATCATATAATCAGTGTCAATAATAGGGCTATTTGCTGATCTTATTTTATCAATCATTACACCAGGTGATGTAGGAGCAATCAATACACTTATATTTTTATCTTTATGTCGTTGTATGAAACTATTGATAGAGTTTATGTTATTCTCGAATTGTTTGTAGTCTGCTTTAAGAAACTTTGTAAACATATAACCATCTTTGCCATATATGACACCATTGTTTTCTTGTTTTCCTAGTGCAGATTCACTAATACTTTTTAAAGAAATCCATTTATCTCTAACTATAAAATGATCCTCAGTGAAGTCTTCTATTTTTGGAGTGTATTTATTATGGAACAACTGACTCCAACTAAATTTTGGAAAATCAGTTAGACGGCGGTTCTCTGTTTCGGAAAATTCTTCAATAGGACTAAAGAAATCAGCAATAGCAATTACATATAAAAGCACACCGAAGAAAATAACAATAGGATATTTTTTTAGATTTTGTAATTTTTCTTTCATTAGGACACCTTCTTTAGAATCTAAAATAGATAAATGGGTTATAAGTGCTGTCAACAAGGTAAGCTATACTGAGTAGGAATATTCCAGTTAAAATAGGAATCATAACTATATTATTGTTTTTGAACTTATCCCAAAATTTTGTTGTAAGAGGTGTGGAACAAACAATACCGATGATGATAGAAATAATATAATTTCTAAAATAATAATTTGGGCTTATACCATTAGAATAAACAAACATTTTATTTATAAATCCAGAAAGCATGCCGATATCTGTTATATAGAATATTGCCCAACCGGTAGCTACCGCAAGTAATGTATAAATTCTAGAAAACACATTACTTCTATTCAAGTACTTAAGTAGAAATATTTTTTCGATTGCTAGAAGAGCAAAATAATAAAGTCCCCAAAGCATAAAATTCCAGTCCGCACCATGCCAGAAGCCTGTTAAAAACCATACCACTAGCATATTGAAAATTTGTCTTTTTAAACCTTTTCGATTACCTCCGAGAGGAATATATACATATTCTCTAAACCATCCACCCAGAGTAATATGCCATCTGCGCCAAAATTCCGTTATACTTTTTGAAATATATGGTAGATTAAAGTTTTGTGGAAAGTTGAATCCTAGCAGTTTGCCAAGACCTATTGCCATAAGCGAGTAACCAGAAAAATCAAAATAAATTTGTAGAGAATATGCGATAATTCCAAGCCATGCTAACGGTGTTGAAACATTTGTAAATCCCATAGCTTCTATGTCTGTCCATAAAGCACCAACATTGTTTGCAATTAGAACTTTTTTGCCAAGTCCGAATATAAAAAGTTTTATACCTTCATTGATCCCGCTAAGAGTGATACGACCTTCGTGAGTGTTAAGTTTTTCTTTTACATCTGTATACATAACTATAGGACCAGCAATGAGCTGAGGAAACATAGTTACAAACGCTGAGAAATTAACTATATTTTTTTCCGCCTCAACCTTACCTCTATAAACGTCAATTGTGTATGACATTGTTTGAAATGTATAGAAACTGATACCTAGAGGAAGGGCTAATTTTAGTAAAGGTATATTTGTGTTGAAAAATTTGTTGATATTAAATATGAAAAAATCTGCATATTTAAAGAAAAATAAACTCCCTAAATTAAAAATCATCGATGCGGCTAAAGCGCGCTTCATGATTTTTTTATTATTACGATGTTTTTCAATCACTTGGGAAGCAGTAAAGTCAACAATTGTACTTGCAATCATTATTGGAAAATACTTTACTTCGCCCCAAGAATAAAAAATAAAGCTAGCAATAGTTATTATACCATTTTTGTACTTATACGGAACGATGTAATAAACTAATAATACGATTGTTAAGAAGCGAAAAATAAAAAATATATTGCTGAAAATCAAGTAGTTGAGTCCTCCTATGAATAATAAAATTCACATCTTATTATACTTATTATGGTACATATGTTCAAGAATAAAATTGTAAATAATAATAAAAACAACAATCTTTTACTTGTTTTTTACAATAAAAAAGCGGAGATAATCTCCGCTTTTTTTGATAATTACTTGAATGCTTCGTCAATAGCTTTATCTATTGGTTCGTATGCTTTTTCAGCTCCTTCGGCTTCGCAAACGGAAGGATCACCAGCGATAACAAGAACTACATAGTTTCCTTTAACAACAACTCTACCAGCTTCTGCTTTATCACGATTAGCACCAGGATAATTTTCATTTGCCCGGAAAATCTCATCTCTTCTTGCTGTGAGAGCTTTTTCAACATCAGCAGCTTTACCATCTTTAGCTTGAACTACAATTACAATATCAACGCCAGGAGTGATAGGACAATACGAACCTTTATATGCATCATACATATCTTTATCGATGTTGATGTAGTTCATATATTCTTCATTGACCTCAGATGCGTTTTCAACAGTTGCGACTGATGAAATTTTTTCGTAAACTTTATTTACATCATAAGTAGGCTCATCGTTTTTATTATCATTACTACTACAAGCTGTGAATACTGCCAACGACAATATTAATGCAAATGTTAAAGCAATAATTTTTTTCATTTATTTTCTCCTTTACATGATTGTTATAATCTGTAATTAGTATAGTAACATAAAATTGTGTCTAATCATAGTAAAAACACAAATATTATTTTGTGATATTTTCAACAATTTCAGTATCGGTTTCGCCATTTGCAGCATTTTCCATAGCTGATAGCATAAGAGTTTTGAAATTACCAGTAGATTCTGTTGCACCAGCAACAATATCAACGGCTGAAACTTTTCCACTTTCAATAAACTGATTAATAAGGTCTTTGTTGTATTTTGCAGGATATGTTCCAACCATCATAGATTCCATTTCTGCTTTATAAGACTCATCTTCACTCTTAAGATCATTACTGTTTTCTTTTACAGCATCATAAATCACTTCACTAATTTCACCTTCGGCTACAGTAACTTCAACATAGTCTTTCCAACCGTTAGAATCATAATTTTTAAATTCTACGCGATATTTGCCATCAATAAGTGGAGTATTAAGCTGTTCTTCACTACAACCAGTGAATAAACCCATTGCTAATGTAGCAGTAATAGCGATAGAGATAATTTTTTTCATAACAATAAACATCCTTTATATATAAACATATTAATATTGCATTTTCATACAACTAAAACTATACCATACTCACATTTAAATTGTCAAATTATACTGTTATTTGTAATTGAAATGTAATTACAAATTCACATTTGACTAATTTTGAACTAAAATATTTATAGTCATTTAGCCTGGCTATTGACATATATATATATCTATTTTAGAATAAAAAGACACAATAATTATTTTTTATTTTAATAGGATAGGTGAATATTTTGAATAAATCATTCAACAAAACAAAAAAAATTACTACCATGGGACTACTTTTTGCTTTGGCTATGGTTTTATCTTTTGTGGAAAGTATGTTAATGCCGATTTTTGGACTTCCCGTAGGAGTAAAACTTGGATTATCAAATATCGTTGTTATGTATTGTATGATATATATGGGCTTTTCAAGTGCTGTACAGCTTGCAATTTTAAAAGGATTATTTGCATTTTTAACACGTGGAGCTACTGCATGTTTGTTGGCTACTTTAGGAGGTCTGTTTTCAATAACTATAATGTTTATCCTTCGCGCATTGCTAAAGGACAAGGTGAACTATTATACACTTTCGGTATTCGGAGCTATTTTTCATAATGTAGGTCAGTTAACTGGAGCATCAATGATTTTTGGTACATCAATGATTATGTATTATTTACCTATACTTGCAATTTCAGCTATCATCATGGGTTTAATTACTGGAGCTGTTTTAACCGTAGTTATCCCTGCACTCAATAGATTGAAATAATTGTAAAAGATTTGTTAAAGCTATTGCAAATAATCGAATAAGATACTATAATAATTAGCAGTCAATGATATTGATTGCTAATTATTTATTGATAACCACGAATATAAAGGAGATGTTTTATAATGGCTAACATTAGACCAATATCAAATAGAGTTGTATTAAAGGAACTCGAAAAACAAGTTACAACTAAATCAGGACTTATTCTTTCACAATCAGCTGATGATGAAGCCTCACAGTATTTAGTAGTAGCAGTAGGAAATGGTTTGTATACAGATGGTAATGTTCAACCAATGGAAGTTAAAGTTGGTGATAAAGTTTTTGTTGATAAATATGCGGGTAATGCAGTAAAACTTGATGGCGAAGACTATTTGGTAGTTTGTGAACATGAAATTCTTGGTATTATTGAATAGATGAAAAGAGGTTGATATATATGGCAAAGAAAATTATTTATGGTCAGCAGGCAAGAGAAAGCCTTCAGAAGGGTATAGACACACTTGCAGATACAGTAAAAATAACACTTGGACCAAAAGGTAGAAATGTAGTACTTGAAAGAAAATTTGGTTCACCACTTGTAACAAATGATGGTGTTACTATCGCAAAAGAAATTGAACTTAAAGATTCATTTGAAAATATGGGTGCTCAAATGCTTCGTGAAGTTGCAACAAAAACAAATGATGCAGCTGGAGATGGTACAACAACAGCAACAGTTCTTGCTCAGAGTCTAGTAAAAGAAGGAATGAAGAATGTAGCAGCTGGTGCAAATCCAATGGACATTAAACGCGGTATTGCAAAAGCTTGTGATACAGCAGTTAAAGCTATAATTTCAAATAGCCAAGCAGTAAGCGGAAGCGAAGATATCGAAAGGGTAGCAACTGTTTCTGCACAGGATAGTTATGTAGGTAAACTTATTGCTGAAACCATGAACAAAGTAGGCAAAGAAGGTGTAATTACTATTGAAGAAAGTAAAACAGCTGAAACATACTCAGAAGTTGTAGAAGGTATGCAGTTTGATCGTGGTTATATTACGCCATACATGGTAACTGATAGTGAAAAAATGGAAGCTGTTATTGATGATGCTTATCTCCTTATAACAGATAAAAAGATTTCTAACATTCAAGAAATTCTTCCATTGCTTGAAGAAATTGTTCAGAATGGCAAAAAGCTTGTTATTATAGCAGACGATATAGAAGGCGAAGCATTGTCAACACTTATTGTTAATAAGCTTCGTGGCACATTTACTTGTGTTGCAGTTAAAGCACCTGGCTTTGGCGACAGAAGAAAAGAAATGCTTATGGATATTGCAATTCTTACAAATGGTACAGTTATTAGTGAGGAACTTGGCTATGAGCTTAAAGAAACAACAATGGAAATGCTTGGCAGAGCAAGACAAGTAAAAGTAACAAAAGAAACAACAACTATTGTTGATGGTTCAGGCAATAAAGAAGAAATTCAAAATAGAATTGCACAGATTAAAGCACAGATGGAAAATGTTTCATCAGACTTTGATAGAGAAAAACTTCAGGAACGTCTTGCTAAACTTGCAGGTGGAGTAGCAGTTCTTAAAGTTGGTGCTGCAACAGAAGTTGAAATGAAAGATAAGAAACTTCGCATTGAAGATGCTCTTTCAGCAACTAAAGCAGCGGTTGAAGAAGGTATAGTTGCCGGTGGTGGTACAGCTCTTATAAATGCAATTCCAGCAGTTAAAGAATTGTGCGAAGCACTTACAGGCGATGAAAAAACAGGAGCCCAGATTTTGCTTAGAGCACTAGAAGAACCAGTACGACAGATCGCATTTAACGCAGGTCTAGAAGGAAGTGTAATTATTGATAAGATTATGACAAAATCTGAAGTAAATTACGGATTTGATGCTCAAAATGAAGTATATGGCGATATGCTAAAAGAAGGAATTGTGGATCCTACTAAAGTTACCCGTTCAGCACTTCAGAATGCTTCAAGTGTAGCAGCAATGGTTCTCACAACAGAAAGTCTTGTTGCTGATGATGAGGAAGAAGTAAAAGCAAATGCTAATATGGGCATGGGCGGAATGGATTACTAATTTATTTATCATATAGAAATATAATAAAAATCTCTCTTATATTAGTTTACAAGAGAGATTTTTACTTTTAATTATACATATGAACATTAGTATATATTATATGTATGATGCCATGTTTCAAAACAAAAGCCCTACTACTGACATATCTAATAATTAGTAGTACCAAAAAAGAATATTAAGCCACTGATTCCAAGCAATAAGGAATTGATGGCTGTTTATTTAGTTTTCTAATGGTTAAATATAATTTAAATAGTACATTTTTCGTTTGACTATTTAATCTATGTTATCACGCCTACAATGATGAAAGTGTGATAACATTACATCTTTAAATGTGCTAAAGAAATGTTCAATAGCAGAGTGGTCCATTGGTGTATTTGTGAATGACATATGTCTGTTTTTCATTCCAAACTCATCAAACTTTCGCCAGGTAAATTTCTTAACACTAATGCAAGTTTTTCTTCTTTCATATAGTTTGTGTTGTTTCCATCTTTTGCTTTACCCGTTTTGTCATAAAAAAAGATAGTAGACTATTTTTGTGTCTACTATCTTTATATCATTTCATTTTAAGACCTGTTTTTATTTTTATTGACCATTGTAAATTGTCATACTATTAAATGCAAAGTCAGTGTCATATTTTGAAACGACATCCATAATCATAAACTGAACTTTTTCTTTCAGCGCAGTATGCTCGGAAAGGGGAATTAGGTATGAATTATAGCTGATTTTTATATCAAGACTTGATGAAGAAAATTTATCAAATCTAACTAAAACACTGTCAGTTTTTATACCATCCATTTTTTCGATATTTGATTTTATGTCTGAGCATATACTTTGCAATGTCTCTTTTGAAGTAGTGTAAACAAGACCAATGACTATATTAGTTTTACGCATATTCATTTTTGTCCAGTTTGTTACACTGTCACTACTTAATTTATTATTCGGTACAGCAATAAGAGCATTATCAAATGTTCTTATACGGCAAGAGCGAAAATTCATCTCTTCAACAATACCTTCCATAGAACCAACGCTTATCCAGTCACCTATTTCAAAAGGTTTATCTGTTAAAATGACAAGACCTGAAAAAAAGTTCGATGCTGTATCTTGGGCAGCAAGAGCAAATGTCAAACCAGAAAGTCCAAGACCAGTTATAACACCTGACACATCGTATCCAAATTCATTTAATATTATAACAAAAGTGAAAATAATAATAAGTGATTTTGCTAGGTTGGAAAAAAACCTGATTATGGTTGTATTGAGTCCTCCAAATTTTGATTGAATATTATCAAAAATAACGGGAACATTCGAAACGAAATTTTTTGCAGATATACTTACGAATACAATCAACAAAACTTTAAAAGCTTTGTTCATGAAAGAGATAATAAAAAAAGAAATACTATTATTAAATGGAATATAGTTTATAGCACACCATAACCCCAAAAAACGTATAAAATATACTATGGGATTTGTAAAACTGTGTACAAATGCTTTTTGAATATTCTCTTTTTTTATATGGAAAATAAATTTGAAAATATTAGGAGAATACTTGTTAAATAAATTGGAAGCAAAATAAAAAGCACAGAACAAACCAGCTGAAATAACTATTTTGACTAGTAAATTTTGAATAGATTCAATTAAAAAAAGTGAAGAAAACCAATTAAACATTATAAGTACCTCATATAAAATATTGTAAATAATATAACATTTATCACAATTTAAGTAAAGAGTACTAAAATTGTTGACAAAAATACAAAAAAAGACTATACTAATTATAGTCTGTTTCAGGGCGAGGTGTGATTCCTCACCGGTGGTAAAGTCCACGACTGCCTTATGGCACTGATCCGGTGAAATTCCGGAACCGACGGTATAGTCCGGATGAAAGAAACGATTACTATAATTTTGTAGTATTGTGCCCTTTTGCATTTGCAGAAGGGCTTTTTTATTACAAAAAATCTTATTTCATTATTCTTGAAATAGACCTCTATATAAATTATTTGGAGGTATTTCTAATGAGAAAAACAAACAACAAAACAACAAAACTTGCAGGTACAGCTATGCTAGCGGCTCTTTCAACAGTACTTATGTTTTTTAGCTTTAATGTGCCACTTATGCCATCGTTCATTAAAATGGACTTTTCAGAATTACCGGCGCTTATAGCTTCCTTTGCTTATGGACCAATATATGGCATAGCAGTATGTTTTATAAAAAATATGATAAATCTTATGGCAACAACTACTGGAGGAGTTGGTGAATTGTCAAACTTTATACTAGGTGTATTATTCGTTACTCCTGCAGGTATAATTTATAGTAAATTAAGCAATAAAAAAGGAGCAATATTAGGAGCTTTTTTTGGAGCTGTGATAATGGCTTTCAGCAGTATTATTACTAACTATTTTATTGTGTATCCTGTATACACTGTGTTTATGCCGATGGAAACTATTATTGGAATGTATAAAGCAATATTGCCTACAATTGATAATCTCATAGAAGCGCTTGTGATTTTTAATATGCCATTTACATTTATCAAAGGAATGATAATTTTTGCAATTTCAACAGCAATATATGGTTCGTTATCAATTATATTAGGTAAGAAAAAATAGAAAAACAAAAAATAATGCTTGACAAATATATTATCTAATGGTATACTCATTTAGTAAATTGAATTTAACTTATAAAGAGTGACTGAGGGACTGGCCCTATGAAGTCCGGCAACCTGCAAAAGCAAGGTGCCAAATCCAGCGGTAAAAGCCGAGAGATAAGTATTTATGCTCACAGGTTTTCACCTGTGAGTTTTTTTATAGTATGTTTATAGTATAGATAAAAGGAAATAGGTTGAATTCAAATAATTCAGTTATACAAAATAAAAAGGAGAAAAAGAAAATGTCTAGAGTGTTTTTTACATCAGAATCAGTGACAGAAGGACATCCAGATAAAATCGCCGATCAGATTTCTGATGCAGTACTTGATGAAATTATGGCTAATGATCCAGATGGTCGTGTAGCATGTGAAACGGCAGTTACAACAGGTATGGTTGTTTGTATAGGAGAAATCACAACAAAACATAATGTGAATATTCCTGAAATTGCAAGAAAAGTTATAAAAGATATTGGGTATGACAGAGCAAAATACGGTTTTGACTGTGAAACATGTTCGGTTATTACATCGATTGATAAACAGTCAGCAGATATTGCGCTTGGTACAAATGATGATGTTGGTGGTGCAGGTGACCAGGGTATGATGTTCGGATTTGCGTGTGATGAAACAAAAGAACTTATGCCTTTGCCAATTTCTCTTGCACATAAACTTGCAAAAAAACTTACAGAAGTTAGAAAAAATGGTACACTTTCATACCTTCGTCCAGATGGAAAAACACAGGTAACAATAGAGTATATTGATGATGTTCCAGCTAGAGTTGATACAGTTGTTGTTTCAAGCCAACATTCACCGGAAATCTCTCTTGAACAGATTCGTGTGGATATAATTGAAAATGTCATCAAACCTATTATTCCCTCTGAGCTTATGGACAAAGAAACGAAATTCTTTATAAATCCAACAGGTCGTTTTGTAGTTGGTGGACCACAGGGTGACTCAGGCCTCACAGGTAGAAAGATTATTGTTGATACATATGGCGGATATGCTCGTCATGGTGGCGGTGCTTTCTCTGGTAAAGACCCTACTAAAGTGGATAGAAGTGCTGCTTATGCCGCAAGATATGTTGCAAAAAATGTTGTAGCTGCTGGCCTTGCAAAAAAATGCGAAGTTCAGATTGCTTATGCTATTGGTGTTGCAGAACCAGTTTCAGTCCTTGTTGAAACATTTAATACTAACACTGTTCCTGAACACAAAATAGAAGAAGCAGTATCAAAAGTATTTGATCTCCGTCCACAGGCAATTATTGACACTTTAGATTTACGCAAACCTATTTATCGTCAGTTGTCTGCTTATGGTCATATAGGTCGTGAAGATCTTGGAGTAAAATGGGAGAATACGGATAAAGTGGACGAACTTATTACTGCAGTAAAAACATTATAATAAGATAAAATAAAAGAGTAGAATATTCTACTCTTTTATTTTTTATATAAATTTTATTAATTTGTTGTTGACATTAAATAATGAACAACTGTATACTATTTATTATAATAATGAACAGAGGTTTATTTATGGCGCAAAAATTAAAAGATGATTTAAGGTTAAGAATAGAGCAATCTGCGTTAGATGTTATGATAGAGAATGGAATTGAAAATTGTAATATGCGTTCTATAGCACATAGGGCAGGGTGTACAACAGGAAATTTATATAGGTATTTTGAAAATAAAGAGCAACTTATATTTTCGATTATTATGCCAATTATGGAAAGATTGAATGAATTGATTTCTAATGAAACTGAAGGTACATTACAATTACTTCAAGGTGAACTTAGATTTCCTAAATCAGAAAATAATCAAAAGCCTTCAGAATATTTCACATCAATTATGGAACTAAAGCTTTATAATGTACTATCTAAATTAGGAAACGAGGTCAAAAAACACCCAAAGAGAATGAAAATACTTATAAATGCTAATTATGTAAATGAAAAATTGATTGAATGGGCAATTGAATTGTTTAAGACTATTTTTTATGAATGTTTTGAAATAAACAAAAATTATAAAGTAAATATTGATATATTTATAGTGGTTTTAATTAAAAACTTTTGCAATGGGTTACTACAAATTTTTAAGGAAACAGAAAATTTACCACAGTCAATATATCAAAAAATGGTAGAAATGTATTTAAATATGCAATTGAGTGGAATAAGAACGCTAATTGACAAGAAAATTGAAGAAGGTATAATAATCCCACTTAAAGAGGTTTTTGACTATGAGTATTAGAGAAATATATATAAATAATAAAAAAATAATAATTAGTGTATCAATTATTTTAGTGGCAGCAGTTTTGTTTGCATTTATATTTTATCCAAAAGAAGAAGTTAGTATTCAGGAGAAGGTTTATAGTGTAAGAACTATGAAAATAACACCTACTGGAAATGATGTTTATTTGAATTATGCAGGTTTAATTCAGCCAGATGAAGTAGAAAAAGCTAATATGCCAGTAATTGGCAAGATTACAAAAATATATGTTGAGGAAGGAGATGCAGTTACTAAAGGCCAGATGCTTTTTAAAATTGATTCGAAGCAGTATGAAGGGCGGCGAGATGCGGCATACCATAATTTTAAGTCAGCTGAAACAGGAAAAAATAGTGCAAAATCAGCATTAGATTATGCACAAAAAGTATATGATGAGTCAGCAAAATTACCAACGCAAGAAGAAAAAGATAAATCTAAAGAAATACTTGATACTGCACAAGCTAATCAAAAAAAGCGGCAAGAAGAGTATGATAAAGTAAAAGAATTGTTAAATCCTTATGAAGCAGAAGTAAGTAAAGCACAATCGAAATATGATACAGCACAATCGGAATACAAATTGGCTTATGAAAAAAAGATAGAAATTGAAAATAAAGAAGAAGCTACTGAAGAAGAAAAGCTCGTTCGGGCGAAAGCGGTAGAAGAGGCAACAAAAAATGTAAATGAAAAAGAAATAGAATTACAAAATAGAATGAAGGAGCTCCAAGATGCCAAAGTAAATTTAGGATTTTTGGAAAAGGAAACACAGCTCGTAGCGACAAAATCAGAAACGATATTAGCACAGTCTAATTATGATAAGATTAATAAAGAACCTACCCAAAATGATACAGATGTATCGGCTAAAAAATCTCGGCTTAACAGTGCACAATTTGCTTATGATAGTGCTTGTTCCAATTATAATGCAGCAAAAAGCACATATGAAACCGCACAAAAAGCAGTTGATGATTGCGTGTATTATGCTGGAATGAACGGAAATATCATCATGATGATAGGCGAAGAAGGAACAATTGCTACTCCAATTGCACCTATAATGGTAATAGGTTCGAATAATATGATTGCTCAGTTTGGTATTTCTCAGTCTGATGTGGTTGAAGTAAAAGAAGGAATGAAAGCGGATATTATTGTGGAAAATAAAACATTCAATGGAACAGTTGACAAAATTGCCCTAATGCCAGATGAAACTAGTCGCACATATACAACCAATGTTAAAATTTCAAATGTCGGAGAAAAATTTCATCTTGGTGAACTGGCAACCGTTAAGATTTCGATAGGAGAAAGAACAGGTATTTGGTTACCAATTTCAGTAGTAATGAATGATGGTCAGGATTATGTGTTTACTGTAGAAAATGACAGAGTTGTGAGAAAAAATGTTGTTATAACCGACATAAATAATGATATGGTTAGAGTTACTGGGCTTGAAAATATAACCAATGTAATTAGCGAGGGTATGAAAACCGTTAAAAGTGGAAACCTTGTAAATGTAATTAGTGAGGGCTAGTCATGGGTACAATAGTTAAAAAATTTGTTGAAAATAGGGCTATTGTTTTATTTTTTATGGTTATAATTGCTGTTTATGGACTCTTTAGCTATTATGTTATTCCTAAACAAGAAAATCCTGATACAACAGTTGCATTAGCTGTTATAACAACAGTTTATCCTGGTGCTACTCCTGAAGAAGTTGAAAACTTGGTAACAAATAAAATTGAGGACCAATTGAAAACAATAGATACAATAGATTATTTCACGAGTATGAGTATGAATAGTGCTAGTGCAATAGTGGTAATGTTTGATATGAAGTATAATATTGAAGATGTAGAAACTGAGCTTAGGCAAAAAATTGATACAGTTCAATCTTCATTGCCATCTATGTGCATGGAAAGCATTATTAATACGGATGTTGTAGAAAAAAATCAATTTATAATATCTTTATCAAGTGATATATACGATTCTGCTGAACTTGTTGAATATGCAAAAACTATTAAAGATGAGTTGGAGAAAGTAAATGGTGTAGCAAGCATAAATATAGATGGACAATCAACTAGACAGGTAGTAGTTGATTGTGACATTGAAAAACTTCGTCTTTATGGAACTAGCATAGAAAATGTTCTAGGACTTATGCAGGCGCAAAATTTATCTATTCCAGCTGGTAGCATAGATTATAATAGTGGTTCAATAAATGTTAATTCATCAGCAATTTTCGAATCAATAAAAGACATTGAAAATGTTGTTATAGGTGGAGCAACAGATCATTTAGGGTTTATTAAAGTCAAAGACGTTGCAGATGTTTATATAGAAAATGTTTCGGATTATTACTATAAACAGGATGGTAAAAATGCTATTCTTCTTACAGGTGTTTTCACTGAAGGGCTTAATGCTGTAAATGTAGGGCATGATGTTCGTACAACATTAGACAAAATAAAAAACGATGTTCCTCCAGAAATCAATTTTCATGAGGTCATGTATGCCCCACAAGACATTTCTGACTCAATAAATGATTTTATAATAAATCTTATTGAGAGTGTTATTCTTATTGTTATTGTGGTTATGGTTGGTGTTCAGCTTACTAATGGACTTGTCATTTCAATAGCTCTACCAATGAGTATTCTTATTACATTTATTGTTATGAAACATTTAAACATCGAGTTTCAGTTTATTTCTATAGCTGCACTTATTGTTTCATTAGGTATACTTGTTGATAATGCCATAGTAGTCAGTGAAGAAATACAGCGGTTTTTAAATCGAGGAATGGATAAAATGACGGCTGTTATAAATGCTGTAAAAACAACTGCTATGCCTGTACTCACTTCTACTCTTACAACAATTGTAACTTTTAGTATTATTTATTTTGTACCTGGAACGGTGGGACAAGTAGCGCGGACAATTCCTACGGTTGTAATCGCGGCTTTAATGGCAAGTTATGCAATTGCGATGTTTGTAATTCCTGTTTTAGGATATATGTTCTTTAAACCTGAAAATAAAAATAAAAAAGAAAGACTTATAGGCATTAAAAAGTTTTTTGATAAAGGTCTTAATTTAGGAATGAATCATAAAAAACGGACAATTTTAGGATCTTTTGCAACTTTATTTATCGCTGCTTATTTTGTTGCACAGTTAGGATTACAATTTTTCCCAACAAGTGCAAAGCCAGTTATATATATAAACGTTTCAGGAGAAACTTTATCTTTGCAAAATACAGGGATAATATGTGATGATATAGGAAAAATTTTGCAAGAAGAACCTTTAGTCGATAACTACACATATGCCGTTGGAAAAGGATTACCTACATTTTTCTTAACAGTTCCGTCTATAACACCTGCGGCGAATGCTGGACAATTTATGATTCAACTCAACGAGCAAGAACTAAAGGAAATAGGAGGAACTGATGAAGCGGCAAGACATATACAATCGCTTATAGATAGTGGGATTGCTGGAGCTAATGTAGAAGTAAAGTGCCTTGAATATTCATTGCCAGTTGATGCTAAAATTACACTTACTGTTACTGGAAAAAATATTAATACTATAAATAAAGCGGTAGAACAAATAACAAATGCATTGAATCAAATTGAGGGCACAGATTATGTAAGAGATTCAAGTGTTGTTCCACAATATCAATATAAAGTAAATCTTGATAGTGAGCTTTTATCAGGTTATGGACTTTTGAAATTTGATGTTGTAAAACAATTAAATACTAGTCTTATGGGTGCTACAACTAGTTCATTCATTACAGCTGGGAATGAGATGGATATAGTTGTAAAGGCCAATATTGATAGCCTAGATAAGCTATATAATATGCCGATTGTCGGTTCTGCTGTTGATACAAAAGTTACTTTAGGTCAGGTAGCAGATATTAAACTAGAAACGACTGTTCCACTTATAAATCATTTTAATGGAAAACAGTATGTAAATGTTCTTTCCAATATTCTTCCAGGTTATTCTTCTATGAAAATAGAAAAAATTTTGAACGAAGAATATATTTCTAAAATTGATTTGTCAGATGTGGAAATAGACAGTCGTGGTGAAGTTAAAAATATGATGGATTTGCTTGTAGATGTATTTATAAGTGCTGGTATGGCAATTGTTGTTATTTATATAATTTTGCTTTTACAGTTTAAAAATTTCGTTAAACCGTTTATAATTCTTATTAGTATTCCTCTTAGCCTCATTGGATGTTGTTTAGGGCTATTTATATTGCGAATGGATTTGCAAGTTATGGCAATTCTAGGCCTTGTGAGTTTGTTTGGTATTGTTGTGAATAATGGTATCCTACTTATAGAGGTAATTGATGCGGAAATAAGAGCAGGTAAAAATGTAGAGTATGCTTGTAGAAGTGCAGTTGACCAGAGATTTCGACCAATTATGTTGTCATCTACAACAACTTGTATAGGACTTGTGCCTTTGATTATTGCAGGTGATCCTATGAGTGCACCAATGGCAACAGTTTTACTTTTTGGTCTTTTATTTTCAACAGTATTGACAATGATTGTAGTTCCGGTTGTATATGCCATGATTTTTGATAAAAAAACTAATTAGTAACAAAAAATAACATAGCCACATATTTTAAGGTATAAAGCTTAAAGAGGTGTGGCTATGTTTTTTGATATTTATATAATTATACTAACGGCTTTCGCATTATTGGGTCGGTTTTTCTTGTTAGAAATGATTGTATCTGATATTCAGTCAATCAATACTCCACATTCAATAACAATAATGAGATATTCAGATGACGAAAAAACAGCACATAAAATGGATTACATATATAATAATATTCCTAATAATGAAGTGGTTTTTTTGACTGAAAAGTATGAAAATACTGAGTTCACACAGAGAAATGTTTGTGAAATTTCATCATATCTTTCAAATGTTTTATTTACAAAAGAAGATACTTAATTTATAATTAAAAAGATATATAATTTATATGGAGATATAAAAATTGCAAGAAATTGATAAACTTGAAGGCACAATTTCATATATAACTTTCTCTAGTCAAGAAACAGGTTTTACTGTTTTAGAGCTTCAAACTGAAGATGATTTGGTTACAGTTGTTGGAGAGATGATTGGTGTAGCCCCTGGACAGCAGTTGGTTGTTTATGGAACATATTCCAATCATCCTTCTTTTGGTGTTCAGTTCAAAGTACACAATTATGAAGTTACTATGCCTGGAGATGAAAATGCCATATTGGCATATTTATCAAGCGGAGCAATAAAAGGAATAGGTCCAGTTACTGCAAAAAGAATTGTAAAAGCGTTTGGATTACAAACTTTTGAAGTTATAGAAACTGACCCTGCTCAACTATCAACAATAAAGGGAATATCTTATAGACAAGCTGTTGAAATTCAATTCGAATTTCAAAGAATATATGGTATACAAGATGCTATTGTTAATTTATCAAATTATGGAATATTAGCAAGTCAAGCTATATCCTTATACAGTTATTATGGTCAAAATACAATGGATATAATTTACGCTAATCCATATGTTTTATGCAATGAGCCATGTTTTTTGCAGTTTGAACAAGCTGACAATATAGCTAATAAAATGATGGTGGAATATGATAGTGTTCAACGCGTGGCTGGTGGAATAACTTATGTATTAAGACATAACAGCGGCAAAGGGCATAGTTGTGTTCCTTTGGACAGACTTATAGAGACGGTTTCATCTTTTATAGGGGTAGAACCAGAAAGAGTGGAAAGCGTTTTGCAAGAGTTAAGTGATGCGGGTAACATTTTTACTGAAAATATTGAAAACCGAACCTTTGTTTATTTATCGCAATTATATGTAGCTGAGATGGTGTCTTGCCAAAAATTGACTCAATTACTTAACCAAAAACCTAAAAATATGTTGAATATAAAAAGTGCTATTGATACAGTAGAAAATACGCTTGATATAGAATACGCACCAAATCAAAAAAAAGCGCTGGAAACTGTCATAAATAGTAGTGTAAGTATAATTACAGGTGGACCTGGTACAGGTAAAACAACATTGGTTAAAGGCATAATTGCATTATTTGAAATGCAAGCAGATGTAGTTAGTCTTTGTGCCCCAACTGGTCGTGCAGCTAAAAGACTAAGCGAATTATCAGGCAGATCAGCTAAAACTATTCATCGACTTCTTGAAGTTGTTCCTGGAAGCAAGAATGAAATAAGATTTTCAAGAAATCAAGATAATCCAATAAATTGTGATGTTCTTATAGTAGATGAATGTTCTATGGTAGATATTGTTTTATTTAGTCAACTTATCACAGCGGTAAGAGAGGGATGTAGACTTGTTCTAGTGGGAGATTATAACCAGTTACCAGCAGTGGGGCCAGGAAATGTGTTGAAAGATTTACTTGATTGTCCCTTTGTCCCAAGCGTAAAACTTACTGATATATTTCGTCAAGCAAAACAAAGTGATATAGTTTTAAATTCTCACGCAATAAATCAAGGTATTTATCCTAAAACATCCGGAAGAACTGGAGACTATTTTTTTATTGAATGTGGGGAAAATATTGATGAATTGGTAGCTGGTCTTATAAAGACAAGATTGCCTAAAGCTTATGGATTTGATAATTTTGAAGATATACAAATTTTGTGCCCATCTAGAAAAAGAAGAGGTGGAACAACAAATATAAATGCTGTTTTACAGTCAGTAATGAACCCGAAGGAAAAACACAAATCGGAAATTGCATTTAACGGGATAATATTTCGTGAAGGTGATAAGGTTATGCAGATTAAAAATAACTACGACCTTGAATTTGTACGAGATAATGGTGAAACTGATGTTGGTGTTTTTAATGGTGATATAGGACAGATAATTCATATTGATAAATATAATAAAACGCTGACTATAAAGTTTGATGATAAAACCTATGTTTACGAACAAGAAATATTTAACCAATTAGAACACGCATGGGCAATAACTGTACACAAAAGTCAGGGCAGTGAGTTTAAGGCAGTTGTTCTTTGCATAAGTGATACTCCTAATGAGTTACAGTATCGAAATTTATTATACACCGCTTTTACTCGCGCAAAAAATCTTTTGGTGGTAGTTGGAAGTTCACAAATTTTAGCACAAATGGTTCGGAATAACCGTAAACAACTTCGTTATTCTGGAGTTAAACATTTTTTAGAGGAATATAATGAATAATTTAATAAAACAATTATTTTTTATACCTAAATGTAAGGGCTGTCAAAGACTAGCTAATGAGAATAATTTGTGCACAGAATGTAAAAATAAGCTTTTAAAATGTAGAATATCAAATCCAGCTAAACCAATACATCTAAATGTGAAAAATATAAATTCAAGCTTTGCATCTTATCACTATAGAGATGTGGCACGGAAAATTATTAAATATGCAAAATTTAAAAATCCAGCTCCGTTTTTAAATTCATTTATAGATGATATTTCCATTGACATATTGCAGATAATGAAAGAAAATAATATTGATATAATCGTGCAATCACCTTGCCACAAAACAAAATTATATAAACAGGAAATTTCTTTGCCGGATGAAATGGTGAAGAGACTATCCATTTTAGGATTAAAAACTAATTTATCTTGTGTAAAAAAGATAAGAAAAACAGCACAACAGCACAATTTATCCATTGAAAAAAGAAAAATAAATCTTGTAAACGCTTTTGAAATTCAAGATAATGTAAAAGACCAAAATGTTTTGATAATAGATGATGTAATAACTACAGGTAATACAGTTTCTGAAATAGCTAAAGAATTAAAGCTTGCAGGACGGAAAAATGTTTATGCGTGGGCATATACATTTAACGATAAATAAGAAAGGAAATATAAAAATGGCTAATATAAATGATATAGGTATTGACCTTGGTACTACTAAGGTAATGATATATAAAGAGGGAGAAGGAATTGTACTAAATGAACCTAGCGTGGTTGCTTATGATGCAAACTCAGGAGTTCCTTTTGCTTTTGGAGAAGAAGCTTTTTTGATGGTAGGTAAAACACATAAAAACATAGTTGCAGAATATCCGCTTAAAGATGGTGTTATTTCAAATTACACATTAACAAAAGAAATGGTGAAGTATTTTATAGGTAAGGCATACAATTCAAAAGTAGTTAAACCAAAAATCTGTATTTGTGTACCAAGTGCTGTTACAGGTATAGAAGAAAATGCTGTTGTTGATGCAGCTGTTTCAGCTGGTGCAAGACAGGTGTTCATAATTGAAGAACCAATTGCAGCTGCTATTGGCGCCGGTATAGACATACTTAAAGCAAATGGTAATATTATAGTGGATATTGGTGGGGGGACAACTGATATAGCAGTCGTTTCTTTGGGAGGTATAGTTTGTTCAAAATCTATCAAGCTTGCTGGAAATACTTTTGATCGTGAAATTTCAAAAGCCTTGAAAAATAAATATGGATTTGCAGTAGGACAGAGAACAGTTCAAAATCTTAAACATCAAATTGCAGACTGCATGCCAACAGAAGAAACAAATGAAAGCTTTAAAATAAAAGGAATAAATCTTCAAAAAGGATTGCCAGGAACACTTGAAATTTCAACGCAAGACATTTATCCAGTAATTGAACCTATCATTGAAGAGATTCTTAATGCAATAAAAGTAGTTCTGGCAATGACACCTCCGGAGTTGTCGGGAGATATTTATGAGAATGGTGTTATGCTTACTGGAGCAGGTGCAAAAATAAAGAATCTTGATAAATATCTTGAGTCACATCTTACAACAAAAGTTACAGTAGCTGAAGAACCAGAAAAATGTGTGGCAAAAGGAACTGGTATGAGCTTTGTTCTTGAAGGTAAACTTGAGTCTGGTTTCCGTGATGTAACACCTGGATTTGGTAAATAATATAAAATAAAAGGCGGATATTACCGCCTTTTGCTATATGATATGGAATATACAATTAAAAGAAGTAAAAGAAAAACAATATCAATAACAGTTGAGAAAAATGGAGATGTTATAGTTAAAGCACCTTTTAGTCGGAGTAAATTCTATATAGATAAACTTATTTTTAAGTATAGTAAATGGATAGAAGAAAAAAGAAGAGAACATATAAAAAATGCTAATTCAGGAACTCCGTTAACTGAACAAGATATTAAAAAACTTAAAGAAAAAGCAAAAGTCGTTATGTCACAGAAAACAGAATATTGGTCTAGTATAATGGATTTAAAACATAATGGTATAAAAATAACAAGCGCCACAACAAGGTGGGGTTCATGTAGCGGGAGAAACTCTATTTGTTATTCATATAGGACGATGCTTTTGACTGATATTCAGCAAGATTATATTGTCATACATGAATTGTCACATATAAAGTATAAAAATCACTCAAATATGTTTTATAATGAGATAGCAAAATATATGCCTAACTATAAGGAAATACAGCTAGAAATAAACAAATTTTCTAATTTTGATCTTTACAATAAATAAAAAATCAGCATAAAAAGTTATTTGTTATATCTGAGTATTTATTATTATGGGAGAATATGATATAATAAATAGATTAAAAATGGAGAGTGAAGAATGGATTTTACAGAAGCAGTAAATTTAAGAAAAGAATATATAAACCAACAGTTTTCACGCATGAATGATATGCAGCAAAAGGCTGTTTTTCATATAAAAGGGCCTTTGCTTATTTTGGCAGGTGCTGGTAGTGGTAAAACAAGTGTACTGATTAATAGAATTTCTAATATGGTCCGATTTGGCGATAGTTATAATAGTACATATTTCCCAGGTGATATAGACGAAGAAACACTTTATTGCTTGAAATATGCTGTTGAGAACAAAACAAAACTTGACTTTGATGTAGAGAGAAAAATTTCAACTGGTGTAATTTGGCCCTATCATATATTAGCTATTACATTCACAAATAAAGCAGCGGCAGAATTGCGATCAAGACTTGAAAATTCTTTGGGTGAGTATTCAAAAGATGTTTTGGCTAGTACCTTCCATTCGCTCTGTATGAGAATTTTGCGTAGAGATGGTAGCAATATTGGATATGGGGCTTCATTTACAATTTATGACACGGATGATCAGAAAAGAATAATGAAAGAAGTCATGAAGGACTTTAATATTGATGATAAATTCGTACAGTTAAAAACAGTTATGAATCGTATCTCAGGATATAAAGATAAACTGATAAGCCCTATAGAAGCTGAAAAATTTGCTAATAATACTCATGAGAAACTTATTGTTCGTTGTTATGAAGAATACCAGCATCGTTTAAAGAAAGCAAATGCTCTCGACTTTGATGATCTTATCTATCAAACCGTAATGCTTTTTAGAAATCATGAAGATGTATTAGAATATTATCAAAATAGATATCGATATATAATGGTTGACGAGTATCAAGATACATCAACAGCGCAATTTGAACTTATAAATCTTTTAAGTCGCGGGCATAACAATCTGTGTGTGGTTGGTGATGATGACCAAAGTATTTATCGTTTTCGCGGAGCAACAATAGAGAATATTTTAAGTTTTGAAGAACAGTTTCCGACTGCAAAAGTTATAAGACTTGAACAAAATTACCGTTCAACATCAAATATATTGAATGCAGCTAATAGCGTTATCGAAAATAATAATAACCGTAAGGGAAAAACACTTTGGACGAGCACAAAAGGTGGAGAAAAAGTAAAGGTTTACCATATCGATAAAGAGTTTGATGAAGCTAAAAATGTAGTGGAAATAATAGGTGAAAATGTTAGAAAAGGTGCCAAACTATCGGATCATGCTGTATTATATAGAATGAATATGCAGTCATCTAACATTGAAAACGCACTGGCAAGAAGCGGTATAACATATCGTGTTATTGGTGGACATAGATTTTATGATCGTGCTGAAATTAAGGATATTATGGCATATATCAACATTGTCGTAAACCCAACAGACAATCTTAGACTTAAAAGAATTATAAATACACCTACAAGAAAAATAGGTAATACAACAGTAAACACTCTTCAAGAAGTTGCTGATGAAAAAGGCGTCAGTATGATACAGGTGTTGTACAATATGTATGATTACCCTCAACTTTCACGATCTCTTGCACCACTTAATAATTTCTTAACTATATATAAACAACTTTTAGAATTGTATCGTACACGCCCAATGGAAGAGTTTGTTCCTAATCTTATAAAAATTACTGGATATGAACAAATGTTAACACTTCAAGGAGAAGAAGGAAAAACAAGGCTAGAGAATATTGGTCAGTTGGTATCTAATATTCAGCGGTATAAAGATGCAAACGAGGATGCAACTTTAGAGATGTTTCTTGAAGAAGTTAGTCTTATCAGCGATATAGATAATTATGACGAAAATGCTGATAGTGTTACACTTATGACAATACATTCTGCTAAAGGACTGGAGTTTCCTTATGTGTTTCTTGTAGGTGTTGAAGAAGGTATTTTTCCAGGTGAAATATCAAAATATAATCCTGATGACATAGAGGAAGAACGTAGACTTTGTTATGTTGGCATAACCAGAGCAAAGAAAGAATTATATATTTCGCATTGCAGCGAAAGAATGGTGTTTGGACAAACAAAACGACCACAACCTTCTAGATTTATTGAAGAAATGGATAAAGATGTTTGTGAATTTATCGATAAAAGGCCAAAAAGAAATTTTGTTGAACCTATGAGCCGTTCAACCATAGCATCACATAAGCCATATAACAGAAATGTGTTTATGCAAGATTCAGCTTTTGCATCTAAGAAAACTCAAACAATAAAAGCTAATGCGAAAGTGTTTTCAGCAGGTGATAAAGTGAAACATCAAGTGTTTGGAAATGGTATTGTTGTTAAAGTTACACCTATTGCAAATGATTCAATGCTTGAAATCATGTTTGATAGTGTAGGAACTAAAAAAGTTATGGCTAATTT
Organism: Oscillospiraceae bacterium; assembly: GCA_020024475.1. GTDB lineage: Bacteria > Bacillota > Clostridia > Oscillospirales > Ruminococcaceae > RGIG3102. The sequence continues at coordinate 27,003 of JAHHTS010000024.1, forward strand.
TGCACCGGTTACTAAAATAGATTAAATGCAAATATATAGAAAGAGGAAAAAGATGATGAAAGTTAAACTTATAGCACATACACCAGAACCTGAAAAAGTTGTAGCAGCTGCCGCTAAACTTTGTTATTCTAATGCACAAATAGACACTCTTTTAGATGGACTAACACCAGAAAAGAGTAAGGATTTTGTTGAAATGCTTGCTTCAATGGGACATGAGAGTCCAACAGAACACGCAAGTTTTACTTTTGCTATTGAAGGAGTATCACGTAGTCTTCTTGCACAAATTACACGTCATAGAATAGCTTCTTTTAGCGTTCAAAGTCAAAGATATGTAAATTTAAAACAACCTGAATTCGTGACACCTCCTGAAATTCTTAATGATGCGGCATCTTTAGAAGAATTTAATAAATCAATGACGCTCGCTACTGAGAATTATCAAAAAGTAACACAGTTGCTTAAGAACGCCCATAAAGAAGTATTTCTTGCACAGGGAATGGATGAAAAAACAGCAAATCGCTCAGCTGAGAAGAAAGCACTTGAAGATGCTCGTTTTATTCTTCCAAATGCTTGTACAACAAAAATGATAGTTACAATGAATGCTAGAAGTCTAAATAACTTCTTCCGTGAACGCTGTTGTAATCGTGCACAATGGGAAATTAGAGAATTAGCAGATGAAATGCTTAAACAAGTATGCGAAGTTGCTCCTTCGTTATTTGTTCGCTCAGGTCCACCATGTGTAAGTGGCTCATGTCCTGAAGGGAAAATGAGCTGCGGGCAGATAGTTGAAATGAGAGAGAAATATTCACAAATTAAAAGTAAAAAATAGGAGCTAATCTATGGGAAAAATTATAGTTATTGAAGGATTGGATGGTTCAGGCAAAGGCACTCAATCTCAAATGCTTTTTGAAGAACTTCTTAATCAAGGCAAAAAAGTGAAGAAAGTTAGTTTTCCAGACTATGAAAGTGATTCTTCTGCTCTAGTAAAAATGTATTTAGCAGGAAAATTCGGCGCAAAACCTAGCGATGTGAACGCTTATGCAGCTTCAACTTTTTATGCAGTCGATCGCTATGCTAGTTTTAAATCAAGTTGGCAATCACTTTATGATGATGACTATATAATAATAGCTGATAGATATACAACATCAAACGGTGTACATCAGTGTTCTAAGCTACCAGAAACTCAGTGGGAAGATTTTTTACACTGGCTTTACGATTTTGAATATAAAAAAATGGGTATACCTTCACCTGATTGTGTAATTTACTTAGATATGTCTTTAGAAGTTTCACAAAAGCTTTTATCAAGTAGATACAACGGCAATGAGGATAAAAAGGATATTCACGAAAAGGATAAAGAATACTTGGCAAAATCTAGTCAAGCTGCACATTTTTGCGCACAGCACGACAACTGGAAAATTATAAAATGTGATGATGGAGAAAATCCGTTTGCACTTAGAGATATTTCCCAGCTTGTGCTTAGCATTGTTAGGGAGATATTATGTTAAAATTCAGACCTATTAAGGTACAGGATTTTGAAACAGTTTCAAATATATTAAATAAATCCAATATAGATAATTGCGAATATTGTTTTCCAACTATGTTGGTGTGGGGGCACAGACATCCTTGTGAAATAGCAATAGAAAAAGATACATTTTTTCTCCGCTCAGAAGGACATGAACATATATGGTATTTGTATCCAAAAGGGAAAATGGATAATATCGAATCTGTAAATCTTATTTTAGAGGATTCATTATCACATAAAAAACCAATATGTATATATGGTTTTGATAGCGAAGAAGCAGAAATGTTAAAAGAAAATTTTTTCGAAGAGTTTGATATAAAATATGATAGAGATGGATCAGACTATGTCTACAATCAGATTGATCTAGCCACACTTCCAGGGAAAAAATATCAAAAAAAGCGTAACCATGTATCAAGATTTTTACGAGAAAATCCGAACTATAATTTCGTGAAAATTGCTCCGGGAAATATCAATAAAGTAAAAAATTTTGTAGATGAATGGTGTAAAAAATATGAACATGATGATGACTGGAATTTTATAAGTGAAAAACAAGGTATATATGAATTACTAGATAATTATGAAGAATTAAAACTTATAGGAGCAATGATAGAAGTTGATGATAAAGTGGTGGCAATAACTATTGCAGCTGCTATAAATTCAAAAACTGTAGATATAATTGTTGAAAAGGCATATCATGAAATCAATGGTGCTTATGCAATTATAAATCGTGATTTTGCATCTAATTGTTTATCAAACTTTGAATTTATAAATCGAGAAGATGATTTGGGATTGGAGAATCTTCGAAAATCAAAATTAAGTTATTTTCCTTGTAAAATTTTGGATAAATATACTGCGCAAAGTATTTAGGTGATGATATGCAAATTTTGAAAGCTAGAAAAGAACATCTTCCACAAATTAAAGCTTTATGGATTGATGTCTTTGATGATGGAACGGAAGGCTTTTGCAACTTTATATTTTCAATAACGAATCCAAAAGATATATATATAATAATTGAAAATGACGAAGTCGTTTCAATGCTTATAGCTGTCACTGACATAGAATATAAAGAAAAGAAGGGCTTTTATCTTTATTCTGCTTGCACAGCTAAAAAGTATAGAAACAAAGGTTATATGCATGAACTAATTGAATTCGCTATAAATGACCAAAAAAAGCAAGGAAAAGTTTTTTGTGTTTTGCAACCTGCCAGTGAAAGCTTATTTGACTTTTATAAAAAACTAGGATTTGATAATGTTAGTGAACTAAGAAAATGCAATGTTGATATTAAGAAAAATATTTGGCAAACAGCTGAATTTGATATAATGACAGCCTCAAGATTCAGTTCTGTTAGAAAAAAACACTATAAAGAAAACATGATTCAATATACATCTAAATCATGGGAAAAATTTGCTGAATATTTGTACACATTTGGAGGTTCGACTGCTGAAACTGAAAATGCTTATGCAGTATATTATGTCGATAAAGGTGTTTTGAAAATTATAGAATTACTAGCAGATTCAAGCTTTTATGCCATGAATTTGCTGCAAGCAATAAGTGATAAGACAGGCTGTGAAAAAGCAGAAATTTATCTTCCTCGGGATTCTGATCTGTTTATAGGGGAAGGTAAAAAACAAAATAGATATGCTATAAGGGGCTTGTCAGAATGTGTATATATTAATCTTATGTTTGAATAATTTATCTAAACTTTAATAAATTATTAAGATATTTTATAAATTTATATATTATAATTAGTGAAAATTTATATAATGTACGGAGTTGCTTATTATAAAGGAGAAATAGCATGAAGAAAATAATTTCAATTATAGTTATTGTTGTTGTGCTTGTTGCTGGTATGTTTGGCTTTTCGATTTTAAATGACATAAAAGGTTCACAAAAGCCAGGTAAGGAAGTTACTGTTGAAATTCCAAAAGGCAGTGGAGCGAATGCAATAGGCAAAATTCTTGCAGAAAATGGTGTTATAAAAAACAGCCTTTATTTTAAATTTTATACAAAAGTAAACCCACCTAAGAATTTGCAGTATGGAGAATTTACTCTTGATACAAATATGTCATATGAAAAAATTATTCAGACGCTTAGTAAAGTGCAGGATAGACGCAATACAGTTACAGTTACTTTTCCAGAAGGATTCACTCTTATGCAGTTTGCACAGAGAATGGAAAATAACGGACTTTGTACTGCTGAAGAATTTATTGAAACAGCTAATACAGGAGATTTTAGCCAGTTTAAGTTTTGGAATGAGATAAAAGACCATGATTATAAATTTATGAAAGGTGAAGGATATTTGTATCCTGATACTTATGAGTTCTATGCTGACGATACAGTTTATAACATGGTTGCTAAGCTGTATGAGCATTTTGATAGTCAAATTACGGACGAAATGTACGCTCAGATGGATAAAATTGGTATGACACTTGACGAGGTTATAACACTTGCTTCATTTGTTCAAGAAGAAGCTGGGCATCCAGAAGATCAACCTTATGTTGCGGCTTGTTTAAGAAACAGAATTGCACAAAATTCTCTCCATCCTAGACTCGAATGTAATGTTTGTAGTCACATCAACGAAGATGGAAACTATGTTTACGATTACATAGTTAAATATTATGGTGGGGTTGATAAAGTTCCAGCAGGTATGATGGATGCGTATAATACCTATAACATTAAAGGATTACCACCTGGACCAATTTCAAATCCAGGTATTGATGCGATCAAAAATACTATTTGGCCTGATGAGAACTTTATGAAAGATGGTTATTATTTCTTTGTTACAGACCTAAAAGGAAAATATTATTATTCAAAAACTTATGGCGAACACTTGAAAAATGTAGATATGGCATGGAGTGTTAATGCTTCTATGAAATAAAAGGGGAAATATATGAAGAAAGCAGAACTTTTGTCACCGGCTGGTGACTTAGAAAGATTGAAATATGCCTTCAAGTATGGAGCTGATGCTGTATACCTTGGAGCAGAAGAATATGGTATGAGAGCAGCACCAAAAAATTTTACATTAGACCAGTTACAGGAAGCTGTTGACATTGCAAATAGCCTTGGTAAAAAAGTATATTTAACGCTCAATACAGTACCAACAAATGAAGAAGTGGAAAATATGCCTGAATTCATAAAAAAAGTTGCAGCCATTGGTGTTCATGCAGTAATAGTTGCAGATATAGGTGTATTGTCTATGGTAAAAGAAAATGCGCCCAACATGGAAATTCATCTTTCAACTCAGGCAGGTGTAGTTAACTATGTTACTGCAAATGCTGCATATAAACTTGGAGCTAAAAGAGTTGTTCTTGCAAGAGAGTTGTCTTTTGAAGATATTATAACAATTAGAAAGAATACCCCTTCCGATTTAGATATTGAATGTTTCGTACATGGTGCAATGTGTATGTCATTTTCAGGAAGATGTTTGTTGTCTCATTACCTAACAAATCGTGATGCAAATCGTGGAGAATGTGCACAACCTTGTCGTTGGGAATGGACACTTAAGGAAAAATCACGCCCAGGAATGGAATATGACATAGGAGAAAACGAAGGTGGGGGCACATATATAATGAATGCTAATGACCTTTGTATGGGACCTTATGTTGATATGCTTGTTGAAGCGGGAATTTCTAGCCTGAAAATTGAGGGTAGGGCAAAAAGCTTTTACTATGTTTCATCAGTAACAGCAGCCTATAGAAAAGCATTAGATTCATATTATGCTAACCCAAAAGATTGGCTTTGTCCTATGTCTGTTTTGGATGAACTTACAAAAACAAGTCATCGTAGATATTCAACTGGATTTTATTTTGGCCCAGAAAATGCAATACAGACTACGGATACATCAAGTTATGTTCGAGAATGGGAATTACTTGCGATTGTAGATGATTGGAAAGATGGTGTGTTGTATTGTTCTCAGCGTGGTAAATTAAACCTTGGTGATGAAATTGAAATTCTTATTCCTAATGGTGAAACGGTTAAACTCATTCCTTCATATATAAAAAATGAAGAAGGGGAAGAAGTAAAATCAACACCACATTCAAAGATGAAGTTTACAATTGATTGCCCAATAAAAATTGAATCAATGGCAATTCTTCGTAAACCAGTAAAAGAATAAAAAGAAAGAATCTGATTGTTTGAAATTGTTTTAAAAGTTAGATAAACTTTCTAATAAAAATATTTAAGTCGACCAAAGAGTTTGTTGCTAGCGTAAAGCTTGTGGCAAGCTCTTTTGATTTGACTGAATTTACTTGTGCTTTATATAACCAAAATATTTTAGTGGATTTAGTCTCGAATTATTTTATAGAATAAAACTTTTTGTATAGCAAATGATTTGAAAAATATAAATAATTTTTAAATTATATAATTATCAATACAGTTTTATTTTAGCCAATCATTAGCTGCGTACTATTTGTGGTGATAGATTTTTGACACGGATTGTATTTGTACTGCAATTCTAGATTAGATTGCAAAACTAAAGAATGATTGTCTTTTATATTGATAAACATTTTTCAACATAGAACTTATCCTGACTATTATAAATATTTCATAAATTTTATAAATAACGATGTTTCTATTGTATAATTCAAAAAATATAAGAAATATAATGCTTATTTAATAGCCAGTTGAAATCAGTCATATTTATCTCAATTCTTCATTTGCTTTTCAATTTTTTAATTTATTTTAGAAAACGGTGGACAATCTTTTCTTTATAATAGTATTTCTTCATAAAAACACAGCAAACCAGATTTTGAAACTTTATCCAGTCTTGAATGAACTTTTAATTTAAATGCCTTCTTTATTGTGTAGTTTATCGGTAATACGATGATATAAATATTTGCCATTGTTCTCATGTAAGATTGATGTGGTTATTACATTAAACGAATATAATTTTTTCATTTTTAATAGCATACGAGAAAATTTATTAATTTCAAACATAAATTACAATGTGAATTCTTACTATGAATTTTAGAATATCAGCGTTTTTACCTTTGTTGTAGCTATCTTCAAAACCTGCAAGAATATTATATGATTTTTCGAAAGTCACATTGAATTGTTAGTATTTTTGGAACTTCGTGACAATATATTGATTACTATTTTTAGACCTGCTTTTAATAAATCCTTAAATTTAGTTCGGCTTCTAAGCAATTTTATACTCGTTTGTTTATCACTTCAACTTAATTATTATGTGCGTTTTTTAATATTTATCTCGAATAAAAAACCCCCATTTGCTAAATAGTATGTTATACTCTCTAACAAATGGAGTCAGTTTAATAA